>JANQZQ010000037.1:0-2602 GCA_030728545.1 Ilumatobacteraceae bacterium
ATTGCCGTTTGCGAAATGGTGCCTTCGAGCGCGGATTCATTGATGGCCTTGTACGACACCGAGCCAACTGCCGAGAAAGCCACGAACATCGCTGTCATCACACCCCAGTCACCGATGCGGTTGGTGACGAAAGCTTTTTTGCCGGCCACTGCTGCACTATTGCGGGTGTGCCAAAACGAAATGAGGAAATATGAGCACGCCCCCACGCCTTCCCAGCCAAGGAAAGTCACGAGCAGGTTTTCGCCGAGCACCAACATCAACATGGAGAACACGAACAAGTTGAGATACAAAAAGAACTTGGCAAACTTCGGGTCGCCATGCATATACCCAATTGCGTACAAATGAATCAACGAGCCAATGCCGGTTACGAACAACGCCATCGTGATGCTGAGCGGGTCAGCCAGCAAAGCAAAGTCAATCTGCAGTGCACCAACAGGAATCCATTGAAACAGCGTCACTACGTGCGAGCGCTCTTCGGCGGGCATACCGAGTAAGTCGAAATACACCGCCACAGTCACCGCAAACGATGCAGCAGTTATCAGGGTGGCGAGCCAGCCTGCACGCGGCTCCCCGATACGTGAGCCGACAACGATCAACATCAGTCCGCCGACAAGCGGCAAGAACGGCACCAACCACACCAGATTCGTCATGTTCCTAGCCCGCCAACTCCGCCATGTCATCGGCACTCAGGCTGGATCGATTGCGCATGATTGCCACGATGATGCCCAACCCAACGACCACTTCAGCTGCCGCAACAACCAGAACGAAGAACACAATTGACTGGCCATTGATATCCGTAAGTTCGCGAGCCAGCGCAACGAACGACAAGTTGACTGCATTCAACATCAATTCGATGCACATGAACATGATCAGCGGATTACGCCGCACCATCACGCCCACTGTGCCCATGACGAACAACAGGGCGGCGACGATTAGGTAGGACAGCGTCGTTGGCTCGGGCATCACGCCTCCCCTGGCACGCGCCGCCGCGCGAGCATCACGGTGCCGACTACGGCAACTACCAACAAAATCGATGTGAGTTCAAACGCCACCACATAGTCACCAAAGACCGAGCGGGCCAGTTGTTGGATGTTGGCATCACCAGAAGCACCTTCCGCCGACGTTGCAAGACCTTCTGCGCGTGTGGTGAGCATTTCCGCACCGCGTGACACGGCGATGACCAGCAAACCCAATAAACCGAGCCCGGCTATGCCCGCCAGCCAGCGCTGTGCCACGAGTGGCTCGGTTTGTAAATCTTCTGCTTTGTCAACACCCAGCAACATGATGACGAACAAAAACAGCACCACGATTGCTCCGGCATAGACGATGATCTGCACCGCTGCCAAAAAATATGCCTCAAGCGCCACGAAATGCACCGCCACACCAAACAACGTGAGCACCAGCGACAGTGCGGCATGCACGGGGTTACGGCGCGTGATTACGCCAAATGCGCCGATCAGCATCATCGCACTGGCAAGAACAAAAACAATGAGCTCCATTAGTGCCGTGCACCATCACCTTGTGTCGATGATTCGTCGGCTTCGCTCTGGGCTGCTTCGGCCGCTCGCACTCCATAACCGAGCTCGCCTGCCCATGACACCACGCCGACGAATTCGGCATCACCCGCAGATGCGGTGGCCCGCATCCACGCCGAAGTGTGCTCGTCTTCACCTGGGCGCCAGTCTTCCCAGGGCATGTGCTGCGGCTTGCCGTCATCCCCTACCAATAACTCGTTCTTGGTGTAGATCGCATCCTTGCGATTAGTGAATGAAAATTCGAACAGCTTGGTCTCGGTAATTGCCTCGGTTGGGCACGCTTCAACACAGAGGTCGCAGTGAATGCAGCGCAGATAGTTGATCTCGTAGATCCAGCCGAAGCGCTCACCTGGGGATGTTGGGTTATCGGGGTCATTGTCGGCACCACGCACATGGATGCACTTGGCTGGGCACACTGCTGCACACAATTCACAACCGATGCACTTCTCCATGCCGTCCTCATAGCGATTGAGCACATGGCGCCCGTGCAAACGCTCGGGTTTGTCAATTTTTTCGTCCATGGTTGCGGCATTGCGCTTGTCGCGTTTGAACAACCGTCCGCCTGAGTACTGCGTGGTCACGCGGTTCTTGCGACCGTGCTGGCGCAGCGTTACGAGGAAGCCTCCGAGATAACCCATCTAGAACTGTGCTCCTTCTCGCTCACGAGTCTTGTTGCTCACGGCGAAAGCCGCCTGCATGAGCACGTAACACACCCCCAACACCGCCACAGCAATTGCGGTGGTTGCAAAAATATTCCAGCCCTCATTGCGTGCCAAGCGCTGGGCCGCCAACAAAATGAACCATCCAAGCGAGGCTGGAATCAGCACTTTCCAACCGAAATCCATGAGCTGGTCGTAGCGCAAGCGTGGTAGCGAGGCCCGGAACCAGACATAGATGTAGAGAAACACGACCACCTTGGCAAGAAGCCAGATCGTGCCTTCGAGACCGTTCGGAATCAATGGAATATCCAGTGTGACTCCACCGTATGAAGGGGGCTGTGGCCCACCGAAGAATAAGGTCACGATCAACGCCGACATCGTGACGGTGTTCATGAACTCGGCAAGAAA
>JANQZQ010000037.1:2702-4653 GCA_030728545.1 Ilumatobacteraceae bacterium
ATTGACGAATACTCGGTGTTGAAGCCACCGACGAGTTCCTGCTCGGCTTCCACCAGATCGAATGGTGGACGATTGAGCTCGGCGGTGGCAGCGATAAGAAAAATAATGAATGGCACAATGCCGGTGGCCGCAACATTCCAGTTGGTGAGTGTTGTCTGTGTGCCCACGATGCCACTCGTGGAAAGTGTTCCTGACACCAAGATCACCGACGCCAGAGACAACCCGAGCGCTGCTTCGTAGCTCACCATCTGAGCCGAGGCGCGCACCGAACCCAGTAGCGGATACTTCGAACCACTCGACCAGCCGGCCAGCATGATGCCATACACCGCGATTGACGAGATTGCGAGGGCGAACAACACTCCGATGTGCGGGTCGGCGAGTTGCACCCGTGTTTCAACGCCAAACCACGTGACGATGCCATCGTTGCCGTCGCGGAAGTCTCCGCCTAACGGAATGATTGAAAAGGCGAGGAACGCCGGAACCAGTGCCAAAAACGGGGCGAGGGCAAACACGAAGCGATCGGAACGACGCGGAATCAAATCTTCCTTGAAAAAGAGCTTGATGCCATCTGCCAGCGTTTGCAACAAACCAAACGGGCCAGCCTTATTCGGCCCGATTCGATTTTGCATTCCGGCAATGACCTTGCGCTCGAACCACACCATCAACATGGTCGCTACCAAACCAATAACGAACACCACCACAACCTTGAGCAACACGATCAACAAAGGTGTCCACAACAAACCGCCCTCGAGCATCGGGTCGAGGGCCAACATCAGATGACCTCGATAACCAGATCGGTTACCGGCACATCGTGGCGAATCAACACCCGAATGTCATTGCCGTGCTGATTGAACGGAACGAAAGCCACGCCGCGTGACACTGCATCGTCGATTACCAGTGGCAACACGACTGCCGAGCCATTGGCAGCAACACGCAAGTCGCTGCCCTCACGCACCCCAAGTCGAAGTGCGTCACTTGAATGCAGGTGGATTCCGGCGTCACGCGCCAACGGGGCGAGCGACGGGCTCTGGCTCGTTGATACTGCCTGGTCGTACAACACGCGTGAAACCAGCAATCGAAACTGATGAGTTAAGCGTGGCGCTGCCGAGGTGGCAGCCGCAGTGATACGCACTGCTACTGGGTGCGCAATGACCACACCTTCGCGACGCACCGCACGAGCCTCGGCGACAGGGGCGAATGCTGCGACGCCCGCTGCCATTGCGGCATGCACTTCGCCGTACGACGAATAACCAAGATCAACGCCAAGTTCCATCGCGAGTTCCGCAGCAATCATCCAGTCGGGTCGTGCCGTGCCAGCAGTCGTGATTTTTTGGGCCACATCACTGACGCGACCCTCGCAGTTGGTGGTGGTTCCCATTTTTTCGCCATAGGCCGCCGCCGGCAACAACACCTCGGCGTGGCGTGATGACTCGGTCACGAACGTGTCGACAGCAATCACATGTTTGACACCTGCAAAGGCACGCTGCACCAAGTCAGCATCAGGCACATCGGTGAATGGGTCGGCGCCCAGCAGAACAAGGCACTCCACCTTGCCTGCTGCGGCTGCGGCGAGTATCGCATTGGTGTCACCGTCTACCCGTTGCGGCGTCAAGCCGGCGGTTACTGCGCCACGCACGTTGCCGCGACGCACTACTGGCAACACCCGGGCCTCGGGTTGCGCACTGAGCACTGCGCCCACAGCAAGCAGCGAAAACTCGGGTGACTCGGCGAGGTTGCCGCGACCCACCACAACAGCCACATTGCCCAGCGCCAATTGCGCAGCGACATCTGGCGAAGCAAGCAACTCACTCACCACGCGCGGCTGGTCACCTGGGTCGTGGCGCACCGACTTCCACGCGTAGTCGGCCAATCCGGTGGCGCGAGGCGAAACTTCGATGATTCGGGTCTGGCGTTTTTCTGCAGCATCACGCAGTCGTAGATACAAAACAGG
>JANQZQ010000037.1:4753-6930 GCA_030728545.1 Ilumatobacteraceae bacterium
TCTCCGTCTTTGCGCACCAACGGCGCGTGCACACGGTTCTTTGAATTCACCGACTCGAAGTTGAATCGACCGCGGTCACACAGCCAACCCCAGTTGACCGATTCGATATCAACACCCTGATAGCGCACGAGTTCGTCTCGACTGCTTTGCACCACGGTGCGGCAACCAACACTGCAGGTGGTACAGGTGCTTTCCACTTGTTCCAAGTCCCACGGGCGTGCCTTGAAGCGGTATGGCGATGCCGTGAGGGCGCCGACCGGACAGATCTGCACGGTGTTGCCAGAAAAATACGAGCTGAACGGTTCGTCGGGAAACGTCATGACTTGCGTGTTGTTGCCCCGACTCGTGAACGAGATCAGCGGGTCGCCAGCCACTTCGCTAGCAAAGCGAGTGCAGCGATCGCACAGAATGCAGCGCTCACGATCCAAGAACACCAAGTCGCTGATGGGAATCGGCTTTTCGTAGTGGCGCTTTTCTTCGACGTAACGGCTCTCGCCGGGGCCATGCGAAAACGCTTGGTCTTGCAGCGGGCACTCGCCACCTTTGTCGCACACCGGACAATCCAACGGATGATTTGCAAGCAACAACTCGAGCACACCTTCTTGCGCGCGCTTGGCAGGCTCAGAAGTAGTGGACACCACTTGGCCTTCGGCGACCGGAGTCATGCACGACACCACGAGCGCCTTGCCGCGCGGGCCTTCTACTTCAACGATGCACTGGCGACACATGCCGACTGCCGACATGCGGGGGTGATAGCAGAAGTGGGGAACAAACGAACCCGACTGCTCGCAGGCATTGATGAGCAATTCGCCAGGCTTGGCCTCGACTGCGCGGCCGTCAACGGTGATGCTGACTGTGGTCTTTGGTGCTGCGGTGTCGGTCATGGCGTTCGAATCAGACGTGCGTGGCTAGGTGGGTGGCAAACGGCGACTCAACACCGTCAATCGGGCGGCCGTGTTCGATGTAGTGCTCAAACTCAGGGCGGAAACGTCGCACGGCTGATGCAATTGGCGACACTGCCGATGGCCCGAGCGGACAAATGGTGGTCTGTCGCGGAGGCCAAGCGATGCCTGGGCTGATGCTTTCGCTGATCTCAAACAACAAGTCGATGTCCTCGGCGCGACCGTGTCCATCGAGCATGCGCTTCAATACGCGCTCCAACCATGTGGTGCCTTCGCGGCATGGTGTGCATTTGCCGCATGACTCACGCGCAAAGAACCGCACGATTCGCCAACACGCAGCCACCATGTCGGTGGATTGGTCCATCACCACGATGGCCCCTGAACCAAGCATCGACCCAGCCTTGTCAACGGTTGGTTTGTCGAGTGCCATGTCAAGGTGTTCGGGGAAAAACCACATCGCCGATGCACCACCAGGAATGAAGGCTTTGACGCTGCCGCCGTTGCGCACACCGCCGCAATATTCAGACGCCTCAAACAACATTCGGAATGTGGTCACACCGTTGGGCACTTCAAACACGCCGGGCTTGTTCACGTGACCACTGATGGCAAACATGCGCATGCCAGTCGAAGTTGGTGCACCAAGTGACTTGAAGTCGCCGCCACCCTGACCAACGATGTACGGCAAGTTGGCCAAGGTCTCGACGTTATTCACGATCGTGGGCTGCATATACAAACCTTTGACGGCTGGAAAAAACGGTGGCTTCAATCGCGGCATGCCGCGCTCACCTTCGAGACTTTCAATCAACGCAGTTTCTTCACCCACGATGTAGGCACCAGCACCCCAGGTGAGCGTGATGTCGACAGAAAACTGGCTCCCACAAATGTTCTTGCCCACCATGTTGTTGGCATAAGCATCATTGAGCGCCTGGGCGAGCCGTTCTTGGGCCAAAGCCATCTCGCCACGCACATACAAAAATGCCTGTGCTGCATTTAATGCGTAGCAAGCCAGCAAGATTCCTTCAATCAGTTGGTGCGGGTCAAGCTCCATGAGCATGCGATCTTTGTAGGTGCCTGGCTCACTTTCGTCACCGTTGATGACGAGATAGCGCGGATGCACATCGGCAGGCAGAAAGCCCCACTTGGTGCCCGCCGGAAAACCAGCACCACCACGACCCTGAATCTCGGCAGCTTTCACCTCGTCGTGCACCTGTTGCGGTGTCATCGTGCCCACTGCTTTGCGCAGCGATTGATAACCGCCCGTGCGCACGTACCCCG
>JANQZQ010000038.1 GCA_030728545.1 Ilumatobacteraceae bacterium
CGGCACGAGAGCAGCAGCACAACTGAACTCATGAAGTGGAGACGATGGGACTCGAACCCACGACCCCCTGCTTGCAAAGCAGGTGCTCTAGCCAGCTGAGCTACGTCCCCGAAACGAAGCCCCACTCTACGGGTGAGATTCGTACTCTTGATGCTGTGGCCAAAGATCTCGTTGAACCGCTGTGGTTGCCACTGGTCCTATTGGTCGGGGTGTGGGTCTACCTCTGGCGTACCTCACGGCTCGAGCGATGGGTAAAAATCATTGGAACTTGCGCTTTGGCGGGTTTGTGGCTGGCGTGCACACCCCTTTCTGCACTGTTGCTAGAGCGACCACTCATGGTGGAGTCGACGCTCGAAGACGGCTGGTCGCCGCGCTACATCTTTGTATTAAGTGCAGGCTTTGATATTGCAGACCAACCCGAGTTGGATGCCTCGGGCAGAGAAACCGTGCGCCGGGTGAATCGCGGTGTGATGTTGTGGCGCGACTATCCCAACGCCACCCTCGTCATGACTGGCGCCCAGCCAGGTATGCAAGCGCTGCGTGAGCCAGAGCAACAGGGCCAGTTAATGCAGGCCCAAGCCCAACGACTGGGTGTGCCTGCAGCCAACATCATCATTGACGCCATCTCGTTAAACACCAAGGGGCATGCCAAACAAGCACGAGATTCAGCCCTGTTTGCCCCGGATATGGCTTTGGCCATCGTCACCTCGGACTTTCATCTGCGCCGAGCGCGACGTGAATTCAGTCGGTACTTCAACAACATCCGGATGATCGGCTCTGACCCTGTCATCACCGACAAGTCTTTTTCTGACATCTCTGTGGCATTCCTCATCCCGCGAGTTGACGCAGTAGCCGACACCACGATGTATCTCCGGGAATATGTGGCACTCGCACTCAGCGATTTCCGCAGCTGAAAAATGCTGCAGGTAGCGCTGCTTACCCATATATGTATGGGTAGCCTCACGTCGTGTTAGCCACGACCGACCTCATCTATGCATATCGCATCATGCGGTTGCCGCTACTAGATGCCGGTGGTGCCTTCATCGGAAAGATCGATGACATTGTCGTAGTTCCGGGGCGATCCACCGAGGCACCTCGTGTCTTGGGTTACGTCGCCACCAGTCAACGGCGGAGAATCTTTGTTTCAGCCGCCCGCGTGGCGTCGCTCGACAACAGTGGGGTGCGGCTCAAAAGTTACGACCTTGATTTGAACCCGTTTCGTACCCGTGAGGGTGAGCGTTTACTTGCTGCTGATGTTTTTGACCAGCACTACGGCAACGAAACAGTTGCCGACGTTGCCCTGCAATACCACGGTGGCCACCACCCAGCTTGGTACGTCGCCAAGGTTCGTTTGACCAAACGCAGTTCACTACTGGCGCGCCCGACATTTCGATTGGTCGACTGGCATGAAGTTGCATCACTCTTTGCACCAACCACCCCGATTGCAGCCGAGGCGGCGCGGCTACGCAATATGCACCCAAGTGATGTCGCAACATTTATTGCTTCTCTCCCGATTGAACAACGTCGCATGATTGCCGCAGCCATGGATGACGAGCGTTTAGCTGACGTGCTGGAAGAACTGCCCGAAGACGAGCAATTGCGGCTGATCGAAGGCTTGGATTTAGACCGCTTGAACAGCGTGTTTGATGAAATGGAGTTCGACGATCTAGCCGACTTGCTCGGCAAGATGGGCACCGAACAGCGCGCTCAAGTGTTGGAATCCATGGACGAAGATGATGCCGACACGATGCGTCAACTGCTGTCGTGGCCCGAAGGCACCGCTGGGGCACTGATGACCCCAGAAGTGATCGTGCTGTCACCCGAGGCCACCGTGGCTGAAGCTTTGGCCCATGTGCGCGACCCTGAACGACATGTATCGATTGCCGCTCAAGTGTTCGTCACCCATGGCCCCCATGAACCGCCAACCGGGGGCTACATGGGTGTAGTGCATTTTCAACGACTGCTGCGTGAGCCTCCCCAAACAAAACTGAAAGATTGCTTACAACACGAACCAACCATCCCTCCTACGTTGAACGAACGTGACGTCATGATTCGACTTGCTACCTACAATTTGCTGTCGGTTGCAGTAGTTGACTCGGGCAACCACTTGCTGGGTGCCATCACCGTCGACGACGTGCTTGATCGTGCTCTACCTGCCGGTTGGCGTCGTCAACGCCTCAAGTCAGAAACAGAATCACTCTCTGCTGCGCGAGGAACCTCATGAAACGTCGTGAAAACCTGGCGAATCCGCGCTATCGCCGCAAATTGAACGTGTCCTACGAGGCCGGTGCATTCGGACGCTTTTCTGAAGGCGTTGCCCGGAACCTTGGCACTGCCCGATTCCTCGTCGTGCAAACGTTTCTTGTCATTGTCTGGATTGCAATCAATGTGTTGTCCATCGCCCTGCGTTGGGACCCATACCCGTTCATCTTGTTGAACCTCATGTTTTCTGTGCAAGCGGCATACGCCGCACCGCTCATTTTGTTGGCCCAAAACCGCCAAGAAGATCGCGATAGTCACGCCCTGGAAAATGATCGCGCTATCGCCACACGAACTCAGGAGAACGCCGAATACTTAGCCCGTGAATTGGCTGCTGTGCGGCTTGCATTGTCAAACACGGTGACCACCAGCGAATTGAGAGACTCACTTGATGCGCTCAGTGCGCGGATGGAGCAATTGTTGAATGCCCCTGCTGGGCCGTCAACACCAGGCGCACCGCCTGCGCAGTTGCCGCGCTGAACTCCTGCGGCTTGCTGACGTTCACAAAATGGTCAGCTACCAACGGCACAACTTGCGCACGGGTGAGATCGGCCAACGCCTGTTGTTTTCGTGGGGGCACCAATTGATCGTTGACGGTAAGCACGACACTCGTCGGAACGCCGAGTGCACCGGCCCAAGGTCGGGCATCAAATTTTGCAATTGCCCGACCAGCTTGCACCATATGCCACTGGTCGCTGCGGCGCCACTCAGCAAGCATCCATCCCAGATGTCGTCGCAACGGGTGACGACGTGTAATGCGCCGCGCAAATACCAGCCGCACGGTGCTCGGACGAATGAATCGACGGGTAATCGGGCCGAGTGCTCGCATAACGCGCATTCGTGACCGATCGCGTGCGGTTGCGCGCCACTCCAAAGCGGTTGCCTGCAGCACGAGACCTGTTACCAAGTGGGGATGTTGCTTCGCCATGAGCATGGCAATTGGCCCGCCCATAGAAAAGCCCACAGCCACTACTGCCGACACACCAAGCTCTTTGCATACGGCTGCTGCATCGTCGGCACAATCTTCCAGGGTGAACTTGACATCGGGGCGTAAACCGTGCCCGTGCCCGCGATGATCGATGCCAATGACCGTCGCAAACTCGCTCAGTTCGTGATATGCCGTGAAAAAATTGAGGTCGCTCGTTGCAGTCCACCCGTGCAACAGCAACACCACGGGTGCCACAGGGTCGACATGCACGGCATGGCGCACAAAGAATTCGCCACGCCCCGGCACCAACACCAGTCGGGCAGGCAGCAAGGCCGGTGGGTCAATGTCGTAACGAGTCGGCATCGGGTCGCAACCTATCTGGATGCTGTCAGTTGAGGAAACGCCGGCTCAATGAGACGAGGTGCCGACGAATTCACTCAATCGCACGCCTGCGTCAAGCACATCGTGGAGCACAGCATCATTCGGTGACTCTTCGTCGCCCAACACACGGACTCCACTAGCAAATCCACCAGCAATCACGTTGCGTGCTGCAGCAAATGCCACCGCGCTGGCCAGATTTGCCACCCGATCAGCGGCACCAATCACCTCCACGTGGCGTGCCTGATTTCGCCAGCCGCGCACCTCTACGCGCAGCGCACCAGTACCCCCTTCGGCATGAGGTGGGGTAAGCATCGGCAGCCGCGCGGTGAGCCGATCGCGACGAGTTGCTGAAACACGCACGGTCACGCGGGTGAGGCTGGCAACACCGTGATGAAGCACGATGGGGTCGGCCAATTCGGCACGATAACAATCGCGTGGCCCAACTGGGTCGGGAAACCAACACAACTCGCGCCCACTTCCAGCAGGGCGCCGCAGCCAATCACCATCGTGCCAACCAATTGACTGGCGGGACAATGCCCGGTGATGTTGTTGGGCGCACGCTGGGCCGGCAGTGCCGTGCACCGCGACATGTGTTTCATCAATTTCATCGAATCGTTTCGACAGCAAATGAACCAACAAACCAGACAGACCTGGTGAGGCTGTTGCCCCGACCACCAGCGTTTGCCGCATCTGGCGGGCTACGGCATCAAGGTCAAGTAGCGCAAGTACGTCTTCAACGTCGTCGCTACACGACACCACGCTGACACCGGCTTCAAGTAATCGCCGGGCAGCCTTGGCGTGCGGTGCCGGACACGCCAACACCACCACATTGGTGGTGAGCATTTGTGTGCTCGACACAGCCGAGACTTTATTGGTGGCGCGTGGGTTGGTGTCGCGTGAGAACTTCTCCACCACACGATGCGCCACCACTGGGTTGGTGTCATTCACATACAAGTGCACCTGACCACTAGCCACCAAGTGCTCCACCACACGTGCCCCTGTTACGCCTGCGCCGATGACCCCAATCATTGATCTGTCATTTGGGTGGCGTATACGTACGCCACCCGCCCTGTTTGGTGGTCACTCGAGATTTACTGCTGCCACCTCCGAAGCGCAGAATGCCAACAACGGCAGACGCCACGGAAAGCACGAGGAGGAGGCGCCGGAAGAGTTTCATCGTCCTGATCTGTTCGTGGGGCTAACAAGAATCGAACTTGTGACCTCATCCTTATCAGGGATGCGCTCTAACCAACTGAGCTATAGCCCCTTATCGGGAGTTTCATCCTAAGGGGTTATTCATCAGACGAATCAAGTACCACTTCCTCTTCCAGCACCGTTACGCGCACGCCGCCAACCAATTCGGTAATGAGGTTAAACATCACCGCACCAATAACCCAGAGTGCAGTACCAAGGATCGCCGCAAGTAGGCCAAAGGCCAAGAAGTTAGAAAACAGTGCCGCCCCATTGAACGTGAATGACTCCCACCCGAATGACTCAAAGAAATTTTCAACATTGTCGATCGTGCCGGTGGAAGTGGCGACACTCCACAACAAGGCCATCGCCACCAGCGCGATAATGAACACCACGAGGTGAAAAACGAGGCCAACTTTGAACACGCTCCACACATCAATGTCACGCACCACGCGAGTCACGCGCCGCATACGCGGGCGACGCTCAATGGGCGCAGATGGCGCTGGTGTCTTGCTCATTGTTCGCTTGTAAGTGTATGACGGTGGGCGATTGCGGTTGCTGCTACCCCATTGCGAACAATGGTCACGGTCACCATGTTGTCGTCGTCGATGCTTGCTACGAAGTCGGCAATGTCATGCTGGGTCACCACCTGTGCCACACCTCGATGAGTTGCCACGGCCAGTGCGAGTGCATCAGCAGCCGTTGTGGCTCGCTGAACATTGACGAGGTGAGCCGAACTATGTGACAACGACAGCAACACCGTCGATGCAACGGCGACGATTGCTAGAGCAAACGGCATTCGCGATGGCTAGGCATCGTCACCGGCGAAGATGGGTGCCACCGAGGCCACCACTTGTCCGGCTTCTAATGTCATTACGCGCACACCAGTGGCCGCCCGCCCCTGACTTGAAATTTCGCGCACAGGCATACGAATGGTGGTGCCACCAGTGGCCACCACGACGATTTGATCTTCTAGCCCCACCATGAACGCTGCCACTACGCGACCTTTTTTGCCGGTGAGTTTGATGCCGATCATGCCCATTCCGCCACGGCCCTTGCGTGCGAAGTTGGAAATCTGTGTGCGCTTGCCATAGCCCGACTCGGTAATCATGAGGATTGACGATTCGTCGCTTGCCACATCAACTGCCACCACTTCGTCGCCAGCACGCATCTTCATGCCCCGCACGCCGGCGGCCGACCGCCCCATTGGGCGCACCGACTTTTCGCTGAACCGAATTGTTTGGCCACTGCGCGTCACCATGAACACATCATCGGTTCCGTTTGTCTCAATCACTCGAACGAGTTCGTCCTTCGGCCGCAACTTCAGGGCGATCAAACCATCGCGGCGACTCGAGTCATATTCATCGAATTTTGTCTTTTTTACCTGACCCTGTTTGGTCACAAAGAACAAGTTGCGCTCACCTGGGAAATCACGGGTGTCGATAATTGCTTGAATCGTTTCACCTTGCTGCAGCGGCAACAAGTTGACGATGGGGATGCCCTTGGCCGTGCGTTCACGCTCGGGCACTTCGAGCGCCCGCAGACGATATACCCGACCCCGGTTAGAAAAGAACAACAAATACGCATGCGCTGTAGTGAAAATGATGTTGCGTACGATGTCGTCGCTTTTCATCCGCGCACCGCTCACACCACGACCGCCACGACCCTGAGTACGGAACGAATCTGCCGAAACGGCCTTGATGTATTGCTCTTGGGTCATGACAATGACGAGTTCTTTGTCTTCCACGAGGTCTTCGACACCCATCTCGCTCACATCGGCAGCTATTTGGCACACCCGGGGCGTGGCAAACGTGGTTTTCACCTTGGTGAGCTCACCTGAAATCACTGCGCGAAGTTTTTTGTCGTCACGCAAAATGGCAGAGAGTTCTTTGATCTTTTCTTGAATCTCTTTTTGTTCGGATTCCAAGTCAATTCGCGACAGTTTGGTGAGTTGACGCAACTGCATATCGAGGATGTCAATGGCTTGGCGTTCGGTGAAACCGAACTTCTTGCTCATCAACGCTTCTTTGGCAGCCGCAGCATCTTCGCTGGCGCGAATCACCTTGATGATTTCGTCAATGACGTTGAGCGC
>JANQZQ010000039.1 GCA_030728545.1 Ilumatobacteraceae bacterium
CCAGCAAGATGGCGTTCTTCTTCGCTTTCAGCGCCCCACAAGCCGTATTCGTGATTCACCCGTGCGTAATCGCGACAGGTATCACGCACGATGCACGCGTCGCAAAGTGATCGGGCTTTGGCCTCGCGTCGGGCGCGAGCTTGGGGGCGTTCGGCCTTTGGCGCAAAAAACAAATGTGTTTTGCCTTTGCAGTTAGAGAATTGGGTCCAGTCGATGTCGCCGATGGGCCCACGAAATTCGAGGTCGTCGACCTGGTTGGGGTTCGGCGTTGGCGCGCCATGGACTGCGGGTTCAAGTGGAACTGATGTAGCGGTGCGTGTGTCGAAGGTGGTCATGGTTGCCTTTGCTGAAAGGGTGGAACAAAACTCTTCACATAATTTGGGCTGGTGGCTTCCCACGCTGGAAACCGGTTTTTCATCCGACCCGAAAGGGGGCGGGGCCGGATGAAAAGCCTTATCTGTGTGTTTAACACTAAATAGGGCAGCGACGAAGTGTCAAGTGAATATGTGTGACGTTTGACAAACCGAGCGCTGGTGGCCGGCCCGAGCGGGCAGCGGCCCTAGAGCAGTTCAGCAGCCAGGCTGGCGACTTCAGAACGCTCGCACGATGCCAAGGTGATGTGGCCAAATAGCGACTGGCCAGCAAAGGCGTGGATTAACACGGCGAGGGCGTTGTTGCTTTCGCCCATGTACGGGGCATCGATCTGGCTGGTGTCGCCGGTGAATACCACCTTGGTGCCCTCACCAATGCGGGTGAGGATGGTCTTAAGGGTCGTTGGCTCCAAGTTTTGGGCTTCATCCACCACCACAAATTGGCCCTGCAACGAGCGACCGCGCAGGAACGTGACCGACTCCAGGGTCAACTGGCCGCGGTCCGTGAGGTCTTCAATCAGGCTGCGCGCGTCACGACTTGAACGCTCTTCAGTGAGTGCCAAAATTGCGTCATGAATCGCTGACATCCACGGGTCGAGTTTTTCTTCCAATCCGCCAGGCAAGAAACCAACGTCGGCGCGACCCACTGGCACGAGGGGGCGATACACCGCGAGGCGTTCAAAGCGGCGATGTTCAACGACTTGCTCAAGTCCGGCAGCAATTGCCATAACTGTTTTGCCGGTGCCGGCGCGACCGTCGAGGGCGATAACCGAGATGGCCGGGTCAAGCAGCAGCTCGAGGGCAAAGCGTTGCTCTTTGTTGCGCGGGCGCAAGCCCCAGGCTTCGGGGGTGTTGCTGTTGAGCACGCGCAATTCACCATCGCGCACCCGAGCCAAGGCTGACTGCGACCCGTGACGCAAAATCGCGAAATTGTTGTTGTAGAGCAGTTCAGCACCAGCAACTGCCGAGGCCTCGGCCACTTCGTTGGAATACAACGCATCCACTGTGGCCGCGTCGGCCTCGAGGGTCACCCACCCCATGGCTCGGTCGCTGCTCGCGCGGGCCAGCGGATGGTGCTCTTCGGCAGTTAGCCCAAGGTGGGCTGCTTTGATACGTAAGGCCGCATCGTTCGACACCAAACACGTGGGAGCAATTTTTGACTGACCAAGTGCTGCACCAATGATGCGATTGTCCGGAATCGACGGGTCGAGCCCGTGGTGCTCTAAGCGTTCGCGATCCACGTTGTTGACTTCGATGTGCAAGGTGGCCGAATCGGGGTCATCGCTTAATGGCGTGGGCTCGGCGAGTGAACCGCCCGCGCGGCGACGCAACTCTTCGATATTGCGCAACGCTGTGCGCGCGGCACGGCCCACGTCATCCATGCGAGTTTTCAAGCCGTCGAGTTCTTCCACGACCGTAAGTGGAATCACTACGGCGCAGCCGGCGAATGCGTGTATTGCGGTGGGGTCAGCAATCAATACAGATGTGTCGAGCACAATGCGTTGAGGCACCAGAGCGAGCGAAACATTTGGTCGATCGGCCGCGACGTGCGCGTCAGATTGAGCGAGGTGTTTGGCAACGTAAGCAGACAACGTTCCTAAGCATGGTCGCTCGAGTCAGAGGGGTGGTGGATTGTTGTGCGATTTTTTGGTGAATTTTTTGCTATTTACGAAATTTTTTTTGAAGCTCATCGCAAAGGGGTGCATCGGTGGTGGGCAGGCGGTGCCGAGTCGCTGTGGTGAGCGACGGCAGACCATAGATTTTCTGTCCTCGCGCAGCCGACTAAATGACTTTGGCCATGGTCATGGAAAAATACGTGATCATTTTGACAAAGCAAGAAAATCAAAAATATGGCCTGATTTATTGACTATTTGTGCAGGCGGTGAACGACAGGAAGCGAGGGATGGCGGGGTTCAGCGCTGTTGAGGATCAAAAAAAGTCGACAAATTAGCGAATCGACATTTCTGAAAATCGCATTTTTGCAGCGATGTGCTTTCGTTTTCATCAGCCACGCGCTCTCGGCGCAACACTCGTGGGGATACTTGCATTTTGCGTGCGTATCCAGTCAAATTGATGTTTACGGAACTCCGATTCCGAGAAAGCAAGGAAATAGCAATGACAAAAGCAGACCTTCTCGCAGCAGTAGCAGCGAAGACCAATGTCTCGTCGGCGGAAGCTGATCGAGTCATCCAGGCATTCGTTGATCTGGTCGTAGATTCTGCATCGAAGGGTGACAAAGTGTCGTGGCCGGGCTTCGGTTCGTTCTCGACATCTAAGCGCCAGGCGCGTACGGGCCGCAATCCCCGAACGGGAGAACCGGTTCAGATCGCCGCTTCAACAGCGATGAAGTTCAGCCCAAGCTCAACGCTTAAGGCTGCACTGAATCCAAACAGGTAATACCGAAAGCAATACATCAACCAATAAAAGGAGCCATCATGGCAAAGAAGCGCAAGGTCGCAAAAAAGGCGACAAAGAAAAAGGCACCTAAGAAGGCAGCAAAGAAGACAGCAAAGAAGAAGGCTGCCCCTAAGCGTAAGAAAAAGGCTGCCAAGAAGAAATAACTCTCTCCCTTCGGGGCGAAGTTATATCGGTTCGGAGTACGTAACGACCGGGGGGCGAAAGCTCCCCGGTTCGTTCATTTCTGGGCCGAAGTTGGGGCACTAGCCCGTGTGGCTACAGGCCCGCAGCGCGCAGATCGTCGAGTGTGTCGAGATCGAGCGCCAAATCTGGGCGATTCTCCACCCGCAGTGACAAACCGAGTTGCTGTGCTTGGGCGCAGTGGGCGTCAAACGAGCCTGGCCCGTAGCAAAACTCAAAGGCCCCGTCACTGGGCACCAGCAGGGCATTGGTGCCGTCGTGGTGACGATCGGGCACCACGATGACCTCCGCTGAGTGGTCATCGAGTGACGCCAAGTCGGTGGCATTGGGCAGGTCGCTGTGTACGACAAGCACCCGGGCGTGACCAGCGCGGTGGGCTGCTTGTCGGCCGCTAGCGACAGCATGGTTGAGTCCGCTGCCCGTAGGGGTGACCACGGTGGCACCCTGGCTAACGGCCCAGCTGGCCACGGCTGCATCGTCGCAGACCACAAACACCGGTAGCGGACGAGCCGCGGCGAGCACGGTGGTGGCACAACGCAGGGCCAGCTGCTCGCGCTCAGCGGGGGTGAGCGCACCAGCAAGCCGAGCCTTGGCTGTGGCCCAGGATTTGATGGGCACCACTACCGCCAATCCCGCGGGTGTGATCACTCGACTGAGCCTACGATTTGGGCGTGGGATTGCCTTATGCCCGCGTGGCAGTTATCGGTGCAGGTTCGTGGGGGACCACGGTGGCGTCTCTGCTGGCGCACAATGCTCCGACGGTGCTGTGGGCGCGACGACCCGAGTTGGCCGACGAGTTGCGCACCTCGCGGATGAACTCGCGTTATTTGCCTGGGCAACGTGTGCACGACGAACTCGTTGTCACCAGTGATTTGGCTGACGCAGTAACCGATGCTGCGCTCGTAGTGGTGGCAGTGCCGTCGGCAGGTTTTCGTGATGTGGTGCGATCGTTTGCCTTGCATCTAGAACCGCAAGCAGTGCTCATGAGTGTGACCAAAGGTTTGGAACGCGGTACAGGTCGACGCATGAGCGAAGTGCTCGTTGACTTGGCGCCAGACCACGCAGTGTCGGTGTTGTCGGGGCCCAACTTGGCATTTGAGATTGCGGCTGGTCAACCTGCAGCAAGTGTCGTGGCCTGTGAGGATCAACGAGTTGCCAGTCGGCTGCAAGAGGTTTTTTCGCGACCGCTGTTTCGGGTGTACACCCACGATGACGTGATTGGTTGCGAAATTGGCGGGGTAGTAAAAAACGTGATTGCGATCGCAGCGGGAATGGCCACTGGGATGGGTTTCGGTGATAACTCTCGAGCCACGCTCATCACCCGCGGTTTGGTGGAGATGAGTCGCCTCGGGGCAAAACTCGGTGCGAACCCCGGCACATTTTCGGGTTTAGCCGGGATGGGCGACGTGGTTGCCACGTGTTCGTCGCTGAAAAGCCGCAACACCACGGTGGGCACGCGGCTCGGCCAAGGCGAATCGATTGCCGACATCAATGCGTCGATGAATCACATGGTGGCCGAAGGTGTAAAGAGCGCGGGCACGGTGGTTGCCTTGGCGCGCAAAGTTGGTATCGAAATGCCGATCTCTGAGGCAGTGGCCGAAGTTTGCGAGGGTCGCTTGACCGCAGCCGAAGGCATGATGAAGCTCATGACTCGCTCACGTAAATCTGAGCGCGACTAAACCGATGGAAGGTATTCGCATCGGGTTGCAAGGCGCAGGTAGCGCTGTGGTGGATGCCTATGGGGTGGTACACCCCGACGGTTGGCGTGCCGAAAGCTGCGGTTGGTGGTTGGCGGCCAGCGATAAGTGGCACGACCCCCGCACCTCGCCGAGTGTGCGTCAACAGCGCATTGATGGCACGCCCGTGGTGCAAACCAAAATTGGAGTGCCGGGCGGTGACGTCGTGCAACGGGTGTTCGTCGTAGCCGACCGTGGTGGACGCCTAGTGATGCAGGTGTCGAACGAGTCGCCCGAACCCGTGGCAGTCGCCGTGCCCACTCGCGAGATGTCGAGCACTGCTGCGGCTGGTGCGAGCCGTCCGCAAGGCATCGACACACCGGAGCAGGTGATGGCGTTTCCGCTGTCGCATCGCGGGAGCATCACGTTTACGTGGCCGTTGGCGCTGGCGCGTTTTCGTAAAACTGCACCGATTGATGCAAGCTTGCTGCCATCACCCGACCAAGTGGCACGAGGTTGGGTGCTCACGAGCGATCGCGCCAGCCGGGTGGCACCCGAGGCAGCAGCCTTGGTGGCAGCGCGCTGTGAGATATCGCTACTGACTGCCCACGAAATTGATGAGCTGTTGGATGCTGACCCAGCCCGCGGAATGTTGACGATTGCTGAACGAGTTCGGATGGGTGACAACCCGCAAGAGTGGACATCGCAACTCGCCGACGCAGCGCGACGGGTGGCAAAACATCCGCAGCGCTCACCGTGGGCATCTCGTGCCTTGGTGATGGCTGCGCGAACACTGCTGGCGGCGAGTGAAACATTGGCGGCTGAAGATGTGGTCGAGCTATGGCAGCGCACGAACGTGAGCCATGGCAGTGCTGCTGCAGACAGCGGTGATACAGCCGGTGCTATCGACCGTGTCGCAGCCATTGAGCAACGCTTCGTGCGCGCGGTGAGTCGCACGAGTGCTGCGGTGTTGCCAACAGGTATTCCTGACGCATGGCGTGGGGTAAGTGTCGAAGCCCACGGCCTGGTGGCGTCGCCGCACCATCGAATTTCGTTGGCCTTGCGCTGGCACGCTGCCAACGTGGCGTTGTTATGGGAA
Organism: Ilumatobacteraceae bacterium; assembly: GCA_030728545.1. GTDB lineage: Bacteria > Actinomycetota > Acidimicrobiia > Acidimicrobiales > Ilumatobacteraceae > F1-60-MAGs027. The sequence continues at coordinate 5,745 of JANQZQ010000039.1, forward strand.
ATTGACGGCCCGCCCGGGTTGTCGCTGAGTGCACCGTTGGTCGACCCCAAGTTTCAGACCACCGAGTTGCAAGGCGAAGCACTGTTGCAGGTGGCCTCGTGAAGCCTGCTTCAGCACCACGAGTGGCCAAAAAGCGTCCATCGTTGGGTTTAGAGCGTTCATTGCCGGGCGTGGTGTGTGGTGTGGATGAAGTCGGCAAAGGTTCGTGGGCTGGGCCACTCGTGGTGTGTGTGGCCGTGTTATCTAGCGATGTCGCAGAGGGCGATTTTGTGGCCCGCGACTCCAAGTCGTTGACCGAAACTCGCCGCGAACAAATCTTTGACGAAGTGGCACGGCAATGCGCAGCGTGGGCGTTGGGAAGCGCAACCAACGAAGAGTGCGACGCACTGGGCATGAGTGCCGCCCAGCGCCTGGCAACGACGCGGGCCTTTGCCGAACTCGCAGCACAATCGGTGCAACCAGATTCGGCCGTGGTCGACGGGCGCTGGAATTTTGTGTCGCCGAATGTGCCGCAGGTGCTCATGCAAGTAAAGGCCGATACCGAGTCATTGTCGGTGGCTGCCGCCAGCGTGCTGGCCAAAGTTTCGCGAGATCGATTGATGCGTGAGGCAGCCGAAGTGCATCCACACTGGGCCTTTGCCAGCAGCAAGGGCTATCCGTGCCCCAAACATCGCAGCGGTTTGCTTGAGCACGGCGTTTCGCCTTTGCATCGCACCAGTTGGGCGTTCATGGAGAACCTGGGTCTGAGCCCAGTTCGCTAGACGACACGGTTTCGCCCAAGTGGCCTAGCCACAAAAGCGCAGCTCAGTTTTTCTGGGTGCCGACCTTGAGTTCGCGAAACGGCGACTTGGAGTCAATACCAGGTTCTTTTTGCAGGCCAAGCACACGCTCACCCACAATGTTGCGCATGACTTCGTCTGAGCCACCTGCAATTCGTAGGCCCGGTGCGCCAAGCACGAGCTGGTGCCAGGCGTAGGTGCCCCATTCGCCAGTATCGGCCTGCAGTTTGGCGCCGAGCACGTGGCTGACCAGGTTGTTGAGCAACTGTTGGTTGTTGACCAACGCCATTTTCGAAATCGACATCTCGGGGCCTGGTGTTTGACCCGC
>JANQZQ010000040.1 GCA_030728545.1 Ilumatobacteraceae bacterium
TTCGAGCCCCGGGCGACCCACCATTGCGCGTCGGATGGCGCGTAGTCGGTGAGCGTTGGTCTCAACGGCCATCGACGATGTGTACAGGTACCATCATCGACGTGGGGAAGTCGGGTACATCGCTGGCGACGGAAGCCCGTGATCCCTATGTCGTCGTACTCGGCATCGCGCAGGACGGTGGCAGACCGCAGACCGGCTGTCGCAAAGCCTGTTGCGCCGGACGAGTTCAGCTTTCTCCGGCGTGTCTCGGCATCGTCGATCCGATTGCCGGCCGCCGTTGGATCATCGATGCGACTCCGGACATCACGCGACAGCTCGCGCTACTCGATTCCGTCGCCGGAACCGAGGTGGGGTCGCTCGTGCTTGACGGTGTCATTCTCACCCACGCCCACATGGGGCACTACACCGGTCTCGTCCACCTCGGACGAGAAGCGCTGGCTGCACCGCGACTTCCGGTGTACGCCAGGCCGGCAATGCAGGAATTTCTGGCATCAAACTCGCCGTGGCGGGACCTCATCGCCCATGGGCATATCAAACCCGTGGAGATCGCCGACCGGCTCGAGCTGTCGCCGTCCGTGTCTGTCACCGCCGTTCCGGTCCCGCACCGCGACGAATTGTCCGACACAGTTGGTTTCATCGTTGACGGCCCGACGGCGCGGATCCTGTGGCTACCGGACATCGATGCATGGGACATCTGGGACCGTGATCTGCTTGAGGTGATCGCATCGGTCGATGTCGCCTACATCGATGGCACCTTCTTTGACGACGGGGAACTCGAGCGCGACATGTCGCTCATCCCTCATCCCCGCATCGCGGATACCATCGCCCTGGTTACCGATAGGGCGCCCGATCTTGCCCAGCGGGTGCGATTCATCCACCTGAACCACACCAATCCGGCACTTGACACCGAGTCAGCTGCGCATTCGAGGGTCACTGCAGCCGGGATGGCGGTCGCCACTGAAGGCGAACGTCAGGTGCTCTGACCAGGCACGGGTTCAGCCCAAGCCGGCACAAGTCATCGCTGCGTATGCGGGTCTCGCAGGGAGCACCGATTGCAATGTTGTCTGTATCTCTGGGGACACGCGCATGTGCGGGCGCTTGTTTGTTATCCATAAATACCGATACGGTGCGCTTTGGTTGCGCATAACTGGGGCAAATTGTTGCCACGCTTACGCCGTAGGCTATTTGTATTGGTTTCGAGCCTCAGGCGACCCACGTGTCAACACAATTAGAACAACTCGACCTCTCCGTTGCGGGAATGACCTGTGGGGCTTGCGCCGTCAAAGTTGAAAAAGCCCTCAATCAGATAGCTGGTGTCACGGCCACAGTGAACTTTGCTACCGAGTCGGCTCGCGTCACTTTGACCGACGCAGTTTCCACCCAGCAGGTAATTGAGCGAATCGAAAAAGCTGGTTACGGCGCGCGACTTCTGGAAGACACCACACCCGAGATGCTCGATAAAGAGACTCTCGATCGTGTGGCGATGCTGCGGGCACGACTTGGCGTGTCGCTGCTTGCCGGCCTACCCGTAGTTGCGTTGTCAATGATCGCGGGGTTGCAATTCGAAAACTGGAAGTGGTGGGCGTTGGCACTCTCGCTTCCTGTGGTCGTGTGGTCAGCGGCACCGTTCCACAAAGCTGCCGCGATGAACGCACGTCATCGCGCAACCACTATGGACACGCTGATTTCCCTGGGCATCATCGCGGCAATGAGTTGGTCGGTGTGGGCGTTGGTGTGGGGCGATGCTGCCGACCACGACGGCATGGACATGACCAATATGGATATAGACCATATTTATCTCGAAGTCGCAGTGGCAGTCACCACTTTTTTGCTGGCCGGTCGCTATTTCGAGGCTCGGGCCAAACGCCGGGCTGGTGATGCACTTCGCTCACTGTTGGCGTTGGGTGCGCGACACGCCACTGTTCTGCGCGATGGCGAGGAGGTGTTGATTGATGCATCCCAAGTTCAAGTCGGCGATTTGTTCATCGTGCGACCAGGGGAGATCATTGCTGCAGACGGCATAGTTCGCGAAGGCAGCTCGTCGCTTGATGTTTCGATGCTCACCGGCGAAAGCGTGCCAGTTGATGTAACGGTCGGGGCCAACGTGACGGGCACAACGGTGAACCTGACTGGTCGAATAGTGGTGCAGGCCACCCGCATTGGTGCCGATTCGACTTTTGCCCAAATGACACGCCTCGTGCGTGATGCCCAAGCGACCAAGGCACCGGTGCAAAAACTCGCTGACCGGGTGAGTGGCGTGTTTGTTCCCACCGTGATCGTGATTTCCATAGCAACGTTCGTGGTGTGGTGGGTGATGGGTGACGATATTTCGCAGGCGTTCACCGCAGCAGTTGCCGTGTTGATCATTGCCTGCCCTTGCGCCTTGGGGCTAGCGACGCCAACAGCATTGATGGTCGGCAGTGGACGAGCCGCACAGATGGGAATCGTCATCAAGGGTGCCGACGTGCTGCAGGGTACGCGTCGGGTCGACACCGTGGTGTTCGACAAGACAGGCACGGTGACCACCGGGATGATGCAATTGGTGGATGTTGTGTGTGCTGAGGGTGTAACACGGTCTGAGTTGTTGTCGTTTGCTGGCGCACTCGAACATGCCAGCGAGCATCCGGTTGCCAAGGCGATTGCGACTGCCGCGCGATCAGAGCGTGGCACGCTGCAGGCCGTAACTGACTTTGAGAATCTGCCAGGAATGGGCACGATTGGCTTGGTCAATGGTGCAAGTGTGATGGCAGGTAACGAAACGCTCATGCGTCGAAAACTGGTGCTGATTCCCGCAGCCATGAACGATGCACTGGTTGCCGCTCGTAGTGGGGGAAACATCGGCATTTTGGTGGCAATCAACGGCACCGTGCAGGGCGTGTGTGTGGTGGCTGATCGACCCAAAGCAAACAGTGCCGCGGCCATTGCTGCATTACGCGACCTGGGCCTTCGCCCAATTCTGCTTACCGGTGATAGTCGTGCGACTGCGTTGGCTGTCGCCAAGCAGGTCGGCATCGAAGCCGATGAACAACATGTGATTGCTGGTGTGTTGCCCGAAGAAAAAGTGCGAGTAGTGGCAGATTTGCAGGCACGTGGTTACGCGGTGGCAATGGTGGGTGACGGGGTGAACGATGCTGCGGCTTTGGCGCAGGCCAACGTGGGCATCGCAATGGGCACGGGTACCGATGTTGCAATCAATGCCAGTGACCTCACGATTGTGAGTGGCGACCTGCGTTTGGTGGCCGACGCCATCTTGCTGTCACGCGCCACGCTGCGCACCATTAGTGCCAACGTGTTTTGGGCATTTGCCTACAACACTGCTGCGATACCACTGGCAGCCCTCGGGCTACTCAACCCGATGTGGGCCGGGTTGGCAATGGCGCTGTCGAGTGTGTTCGTGGTGACAAACAGCTTGCGACTCCGCACCACCAAGCTCACGCCGCACACTGCGTTCGTACACGCAACTCGTTAGCCGCATCACTCAACCATCCACGCGCGGTGCGTCGGGTGATGCCGTGGGCAGCAGCAAATTCATCCAGTGTCTGGGTGGTGAGTGCGTCGAAGATAGCCCGTGATTTTTCTGAAATGTTGTGTTCGCGAGCTGATTGCAAAAGAAATGCCAGTTCAACCTCGGAGTGCGAGCGGCCAGTCGATGAACCATACGGGTCTTCATGATTCAGTAGGTCGGCGCTGCGTTGGTTGAGGGTGGCATCGTGAATCGCAGCACCCGTTTCGAACTGCTGGCGTCGGCGTTCGCCACGCACGAAAGCAAAGTATTCAATGTCGCGCACGATATTGACGGCAATCTTTGCTGGGCGGCGCTCGATTGGGTACGTACGAATGACCTCCCACGCGTGGGAGAGCACCATGCCCAGGGCATCGTTGTAGCCAATGCTGCGAATGTGCCCGCGGCGACGGGCAATAGCCAACATCGGTGGAATCACCCGTTGCAACACGATTCGGGCAGCGAGCTCGTCGGTTGCGGCATGACGAACGACTTGGGCCAACATCTGGTCGGCCGCTAAGTCGCATTTGGCACCACGGAAGCCAATCGCCACCAGCACCTCATCCAACGAAGTAAACGGGGTGGGGCGTAGACCCCACGAGTTAACGGTGCGCAGAACCCGGGGCGAATACACCATTCGTGCCCATTCGGCGTCAAGCAGGGCAATTGGATTGCGGTGGATACTGGTGATGGATTGTGAAGTGGTCATGGCACTCCAGCGTCAGGATGTGCCTCACCAGTACTCTCACCGCAGGAAAATCGGTAAGACTTTGGCCATGCGCATCAACCTGCCGTCGGGTACGCCCGCCGAAATCGACACGACCGTTGCGTCACCCACCATGGGGCTGGTGATTGCCCCTGATATTTTCTCACTCCGTCCTTTATTCGCAGACATGGTGACGCGGCTCGCACAGGAGTGGAACATGGCAGTGTGCGCGGTGGAGCCATTTCCTAACCATTCACTTGGCGCAGAAATCGAGCCGCGGATGAAAGCAGTCGCGTCGTTGAATGACGCGAGTCATCTGCGAGATCTGCACGAGGCAGCTGATGCACTGGGCACCCCGCGAATCGGGTTGATGGGTTTTTGTATGGGTGGGATGTATTGCTTCAAGTCGTCGGTGAGCGAGCGGTTTGCCCGAATCGTGAGTTTTTACGGAATGATTCAGGTTCCACCAAATTGGCAGTCAAGCACTCAAGGTGAACCGCTTGAGTATTTGAATCGAGCTGACGCCACAAAAGTGCTGGCGATCATTGGCACCAACGATCCGTACACACCTGCTGCCGATGTGACTGCGCTACGAGCAACGGGTTGCAACGTAGTGGAGTACGCCGCCGAACATGGCTTTGCTCACGATGCTTCACGGCCGTCGCATCGCAAAGAAGATGCCGCTGATGCATTTTCACGCACGCGTGCGTGGTTAGTCGGCGAATAGCCGTATTACGACGAGCGCGCCGTCATTTTCTCGCGCTCTTTGATGCGATAGCGACGGTCTGCTTGCTCGAGCCAGCCGAGGCGAATGAAGCTGGCGATTGCCTTGTTCACCCGCTCACGTGATGCACCAACCATCCCGGCCAGTTCCTCTTGGGTGACAGGTAAGACGAACTCGTCGCTGCCTTCTGACAATTCAAGCAAGCGCTTGGCGGTGCGACCTGTGACGTCGAGGAACACGCTGTCTGACAACACTTCGTCCATGACACGCAAACGCGATGCCAACAGTTTGGTGACCCCCCACAACATGGATGGGTTGCCTTGCAATTCGGTTTTGACCGAAGCGTAAGGAATCTGCAGCACACTCGAGGGCTCGAGCGCACGCGCCAGAGCACTGCGCGCCCCGTCATCCAACAGGCCGAGTTCACCAAACAGGTCTCCCGACTCCATGAGGGCAAGCATGCTTTCACGGGCATCAAGTGGTCGATTACCGATAGCAATGGCGATACGTCCAGACAGCACCACGAACATCGCATCTGGTGTTTCGCCTTCGTTGAACAAAACATCGCCACGTTGGAGTTGACGCACCGACCCGGCGGCAGCGATCTTCTTCAGCGATTCGGGTGAAGTGGCGGCGAAAAATGCATTTTTGGCGAGGAGCTCTTCATGAGTCATGTGCTTTACGGTACTACCCTTAACCCCAATGCCCACGGGAGAATTGCGTAGACCTGGCGAGATAATTTGGACCATCGTCGTTGCCGCTGGTGCGGGCACTCGTTTTGGTGGCCCGAAGCAATTTGAATCGCTCGGTGACCGCCGCGTAATCGATTGGTCAATTGCGGTGGCACGCGAATCGAGCGATGGCGTAATAGTCGTTCTTCCGCCGCAAGACGCCGAACGCGAAGGTGGTGTTGCTGGTGGTGCCACCCGCAGCGAGTCGGTGCGTCGTGGGTTGGCTGCAGTGCCCAAGAACGCCACCATTGTGTGTGTGCACGATGCTGCTCGACCGTTTGCCAATGAAGATGACTTCCGCCGAGTGATTGCGGCAGTCGCTGATGGCGCCGACGGTGCCGTGCCAGCAATACCGGTTGCCGACACGATCAAAGTGGTAGATGACACCGGTCAGGTCATGCGCACACCACCGCGCGGATCACTTCGTGCAGTTCAGACACCGCAAGCATTTCGTGCCGAGGTGTTGCGTCGTGCCCACGCCGAGCAAGGTGAGGGCACCGATGACGCTGCATTGGTCGAAGCGCTCGGCGGCAAAGTGGTGGTCGTAGACGGCGACGTGTTGAATCGCAAGATCACCACTCGTGACGATTTGGATTGGGCCCGCATCCAACAGAGCGGACACTAAAAATGCGTGTTGGTCAAGGCTTTGACATACATCGTTTTGCTGATGATGATCGCCCCCTGGTGTTGGCTGGAGTGCATATTCCCGGTGAGCGTGGGCTGCATGGTCACAGTGATGCCGATGCCATCGCCCATGCCGTGAGTGATGCTTTGCTCGGTGCAGCCGGTCTCGGCGACATTGGTGAACATTTTCCAGATTCTGACCCGCAGTGGAAGGGCGCCGACTCGATGCAGATCTTGCGTCAGGTGGTGGGCAAGGTTCGTGCGGCTGGCTGGCGAGTGGAAAACGTGGATGTAAACGTTATTTGCGAGCGCCCCAAAATTGCGCCGCATCGCGCGGCGATGCAAGCCAATTTGGTCGCAGCAGTTGGCGCGCCAGTTTCGGTGAAGGGCCGACGTGCTGAAGGTCTGGGCAGTATCGGCCGAGTCGAAGGAATTGCCTGTATGGCAGTTGCGCTACTTGTTTCATGACACGACGTCCACGGCGCGACGCGCGTCGACCCGATCGTGGCCCAGAGCG
>JANQZQ010000041.1:0-1492 GCA_030728545.1 Ilumatobacteraceae bacterium
AAGCGCGCCTGCACCACTTCGGCACTATGACTGCGCAGGTTGGCGTACGCATCGGCACACGCCGACTCACTTGATTCCACCACCACACACTGCACACCAGTTGGCACGACAGTTGCGGTGAAGAGCCCCACCCCGCCGTACGCATCCACCACTGGGCCGTCAAAGCCATCGAGGGCACCGTGTGCAGCGCGGGCAACTGCATCGACCAACAATTCAGCAGCCTCACGCGAGGCCTGAAAGAACGACTCCATCGACACCTGCAGTCGCACGCCGGCGACTTCTTCGTGCACGATTGCCTTGGCACCAGCTGCAACGTCGGCAGGCAACCCAAGCAAGCGTGCTCGATCATGCGACCACACGCCACGCTCACCGGTGGCATCACCACAACGCAACGTGACTTCGCCCGTGCCACGCACGCCGATGCTGCTCACGAGTTGGGCCAACAGCGGGTGCATCACCAAGCATCGCTCGATGCCCACCACGTCGTGTGATGCTGCACGACGAAAACCGAGTTTGCCGTCGCTAGTCACCGCCATGCGCACTGTGGTGCGTAGTGCATCGTGAGCAACTGCGGCCCCCCGCACGATGGCAACATCTGGCAATCGTCCGGTGCGGGCGAAGGCTTCGCGAACGACTTCGACTTTGGCATCGTGTTGGGCCGTGGCCGCCAGATGCTGCCAGTCACAACCGCCGCAACCATCGGCCACGTGTGCACACGGCGGCACCACTCGCTGTGGTGATGGCGCAACGATGCCCGTCACGCGCCCCCGCGCAAAATCGCGTTTCACGACAATCAGTTCCACATCCACGGTCTCGCCCGGCAGTGCACCTTCGACAAACACCACCCGCCCATCGGCATCGCGAGCCATGGCATCGCCACCAGCCACGAGACGTTCGATGTGCAGCTGACGCGAATCGCCGACAACTGCAGGCGTCTCGGGGCTAGTCACGGCTATTGACCCTAGGCTTGAAACAGCATGCGGCCTGTGCAAATCGCTCCGTCAGTGTTGCCCGTGGATTTCTCCAAACTCGGTGAAGCAATCACCGCACTAGATGCCGCTGGCGTTGACCTCATTCAGTGGGATGTCATGGACGGGCAATTCGTGCCCAACCTCACGTTTGGGCCTGACGTGATTGCATCAACGCGCCATCTCACCAAAAAACCGTTCGAAGCACACCTCATGGTGTTGACGCCAGATGTAATGGCCAAGCGCTATGTCGAAGCGGGTTGCCAACGCCTCATCGTGCACGCCGAAGCCTGCGACCACCTGCACCGCACACTCGGCAACATTCGCGAACTTGGAGCTACTGCCGCGGTTGCGCTCAACCCGTCAACTGCACCCGACGAAATTGCCAACGTGCTCGACCTCGTCGACTTGGTGTTGGTCATGACGGTGAACCCAGGTTTCGGTGGTCAGTCATACATCAAAACGATGGAACCCAAGATTCGCATCGTGCGCGACATGATTAATCGCGCCGGCCTCAGCGACAC
>JANQZQ010000041.1:1502-6706 GCA_030728545.1 Ilumatobacteraceae bacterium
GCCCACCACCATCGAAGGTGCAGCTAGCGCTGGTGCCAACGTGTTGATTGCTGGCAGCGCACTATTTCGCGACAAAGAGGGCCTCGGGCACGCAGTGAGCGAATTGCGCGGGCTGGCTACTTCCGCATTCCGCGGATAGCACCCGTCATCAAATAACGCGTCGCTGCCAACAAAAACAACAAGCCCAGACCCACGCCAAGCGGCACCAGCGCCACGCGCAAGAGCCCCGAGCGATCGCCCAGCAGCGGCCGCAAGATGCCAGTGTCGATCGAGTCGCCATTGACGAGCAACGTGCGCACTGGGTCGCGATAGTCGGGGCACGACACTCGTTGCGCCGCAGCAACTGCGTCACCACCAAACATGTCGGGCTGCACCCGCACTTTTGACTCGAGCACCGGTGTGTCGCCACGAATTCCCGACGGTGCAGCAACAGCACCCACCAAGAAGCGTTCACCCGTCGCGAGATACTTCACGTCATCGATTGGGTACCGCACGGTTAACACGCCATCACGCAGCAACTCGGTTACGGTGCCGTGCCGCTCTGACACCACTTCATACAGCACGAAGTTCGCCTCAATTTGCGCTACTTCACCGACAAACACACTGCGCAACGGCACTGGGGTGATGCACGACGCCGGCACGGTGGTAACGGCCGACTCAATAATGAGCAGCTCGGGTGTGTCGGTGCCACCTTCTTCGTCGATGCCGTCACCTTCGTCGACGAACGGCGCAACGAGCGACAAGGCCGCTACGAACCCGACTAGTAGCCCTTGAATTTTGGCTCCCGCTTTTCGGTAAAGGCCGACATTGCCTCGATGGTGTCTTTGCTGCCGAAGTTGACGGTTTGCGCAGCACCTTCATCGTCGAGCGCTTCTTCCATCGTCACGTTCATCGCGTTGTTCAACATTCGCTTGGTGAGTGCCAACGCAATCGGCGGCCCAGCAGCAAGGCGACGTGCCCAACCATCGACGAACGCATCGAGTTCGCCGTCGGGCAACACGCGATTGACCAGACCCATTTCGCTTGCGTCGGCAGCCGAAATAATGTCGCCGAACAAAGCCAATTCTTTCGCGCGGTGCAAACCAACTCGCCGTGGCAACAACCAGGTGCCGCCGAAGTCGACCGACAACCCGCGTTTGGCAAAAATTTCGCTGAATCGAGCATTCTCACTCGCCACCACCAAGTCACAACCCAATGCCATGTTGCAGCCAGCACCAACGGCAACACCGCGCACTTTGGCGATGGTGGGCTGGGGCATGCGATGCAATGCAAGTGCGGCGTCGCCAACCGCGCGCATTGCCGCCAGTTGATGCACGGGGCGACCGCTGCCCTCTCGTGCTGCTAGATCGGCACCCGAGCAGAACTCGCCGCCAGCACCGGTGAGAATGACACAACGTACGTCGGCGTCTACAGAGAGACTGCGAAAGGTGTCAGCGAGTTGGGCCCACATGTCACCCGTTACGGCATTTTTGCGGTGGGGACGATTGATCGTGACCGTCGCTATGGCCTCGGCCCGAGTGACTTCGATATCGGCCATATAGAGACGATACTTACAGGATGGGTTTTGATCCGCACCGCAAGTACAAAGCGACCCCCCTTGACTATGCCGTCATCGTGGGTGCCCTGACGGTCATCAGCGCTCTTGTGGTCTGGGCCTTTCTGGCGTGACTCGCCGTCGCTCAACAAACAAACCATCAATGTGGGACGGCTTGTATGGGCCCGTCGAAGTGCGGCGCGTGCAGCCGTACGAAGCGCACAAAGAATATATTTGCCCGGGGTGCCACCGCACTATTGCCAAGGGCACTGGCCACGTTGTGTGCGTGCCGCGCGACGCCCCAGACCTGCGCCGTCACTGGCACAAGGGCTGCTGGGAGCGGCGCGGCTAGCGGGTCAAACAATGCTCTCGCGAACCTCTACTCGGGCGCCAATTACTGACGCGGCATCAAATCGAATTTCGCCGACGCGCAGTAGCGGGCTTGGGCGGGCAGCCACGAATGCAGCAGTCGCGCGACGCAGGCGTTGTATTTTTGCTGGGGTGATTGCCTCGAACGGGTCGCCAAAGTTGGTGCTGCGACGGGCCTTGACTTCGCACACCACGAGCACACCATCGCGCCAGGCAACGACGTCGAGTTCGCCGCGTGGGCAGCGCCAGTTGCGGGCGATGATTGTGTAGCCCGCGCGCACGTACCACGCAGCAACGAGATCTTCGGCAAATCGCGCACGCGCTTTATTGGCGCAAGCCTGATTAACACGTGCCTGACTAGCACGTGCCTGATTCGCTAGATGTTGTTGCCTGGCAGCTCTTCGATGTTGAGGTCTTTGAAACTCAGCACGCGCACCTTGGGCACGAGGCGAGTCTTGCGGTACATGTCCCATACCCATGCGTCGGTAAGTGTGATCTCCAAAAGTGGGCGCGGGCCCTCAGCGAGCACCTGCACGTCAACGGTGTTGGCCAGGTAGAACCGGCGATCAGTTTCGACGGCGTACTTAAACATCGCCACGACGTCTTGGTATTCGTTGGCCAGTTGCAGTTCGCGTTCGGCCTCGAATTGCTCGAGATCGTCAGTGTTCACTTGCAACCAACCACTGGCTGTGTGCAGGGGATGCGCAAGTTGGCGACGAGCTTAGACTTCGCGCTTTTCGCGAATCTTGGAAGACTTACCAACGCGGTCACGCAAGTAGTTGAGCTTGGCGCGACGCACTTTGCCGTGACGCAGAACTTCGATTTTTTCCACCGATGGGGTGTGCATGGGGAACGTGCGCTCGACGCCTACGCCGTAGCTGTTCTTGCGAACGGTGTAGCTCTCAGAAATGCCCGAGCCATCAATGGCGATGATGTCACCTTGAAACACCTGGACGCGCTCTTTGTCGCCTTCTTTAATGAGCACATGCACCTTGACCTCGTCGCCAGGGCGCAACTTGGGCAGGTCAGTGCGGAGATGTTGCTGGTCGACGATGTCTGTGGGTTTCATAGGGAACTCTCAGGATACGGCACAGGGGGGAACTCTTCCACCAGACGTTTTTCGGTGTCGTTTAGCCCGCCCCGCAGCGCGATGAGGTCGGGGCGTGCGCTGAGCGTGCGATGTAGGGCCTGGGCATGGCGCCAGCGTTCGATGCGTGCATGGTCGCCACTGCGCAACACTTCGGGCACGCCGAAACCTTCAAATTCTGCTGGTCGCGTGTAATGCGGGGCTTCGAGCAACCCACCCTCGAACGATTCGCTGGCTGCCGACTCGTCATTGCCCATGACCCCAGGGATGAGCCGGGTGACGGCTTCGACAATGGCACATGCGGCCACTTCGCCGCCGCCCAATACGAAATCGCCAATCGAAACTTCGCCATCACACAACTCGGCCACCACACGGTGGTCAACACCTTCGTAGCGACCACACAACAGCGAAAAGCCCCCAGACGCTGCCAATGTTTTGGCCATCTGTTGATCGAATCGTTTGCCGCCGGGCGACAACAACAACAGCGGCCGCGGTGGTTGGGCGGCGCGCACACTGGCAAAAATTGGTTCGGGGCGCATCACCATGCCCGCGCCACCACCGAATGGTGCATCGTCAATGGTGCGATGGGCATCGGTGGCGTGGGCGCGCAGATCGTGCACCCGCAGGTCGAGCAACGCTGTGGTGCGCGCACGACCAAGCAGGCTTTCAGAACAAAATGCGTCGACAAGGGTCGGAAAAATGCTGAACACGTCGATGCGCACGACTGGCACCGAGTCGATTTGGTTTAGTCGTCGAGAAAATCGACGTCGACTTCAACGCCGTCTTTTTCGGCAGCGGCCCGCACGAGAGCGCGAATGTTTTGGGCGGTACGACCACGTCGACCGATTACTCGGCCCAGGTCGCCTTCGCCGACTCGCACTTCAAGAATGATGGTGCCGTCGTCGTCGATTGCTTCGACGCGAACTTTGTCGGGGTCGTCAACGATCGAGCGAACGATGTGGTCGAGCACTTTCGTGGCCACGGTTGCCTCTGCCATGGCGATTATTTCTTCTTCGGTGTTTTGGTGGCCATGAATTCGCTCCACAGGCCACTGATTTCGAGCAACTTGCGCACGCGCTCGGTGGGCAGCGCACCCTGGTTGAGCCACTGCATGACCTTGGCGTTGTCGACGGCGAAACCCGATGGGTTTTCTAGCGGACGATACGTGCCGACGATTTCGAGAAATTCACCGTTGCGGGCTTTTTTGGTGTCAGCCGCGACGACGCGATAATGCGGCTGCTTGGTCTTGCCGACGCGGGCCAGACGAAGTTTGACAGACATGATGCTCCTTGACTTGATTGCGATACCCCGAGCGAACCGCTGCGGGCTCTCTGCACGCTATCTGGGCGGCAGGCGACCACCAAACTGCTGCTTAATCATCTTCTGCATTTCGCCAAACTGCTTGACCAAACGGTTCACATCCTGCACCTGGGTGCCGCTGCCCTTGGCAATGCGTGACCGCCGACTGCCGTTGATGATCTGGGGGTTTTCGCGCTCGCCAGGCGTCATCGACCGAATGATGGCCTCGGTGCGCTTCACCTGGTCGTCGCTGATTTCAGCCCCTTTGAGTTGGGCCGCAGCACCTGGGATCATGCCGAGCACGTTCTGCAGTGGGCCCATTTTTTTGAGTTGTTGCAGTTGGTCGAGAAAATCGTCGAGGGTGAACTTGCCGCCGACGAGTTTCTTGGCGGTCTTTTCGGCTTCTTCTTTTTCGAACACTTCTTCGGCTTGTTCGATGAGCGTGAGCATGTCGCCCATGCCCAAAATGCGGCTGGCCATGCGGTCGGGGTGAAACTGCTCGAACGCATCGAGCTTCTCCCCCGTTGCGGCGAACGCAATCGGCTTGCCGATGACTTCTTTTACCGACAAGGCCGCACCACCGCGCGCATCGCCGTCGAGTTTGGAAAGAATTACTCCGTCGATAGCCAGCGTGTTGTTGAACGCTTCGGCCACCGCGACGGCGTCTTGGCCGGTCATGGCATCGACCACCAAAAACGTGTAGCGCGGCGAAACCGCTTGGCTAATGTCGCGCACCTGTTGCATCATCTCGGTGTCGATGGCCAAGCGACCAGCGGTGTCGACGATGAGCACATTGCGACCAAGCCGTTGTGCTTCTTGCAAACCGAGGCGCGCGGTTTGCACTGGGTCGCCTGGCGCGCTGAAGACGGGCACACCAATTTGGGCACCCAGCACACGCAACTGCTCGACTGCAGC
>JANQZQ010000042.1:0-1163 GCA_030728545.1 Ilumatobacteraceae bacterium
AATGGCAGAGGCACGGCGCTTAGGACGCCGCCAGTGAGAGTTCGAGTCTCTCCGCCGGCACAGCACTGACACAGCACCACACGCCACTATGACTCATCACACACCGCGCCCCGCCCGCAGCATCGCTGACCTGGCGACCCCGGCTGTGGTCGTAGATATAGACGCACTCGAGCACAACATTGCCGCAATGTCCGAGCGCCTGCCAGGTGCACTCTTGCGACCGCACGTGAAGGCCCACAAGAGCACCGCACTGGCCGCACTGCAACGCCAACATGGCCATCACCACTTCACCTGTGCCACCGTGCGCGAGATGATCGGCATGGCCAACGCTGGGCTGGGCGACGACTTGTTGCTCGCTAACGAAGTGCTCGATGCCGAGCGACTTGCTGCGCTAGCAGCGGTGCAAGATCGCGCGATGATCACCATTGCCGTCGACTCTGACGCCACTGTTGATGCTGCAGCCCGCGCGGGCATCAAACATGTGCTCATCGACGTGAACATTGGGTTGCCCCGTTGTGGTTGTGCACCGCACGATGCAGCACGACTTGCCGAACGCGCCCGCACCAAAGGCCTGGTCGTGCGCGGTGTGATGGGTTACGAAGGCCACTTGATGGTGAACAAAAATCGCGCGACACAACAAACCGAAACGCTGGCAGCAATGGATGTGTTGCGCGCTGCGGCCAACGAAGTGGGCGGTGATGTGATGTCAGCCGGGGGCACCGGCAACTACGACGTGCACGCCGACCATCGCGCCACCACTGGGGTAACCGAAGTGCAAGCCGGGTCATACGCCTTGATGGATACGTATTATTCGACGCTGGGCCTGCCGTTTCGCCAAGCACTCAGCATCGTGGGCACAGTGGTGTCGACGCACGACAAGTGGGCGGTGGCCGATGTGGGGTTAAAGAGCCTCGGCATGGATCACGGCGACCCCACCATTGCTGATCACAAGGTGTGGTTTTGTTCAGATGAACACATCACGTTTGCCACCGAAAAATCTGCCGATGCCACAACGCGTGCACCACAACCTGCAGTCGGTACGCGGGTGCGTATCGTGCCAGCCCATGTTGACCCCACCATGGCGATGCACGAACACCTGTGGCTCGTGCGTGGGGATGAAGTGTTGGATCGCCTACCAATCGACTTACGGGGCTGGTAAGCAG
>JANQZQ010000042.1:1263-4248 GCA_030728545.1 Ilumatobacteraceae bacterium
GCGCTAGTGCGCGAAAAGCGCGACCGCGATGGCCGAACGCGTGTTTTTCTTCCACGCTCATTTCGGCAAACGTACGACCACCGCCCTCGTTGGGCACGAACACGGCGTCGTAACCAAACCCACGCTCACCACGTTCGGCCACGGCAATGGCACCTTCACACACACCAGCCGCCCATTGTTCACTGCCATCGGGGTGTGCCACCAAGGCCACGGTGCGAAACCGTGCAGTGCGCTGTGCTGGCGCCACATCACGCAACACGCTGAGCAACTTCGCGCGGTTGTCGGCATACGTGGCGTTGTCGCCGGCGAAACGCGCAGTGTGCACGCCGGGTGCGCCATCTAAGGCATCAACTTCAAGACCGGTGTCGTCGGCCACCGCCGACATGCCTGTGGCCAGGGCGATTGCGCGGGCTTTCAAGCGGGCATTGCCGAGCAAACTGTCGGCGTCTTCAACAATCTCGCCAACAGAAGCTGGGCGCGGCAGCAACTCCACCACGTCGCGCAACAAATCAGCGATCTCTGCCACCTTGTCGGGGTTGGCCGATGCGCAAACGAGTTGTTTCACGCGCGCGGCGCAGGCGGCACAGCAATGATGCTGCGCTGCTGGTCAAACACTTGGGTCAAACCTTGCTCGGCAAGACCAAGCAACACATCCAACTGCTCGCGCGAAAACGCCTGGCCTTCGGCAGTGCCTTGCACTTCAACAAACTTTGCTGCCCCACCAGACACCGGCGCCAACATCACTACGTTCATGTCAACTTCAGCAGTGCTGTCTTCGACATACGGAAGGTCAATGATTGGCGTGCCAGCGTGAATGCCCACACTCACTGCGGCGCACAACGAATGCAACGGGTTGGCTTTCAGCGCGCCAGAAATCATCAAGCGGCTCACCGCATCGTGTAGTGCCAAATATGCACCACAGATGCTCGCCGTGCGGGTGCCGCCGTCGGCTTGCAACACGTCGCAGTCGAGCAAAATTTGGCGCTCACCGAGCACCTTCATGTCGCATGCCGAGCGCAATGAACGGCCAATCAAGCGCTGAATTTCCACCGTGCGACTCGACTGCTTGCCCTTGGCGGCTTCGCGATCAACACGTTCGGGTGACGAGCCGGGCAACATCGAATACTCGGCGGTGACCCAACCTTTGCCCGAGCCCTTCATCCAGCGGGGCACGTCTTCGTCGACCGACGCCGTGCATAACACCCGCGTGCGCCCGAATGAAACGAGCACGCTGCCGCTCGCCATTTCGGTGAAGTCGCGTTGAAAGGTAATTGGTCGTAGTTCGTGTGGCGCGCGGCCGTCGGGTCGAGTCATGATGATGTTCCTTTCTTCCATCGTGACACACTGCCGAGTTCGGGCCCGAGCAAGCGACGCCCGAGCGTGGCAAAGGCATCCACATCACCAGATGAATAAAAGTGCCGCTCGCCCACTGCCTTGGTGGGTGCCTCGATGGCTTGTGACTCCAATAGGTCGCGCACTGCGAACGCTGTCTCGTTGGCGCTACTCACGAGCACCACGCCCTCACCCATCACTGCCTGAATGACCGGCGCCAAATATGGGTAATGGGTGCAACCCAACAACAGTGAATCCACGCCGGCTGCTTTGAGCGGTGCCAATAACTGAGTGGCCAGCAACATGACTTCGTCACCCTCGGTTTGGTCACGTTCGACAAATTCAACGAACCCTGGGCAAGCCGCTGATGACAACACGACTTCGGCTGCAGTGCGCTCAACAGCTTTGTCGTAAGCACCCGAGGCGATGGTGCCGACGGTGCCAATGACGCCCACCTTGCCGTTGTGCGTTACCCGCACCAGCGCTCGTGCGCCGGGTTCGACCACGCCAATCACCGGCACGGGCAAGGTGCTCGCCAACACGTCAAGAGCCACGGCTGCTGCAGTGTTGCAGGCCACCACAATCAACTTTGCGCCGTGATCGTGCACGAGACTTGTGGCTAGTTCCACTGCGTAGTCGCGCACCTGTGCGGCTGGCTTGTTGCCGTATGGATACCGAGCGGTGTCGCCGATATACACCAACGATTCGTTGGGCATGAGGTCAATGAGTGAACGCATCACCGTGAGGCCACCCAGGCCCGAGTCGAACACACCGATTGGTGATTCGCCTGCAACCACCATGCGCTTCGTAGGCTATTGCGTCGTGCTCACCGCCACGCTGATGGCGCTCGGTGCAGCAACGTTGCATGCCAGTTGGAACTTTGCCGTCAAGCGCAACACCGACTCGGGGCTGGCCTTGTGGGGACAATTTTTTATTGCCATGTTCGTGGCGGCGGGCGCACTCGTGGCGTGGTGGATTATCGATGACCGACCCGACTTTGCATGGCAATACACGTTGCTGTCGGGCATCACTCATCTGCCGTATTCAATTTTGCTCGTGCGGGCCTACAACACCGGCGACTTTTCAGTGTCGTACCCGATTGCCCGCGGTGGCGGTGCCATCGGTGCGGCGGTTCTTGGCGTTGTGCTGCTTGATGACGTGCTGTCGATGCTCACTATCGCGGGTATTGCATTAGCTGGAGTGGGCTTTTTTCTGTTGTCGCGCGGCTCGTTGCGCCAGATGCGCTTCGCGATTTCTACCGCTGCAATCATCGGCGTGTATACAGCGATCGACGCCACTGGTGTGCGCCAGTCAGCTGACCCAGCGGCTTATGCACTCAGCATTTTTGTGACCACTGGTTTCACCGTGTCGGTATGGACTTTTGCCACGCGCCGCGGTGCAGTAATTGATGCGCTGCGACAGCAATGGAAACCGTTTGGTTTTGCTGCAATCGGCACATTGGCCAGCTACTGCCTCACCCTGCTGGCAATGCGACTGGCACCAGTTGGCTACGTCGCAGTGCTGCGCGAATCGAGCGTGCTCATTGCTGCAGTCATCGGCTGGAAGCTGCTCGGCGAACAAGATCACCGGCGACGCATCGGCGGCACGATCGTGGTGCTCGTCGGATTAGTTGCGCTCGTTGCCGGCGGATAA
>JANQZQ010000042.1:4348-5533 GCA_030728545.1 Ilumatobacteraceae bacterium
GTTTAGAAATAGATGACTTTTTCGGCATTGGCCGCAGCAGTGTCGAGATCCACTGTGTAGGCGCCAGTCGAGAGATATTTCCAGCCGCCATCGCACACGATAAACACGATGTTGGCGCTTTCACCGCTCGCCGCAACATCATCAGCCACTTTCAATGCACCAGCCAGCGATGCGCCCGACGAAATGCCGGCGAAAATTCCGCATTCATTCACCAAGCGTCGCGTCATTTCGATACTCTCACGCGGGCGCACGATACGTTTGCGATCGAGAATTTCGCGACCCTTCCACAATTCGAACACCGGCGGAATGTAGCCGTCATCTAAGTTGCGCAAACCTTCCACCAACTCACCGAGTGGTGGTTCGACGGCGATGATTTTCACATCGGGGTTTTGTTCTTTAAGAAAACGACCGACACCCATCAACGTGCCCGTGGTGCCGAGGCCAGCGACAAAGTGCGTGATCTGTGGGCAGTCACGCCACACTTCGGGCCCAGTGGTTTCGTAATGCACGCGGGGGTTGGCTTCGTTGGAGTACTGATGCAAAAAACACCACTCCGGATGCTCAGCAGCCAAGGCTTCGGCACGACGCACGGCGCCATTCGAACCTTCAGCACCTGGTGTCATGATGATTTCGGCGCCGAACACCTCGAGCATTTGACGACGTTCGATCGACACACTCTCGGGCATCAAGATGGTGATGGGGTTGCCCGTGATGCGCGCGATTGCCGCCAGCGCGATACCGGTGTTGCCCGAAGATGGTTCGAGAATTCGCTGACCTTTGACGAGACGCCCGGTGGCGTAGGCCCGCTTGATCATCGCATTGGCGATGCGATCTTTAACTGAACCAAAAGGATTTTGGCTTTCGAGTTTGGCAAACAGCCGCACCTGCGGGCTGGGTGAAAGTTGGGAGACCTCGACGAGTGGTGTGTTGCCAATGAGGTCGAGCACGCTGGCATGCGACTGCACTGCAGTTTGCAATGAGTGGGTGTCGGTCATGCTGGTCTCCAGGGGGTAATCGGTGAGAACGGTGGGTATGGGGCTCGTATCAGAATCTCGGGAATCCCGATAGGAGTTGTCAACAATCTACTGGCGCTGGCTGCGGGTGGGCGAACCCACGCCGAGGGTCACACCGGTACGTCATGTTGGCCGCCTACGGCCGGATTATTACGGGCGGGCCCTACGGATG
>JANQZQ010000042.1:5543-6673 GCA_030728545.1 Ilumatobacteraceae bacterium
GGGTCACACTGCCACGTCATGTTGGCCGCCACGCGAGGTGGGGCTATTACGGGCGGGCGCTACGGATGGGTACGGGGCGCCGTGTCGACGGCTGTTTCGGTGATTTCGCCAGCCACGATGCGATAGTTGCGTAACTGCGGCGGGTCGTGTTTCAGGCTGACGATCGCATAATTCCACAACGGGTCAGGCGCTTGGGCCACATCTGTGGCACTCGGATACGCCTCGGTATGGGTGTGGCTGTGCACCACACCGAGTACTGCCAGACCACGATCATCGGCAGATTGCTCGACTCGCATGTAGTCCTTGGGGTCAAGGGTGTAGACGATTGCCGAGGCTGCTGCGTTGCGACACGGATGAAACTCAGACACGTGGCTTGAGTTCGGCTCGCCCACTAGCAGCCCGCACATTTCGTGTGGCTTGCAGGCCCGGGCATGGGCAACAATCTGCTGTTCGATGTCATCGCTCAACACCAAGCGCTGGGATTCCACGAGTCATAACGCTACCTAGGCTCAAATCACTGCCATGGCAAAAAATAACGATGAAACCACCGTGCTGGCGAGCAATCGACGCGCCAGACACGACTACACCATCCTCGACGTCGTCGAGGCGGGCATCGTGCTGCACGGCAGCGAGGTAAAAAGCGTGCGCGAAGGCCTCGTGCAAATCGCCGAGTCGTATGCCCATGTAGCCCGTGGCGAAATGTGGCTAGAGAATATGCACGTTGCGGCATATAAATTCAGCCACGGCGTGGGTGCCCACGACCCGGTGCGACCACGCAAGCTGTTGTTGAATCGCAATGAAATTCGGCGGCTGGCCGAGCGAATGGCCAAAGAACGCCTCACCCTGGTGCCGCTTGATGTGCATCTACGTGATGGGCGCGTGAAGATCGAGTTGGCCCTGGCCAAGGGGCGCAAGAAAGAAGACCGGCGGGCTGCCATTGCCGAAAAAGAATCGAAAATCGAAATGCGCCGCGCCGTTGGCCGCCAACGCCGCGGCAAACCCGAGTAGCCGTGTCGAGCACCGTGTTGAGGACCGTTCCAGCCCCACAACACACCCACAGCACAATCGTCTGGCAAGCGTGCGTACACTGAGAGAGTTACGCAAGTACATATGGGGCTGACAGGTTTCGA
>JANQZQ010000043.1:0-18607 GCA_030728545.1 Ilumatobacteraceae bacterium
GCATTGCTCGCTGCTCCGAGCACTTCGGCGATGATGTTGGCGCCGCGGGCCACCGCTGCATCCCAGCGCTCAAAAATAAACACTGCAGCACCTTCACCGAATACGAATCCATCGCGAGTGGCATCAAACGGCTTGCTACACCCACTGCTCGACAGCGCGGTCATGTTGGCAAACCCGGCAACAGCGGTGAGCGTGACTGCAGACTCAGCCCCGCCTGTGACAACAGCATCGCACTGACCCCAGGCCACCAATCGTGCGGCATAACCCATGGCATGGGTGGCTGCGGCGCAAGCAGTGCAAATGGTTTCGGCTGGGCCCTGCAGGTGGTAGCGCATCGAGATTGCCGCACCGGCGGCGTTGGACATCATCATCGGCACCAAGAACGGCGACACGCGTCGTTCGCCTTTTTCTACTCGCGTAATGACTTGCTCTTCGAGTGTGCGTAGCCCACCGATGCCAGTGCCGAAGATGCTGCCCATGCGAGCAGGGTCGTAGGGCAGGTCACCCGACATTGCGAACGCTTCTTGGGCGGCGGCCAAGGCGAATTGCTCGACGCGATCCGAGCGACGGGCCTCTTTGGGATTAGCAAAATAGGGAAGCGGGTCCCAGTCAGCAATCTCCACAGTTTTTGCAGAGGTGATTCCAGGGCCGAGGAGCCCACGCCAGAAGGCGTCTTTGCCGATTCCGCACGGAGCAACGACCCCGTAACCGGTAATTGCTACACGATGCCCGGCACCCTGCATGAGGGGGGACTACTTGGCTTTTGCAGCGATGAGATCGAAGGCTTGACCGACGGTCGTGATGCCTTCCAATTCTTTTTCAGGCACCTCGACGCTGAATTCTTCTTCGAGTGCCATGACAAACTCAACGAGGTCGAGGCTGTCGGCTTCGAGGTCTTCTTTGAAACGGGCCTCACGGGTGACTTTGGCTGCATCAACAGACAACAACTCAACAGCGCACTTGGTGAAACGATCGAATAATTCTTGGCTCACAACGGGCCTCCTTGAACCGCCATCCTAGTGACCCATCCCGAGACCGCCGTCCACCGGAATCACAGCGCCCGTGATGTAAGCGGCGTCTGGCGAGGCGAGAAATGTTATGACACCTGCGATTTCGTCTGTGGTGGCAATGCGTCCCAGTGGCACGAGTGCAGCAAACGCTTGCAGCTTTTCTTCGCCCAGTGCCCGTGTCATATCCGTGTCAACTGGCCCAGGCGCCACCACGTTCACGGTGATGCTGCGGCTACCAAGTTCACGGGCCAGCGATCGGGCAAAACCAACCAGCCCAGCCTTGGATGCTGCATAGTTGGACTGACCGGCTTGACCTAGTAAACCCACCACGCTCGACACCAAGATGATTCTTCCCTTGCGGGCACGCAACATGGTTTGAGTGGCTCGCTTGCTGACGCGAAAGGCGCCGGTCAAATTGGCGTCGAGCACCTCGGCAAAGTCTTGTTCCTTCATGCGCAGCAACAATCCATCACGGGTAATCCCGGCATTTGACACCAAAATTTCGACGGGGCCGAGTTTTTCTTCTACTTCGGCAAACGTGCGGTCTACATCTTCTTGTTTGGTTACATCGCATTGCACTGCCAGAAAATCTCCGGTGGGGGACGAGGTGTTGTACGTGACGGCTACCTTGTCGCCAAGTGCGGCGAAGCGTTGTGCTGTGGCCAAGCCGATTCCGCGGCTACCACCTGTGATGAGCACTACTCGACTCATGGGTTCCTCCATTCAAGAACTGCGCTGGCGGCGGTCATTCCCGCCCCAAAACCTACGAGCAACACGATGTCGCCATTGTGCAAGCGTCCACGATCGGCTGCATCGAACAATGCCAAAGGAATGGAGGCTGACGATGTGTTGCCGGTTTCGTGGAGCACGATGGCGGTGCGCTCGAGCGGAATGCCGAGGTTGCGACACGCTGCATCGATGATGCGCAGGTTGGCCTGATGGGGGACACAGAGTTTTACGTCATCCACGCTCAAGCCCGCTTTGGCGAGTGATTTTTTGGCCGAGTCGACCATGATGCGCACTGCACGACGGAACACTTCTTTGCCGTCCATATGGATATAGCCACCGACTTCGGCATACAGCAGATGCTCGAGCGAGCCGTCGGCGTCGAGATCCCACCCGAGCAATTGCCCTGCGTCCGTAGTTGAGTCGACGACGCAGGCGCCTGACCCGTCGGCGAACAAGATTGCAGTGCCGCGATCGCTCCAGTCGGTAATGCGTGACAGCGTGTCGGTGCCGATGACCAGCAGTCGTTTGGCGCCGATCGCCAGCAAACCTTGGGCTACGACATAGGCATACACAAATCCTGAACAGGCAGCATTGACATCAAAGGCACCGCAGCGCAGCCCCAACTCATTTTGCACCGTGGCCGACGTGGCCGGAACCGTGCGATCAGGTGTGGTGGTGGAGAGCACAAGGCCGTCGATGCTGGCTGGGTCGATGCCCGCCATTGCGATTGCCCGACGGGCAGATGAAACAGAAAGTGATGCAGTTGAACCACCAATGTGGCGCTGTTTGATGCCAGTTCGCTCGGTGATCCACTCGTCGTTGGTGTCCATCATCGCCGACAGGTCGTGGTTGGTGAGCACTTTTTCGGGTAACGCAGTACCCCAACCGATGATGCGTCCGCCGGCCATTAGTGGGTCCGCAGCCAAGCAACTGGTTCGCGCATTGCCAGACGCTCACCCTCGTGGGCGATGAAACTTTGCAGGATGCCAGCAAATGGCGAGCGAACTTCGATGTCGCCGACGCGACCGAGCACTGTGCCCACATCGATGCGCGCGCCGTCAGCAATATCTGTGCGTTGAGAAAACACCCCGGCGGCCGGGCTCACCACGAGGCGCTCGACTACGAACAAGTGCTCACCGTCGTGTGCTGCGGTCTTGGGCGGTGCTACTTGGCTCACCCACTCGAGCAGGCTGTCCAACTCGTCGGGTGTGGAAACACTGATGACTCGTGCGCCGTCAATGGTGCGTTTCACCATTCCGCTGAGCACGCCTCCCGGGCCGAGCTCGACGTAGCCGGCTATCGATTGTTTGGCGATTTCTAACAACACTTGGCGCCAGCGCACGGGTGAACACAATTGCGCCGACAGAAGTGACGCCCACTCATCACCGCGTTGATGCGCCAACGCATCCACGTTGGAAATAATCGGCACGTCGGTGTCGCGTGGGCCAGCAGCAGCCAGTGCCACTCGTAGACGGTCGCGTGCAGCGTTCATGAACGGTGTGTGAAATGCACCTGACACAGGCAGCGCCATAACTTTTTTGGCCCCGAGCTCTTTGGCGTGCACGGTGGCCTTTTCAATTCCGCTTGGCGATCCCGCGATAACCACTTGGCCTGGAGCGTTGAAATTGGCGACCCAGACATTGTCGTCGGCACGTCGACAAGCGACTTCGACTAAATCATCATCAAGCCCCAGCACAGCCGACATGGCGCCTGGCGACGCTTGGCCCGCTTCGTGCATGGCGTCGCCACGCTCCATTACCAATCGGACACCGTCATCGAACCCCAGGGCTCCGTTGGCGGTAAGAGCGGTGTACTCGCCGAGGCTGTGCCCAGCGCAGATGCTGGGTTCCACACCTAGGCGCTCAACGGCGTCCAACACCATCAGACTGCTGACAAACGTGGTGAGCTGGGCGTTGCGAGTGTCTTTCAGTTCGTCGGCGTCGGCATCGAGCAACAAACGCGCCACATCCCGACCCGATATCGCTGATGCTTCTTCAACGAGTTCCCAACTTTCGTGATCCTGCCAGGGGCGACCCATTCCGGGGCGTTGTGAGCCTTGACCTGGAAACAAAAACGCAAGCATCACACCCCCTTCGCTGACTCGGTTGCTATCACTAGATGTTACGAGACTTGACGACCACTAGCCTTCTATGTCGTTGCCCGAGTGGCGAAATGGCAGACGCGACGGACTCAAAATCCGTTGCCTGAAAGGGTGTGTGGGTTCGACTCCCACCTCGGGCACCATATGTTCACGGCGGATGCAGTCCGTCGTAGACTGCATTTTCCCATGAGCTTGCAGTTACCGACGGGTATTGAGCAGCGCTTGGTACGCCATCGCCTGGCTCGGTGCACAGCCACCCTGCAGGAGTTGCGCGAAGATTTGCGGATCACCCGTGAGCAGCACGACATCATGCGTGACGACGCAGCCGACTCGGCCCTGCGGGCCATTGTGGCCGAGACACCGAGCGCAGAGTTCGAACACCGTGACACCCAGCGGCATTTCGTGGCGATTTCCACCCATCTTGCTCATCTCGAAGCGGCGATTGCTGACCACGAGAGGGAAATTGATTCGCTGCTCGACCGGCTGCACTCCACAGACGCCACCGAACCCGGTGATTCCAGCCAGCGACACGAGTCGTAGAGTCGTGCCGTGACCTCCATTGTGATCGCCGAGGACGAAGCGATCATTCGACTGGATCTGCGCGAGCTGCTCGAAGAAGAGGGTTATGTAGTGGTCGGTGAAGCCGGTCGCGGTGACCTAGCGGTAACGCTCGTTCGTGAACTCAAGCCCGACGTGGTGATTCTTGATGTGAAGATGCCTGGTCTCGATGGCATCGAAGCAGCACGGCAAATCACTGCTGAGGGCATCTGTGCGATCTTGATGTTGACTGCGTTCAGTCAACGAGAAATAGTGGAGCAGGCTCGCGACGCCGGGGCAATGGCCTATTTGGTGAAGCCGTTTCAAAAAGCCGATTTGGTGCCCGCCATCGAGTTGGCAACCTCCCGCTATGCCGAAACCAAAGCGTTGGTCGCCGAAGTTGGTGAACTACAAGAGCGTCTCGAGGCGCGTAAGGTGCTCGACCGCGCCAAAGGATTATTGGTTGACCAGCACGGCATGAAAGAGGCCTCTGCCTTTTCGTTCATTCAACAAACTGCCATGGCGAGCCGCTCGACCATGCGCAGTGTGGCCGAATCGGTGCTGAAGGGCGAGATCGTTCCACCTGCATGAAAGTAATGGCGTTGGATGGCAATTCGCTTGTCTACCGTGCCTATTTTGCACTGCCCGACACGATGGCCACCGCTGGCGGCGAGGTCACGAACGCCGTGTTCGGATTTTGTTCGATGTTTCTCACCTTGGTGAAAGACCACAACCCTGATGCCGTTGTTGTGGTGTTTGACCGCAAAGAGAAAACGTTTCGTCACGAAGCCGCACCTGAATACAAGGCGCAACGAGAAAAGCAACCCGATTCGTTGTATGCCCAGTTGGATGTGGTGCGCACTCAGTTGCTGCCGGCTGCCGGAGTCGCCACGTTGGACATTGCCGGGTTCGAAGGCGATGACATCATCGCCACGATTGCTGCCGCAGTGGGTCAACAAGACGAGTTGATTATCGTCACCGGAGACCGCGACGCGTATCAACTGGTCTCTGACCCCAATGTGCGGGTGCTGTACAACAAGCGGGGCGTTTCTGACTACGCGCTCTATGACGAAGCCGGTATCAAAGAACGAACCGGCGTGACACCTGCTCAGTATCCCGACTATGCCGCGTTACGTGGTGACCCGAGCGACAATCTGCACGGAGTTCCCGGCGTTGGTGAAAAGACGGCGGCGAAGTTGATAAATCAGTACGGAAACCTGCAGGCGGTGTTTGATGCTGCCGACGACCAGACGCCGAAACTGCGGGCTTCATTGCACGAAGCCCGTGATCGAGTGCTGCGCAACGCGGGCTTGATGCTGTTGCGGCGTGATGTGCCCGTTGACCTGCAGCAGTCGGCCTGGGTGCCACAGCCAAACGCGACTGCGCTGCAAGCGTTGTTTGCACGACTCGAGTTCTCCACCATGTTGGCGCGCTGGAAGCCGATCTTCACCAAGTTCGGCGGGGCAGGTTCAATACATACAGCCGCAGCTGCAACAAATAACGCCGCAAGCACCGCCACCGAAGTAAACACCGCCACAGAAGTAGTCGCAAACGAAACCATCGCCGTCACTCTTGCGCCCATGAGCGTGACGCAAGCCGTTGCCCTGCTGTCGCAGTCAGCGCCAATTGGGGTGGCTGTGGCTTGGGCGGGCGAGCCCGGTCGCAGCACGATTACCAACGTGTTCTTCACCGCCGATGGTGTGGCTTGCGGTGTGCTCTCAGCGGGCGACCTTGCAGATGCTCAATTGCGCGAAGCTCTGGCGAACTCGCTCAATATGGTGATGCACGATGCACGCAACATCATGCGCGGGTTTTTGGCTAGTGGGGTAGATGTAAAAAATTTGCGATACGACACGGCGATCGCTGCATATTTGGCCGACTCAGGTTCGGGTTCATACGACATTGGCACCGTTGCCGAACGGTGGGTGGGGCGGTCGTTGGAAGCCACGTCAGGGGTCGCCAGCGGGCAATTGAATTTTGTAGACGACGACGCCGCGCAACGTGATTGCGCTCTCGAAGCCGCTGTGGCTTTTTTGGCGCGCCAACCGCTGGAGCAACATCTGGCTTCGGTGCAGCTGGGGGATTTGTATGCACAAACCGAGCTGCCATTAGTGCGTGTGCTCGCCAAAATGGAACATGTCGGCATCGCCGTTGATGCTGCGCACCTCACCGCAGTAGAGGCGGATCTGCAGCAGCGCAGTACGAAGTTGGTGAGCACCTTGCACCGTTTGGCTGGTAAAGAGTTCAACGTGAACTCCACCAAGCAGTTGGCTGTGATTTTGTATGAAGAGCGTGGTGTGACCGGAGGCAAAAAGACGAAGACCAAAAAGATGAGCACCGATGCCGCCACGTTGGAAAAAGTGCGTGACGAGTGGCCCGAGTTCATCGACGCATTGCTTGAATATCGCGAGGTGGAGAAACTTCGCTCTACCTACGCGCAAGGGTTATTGACCACCATCGCCGCCGATGGGAGGATTCACGCCAGCTTTAATCAAACTGTGGCCCGCACGGGTCGGCTCTCGAGTGATCAACCGAACTTGCACAACATCCCCGTGCGCAACGAATCGGGTCGCGTGTTTCGCGAGGTCTTTGTTGCATCTCCTGGCTGTGAGTTCTTGGTGGCCGACTACAACCAAATCGAACTGCGGTGCATCGCCCACTTGGCCAAAGACCCCGGCTTGTTACAGGCGTTCAACGCTGGTATCGACATTCATCGAGCGACGGCTGCCCAAGTTTTCGGAGTCGAACTCGATCAAGTTACGGGCGAGCAGCGCAGCAAAGCCAAGATGGTGTCGTACGGGTTGGCATACGGCATGGAGGCCTACGGCTTGAGCCAACGCTTGGCCATCGATGTTGGCGAGGCCAAAACCATTCTTGACGCCTACTTCGCGGCTTTTCCGCGGGT
The DNA here is from genome assembly GCA_030728545.1 of Ilumatobacteraceae bacterium. GTDB lineage: Bacteria > Actinomycetota > Acidimicrobiia > Acidimicrobiales > Ilumatobacteraceae > F1-60-MAGs027. The sequence continues at coordinate 7,283 of JANQZQ010000043.1, forward strand.
GAAGCACTATATGGATGATGCCGTTGCCACTGCCACGCGTGATGGCTACACCACCACGTTGTTTGGTCGACGCCGAAATATCGAGGGCATCCACAGCGCTATTCGACAGGTGCAGGCAGCCGCCACCCGCATGGCGATGAACGCCGGCATTCAGGGCTTGGCAGCTGACATCTTCAAAATGGCGTTGGTGGCTATCGACCAGCAGCTCGAACAGCGTGGTCTGGCGAGCAAAATCGTGTTGCAGGTACACGACGAAGTAATCGTCGAAGTGCCGAGCCACGAGCGAGACGAAGTCGGGGAGTTGGTCTTGCGGGCCATGCACGACGCGGCGCAACTTGATGTACCACTCATCGTCAATTCGGCCTGGGGTACGACTTGGGCAGCGGCGAAGGTAGCCTGACCCGTCCGTCATTTTGACGGGAAATGTCCTATCCCTACTCTTCCATCCACCGAAAGCAACCATGACCGATACGACTCTTAGCCCCACCACTTCAATGGGCACCTTTGACCAAAGTGGCAACTACATTCCTCGCAAGATCACCGAACGAGATGCATCGTTCGCCGACGAGCTCAACAGCACGTTCGTTGAAATCAAAGAAGGCAAACTCGTCACCGGCACCGTGGTGCGCATCACCCGTGAAGAAGTGCTTCTAGAAATTGGCTACAAGACCGAAGGCGTGATCCTCGGTCGCGAGTTGGCTATTCGCCAAGACATCGACCCACACACCGTCGTGTCGCTCGGTGAGAAAATCGAAGCGCTTGTGCTCACTCTTGAAGACAAAGAAGGTCGCCTGTTGCTCTCCAAGAAGCGTGCGCAGTATGAGCGCGCTTGGGGCGACGTCGAGCGAGTGAAGAACGAAGACGGCACCGTTGAAGGCCTTGTCATTGAAGAGGTCAAAGGCGGACTCATCGTCGACATCGGGCTGCGTGGCTTTTTGCCAGCGTCATTGGTGGAATTGCGTCGCGTCAAAGACCTGGCCCCGTATGTTGGCCAAAAGATTCAAGCCAAGATTCTCGAGCTCGACCGTCAGCGCAACAACGTGGTGTTGTCGCGCCGTGCAGTGCTCGAAGCAACCCAACGCGAAAGCCGCGACGGCTTTTTGGTCAACCTCAAAGTTGGCGAAGTGCGCAAGGGTCGCGTTTCATCCATCGTGGCTTTCGGTGTGTTCGTCGACCTCGGCGGCATGGACGGTTTGATCCACGTATCCGAGTTGTCATGGAAGCACGTCGACAATCCCAACGAAGTCGTCACTGTTGGCGATGAAGTCGATGTCAAGGTGTTGGAGATCGACGGCGACCGTGAGCGCATCAGCTTGTCGCTCAAGGCAACACAGCAAGATCCGTGGCAGGCATTTGCCCAGACCCACGCCGTCAATCAACTCGTCTACGGCCGCGTCACCAAGATCGTGCCGTTCGGTGCGTTCGTGCAAGTGGGGGATGGCATCGAAGGTTTGGTGCACATCTCAGAGATGTCGACGCATCACGTCGAGGCTCCCGAGCAGGTCGTGACACCAGGCGAAGAGTTGTGGGTCAAAATCATTGACCTTGACTTGGCACGCCGACGCATCAGCTTGTCAATCAAGCAAGCAGCCGAAGGTGGAGAGCTTGCTCCTGAATATCGTGACCAGTTCAAAGCCGATGAACAAGGCAACTGGGTGGGTACCGACGATGCCACGCGCGAAGCAGCATGGGGTGAATTGTTCCAAGCCGAAGCACCTGCTGGTGGCGAAGCCGTCACGCAGACACCAGATGCAGTCGCAGATGAGAGCACAGCACAGCCGAGCAGCTGATTCGGGCCTGTACGGGGTGAAGTAATGATCCTCGTCGGGCTAACCGGTGGTATCGGTAGCGGCAAGTCAGTCGTGTCGTCGCAGTTGGCGACTCATGGTGCAGTCATCGTGGATGCCGATGTCATCGTGCGCGACTTGCAGCGCCCAGGACAACCAGTCTTTTTGGCAATCGTCGAGCGGTTTGGTGCTGAAGTGCTGGCCGAAAGCGGTCACCTTGACCGAGCCGCCTTGGCAAGCAAAGTGTTTGCTGATGCCGAAGCCCTCGCGGCACTCAACAAGATCGTGCATCCAGCCGTCGGCGTGGAGATGATGCGGCGTATCGACGCCCAGCGCAACTCGCGACGCGTCGTAGTGCTTGATGTACCGCTTCTGGCAGAAAATCCGCGCCTCGGCTTGGGTGGGGTGCTGGTGGTGGATTTGGATCCACAGATTGCAGTGCAACGACTCGTTGAACAACGTGGGTTGAGTGCCCAAGATGCGCAGGCTCGCATTGCCAAACAGGCGAGTCGGCAACAACGACGCGCCATTGCGGATTGGATTATCGACAATTCGGGTTCGCGCTTGGACTTGGCGCGCCAAGTTGGCGCAGCCTGGCAATGGATGTGTTCCCTGCCACCAGCAGCACCCGATGCTGGTCGGGTGGCGCGCTCGGCCAACTCGTAGGCTCGCCGCGTGGTGGAAACGCGCGCCAAACACGAATTCAAGGTGGTCTCTGACTACCAACCTGCCGGCGATCAACCACAGGCCATTGCTCAGCTCACCCTTGGGGTGGAGCGCGGTGATCGATTTCAGACTCTGCTCGGCATCACTGGCTCGGGAAAGTCGGCGACCATTGCTTGGACGATCGAAAAGCTGCAACGCCCAACTCTGATTCTGGCCCCGAATAAAAGTTTGGCTGCCCAATTGGCGCAAGAGATGAAGGAATTCTTCCCGCACAATCGGGTGGAGTATTTCGTCAGCTACTACGACTATTACCAACCCGAGGCGTACATCCCCTCGAGTGACACGTTCATCGAGAAGGACTCCTCGATCAATGACGAGATTGACCGGCTGCGCCACTCGGCCACCGAAGCATTGCTCACTCGTCGCGATGTGATTGTGGTGGCATCGGTGAGCTGCATTTACGGCATGGGCAACCCCGAGGAGTACAAGGGCAACTTGCTCGAGTTGCACCAGGGTGTGGAATACGACCAGCAAAGTATTTTGCGACGGCTGGTGGACTTGCAGTACGAACGCAACGATGTTGCACTCGGTCGCGGCAATTTTCGAGTGCGCGGCGACACCATCGAACTGCAGCCGGCCTACGAATCCACCATCACGCGCATCGAGATGTTTGGTGACACCATCGATCGCATCAGCGTGGTCGACCCAGTTACGGGCGAGACCCTCGGCAGCCCAACCGAGATTTTGGTTTTCCCTGCCACGCACTACGTGGCTGGCGAAGAACGAATGCGTGCAGCCATGTTGCGCATCGAAGCCGAGTTGGCCGCGCGCTTGGAGTGGTTCAACGCCAACGGCAAACTGCTCGAGGCCCAGCGTCTTGGGATGCGTACGCGCTATGACCTGGAGATGATTCAGGAAATGGGCTATTGCAATGGCATTGAGAACTATTCAATGCATATCGATGGCCGCGAACCTGGGTCGCCACCGTTTACCCTGCTCGACTATTTCCCTGATGACTATTTACTTGTGGTTGATGAAAGCCACGTGGCCGTGCCACAGCTGTACGGGCAGTTCGCCGGTGACCGCGCCCGCAAATCGACGTTGATTGAGCACGGGTTTCGTCTGCCGAGTGCTGCTGAGAATCGTCCACTGCGCTTTGAAGAAACTTTGGAGCGCGTAAATCAATGTATTTTTATGTCGGCGACACCGGCCAAGTTTGAAAAGCAGAACTCACAACAGGTAGTCGAGCAGATCGTGCGTCCAACTGGCCTGATCGACCCCGAAGTGATTGTGAAACCCACCAAGGGTCAAATTGATGACATCATCGCCAACGTTCAGCAGCGTCTCACCATGGGGGATCGGGTGTTGATCACCACGCTTACCAAAAAGATGGCTGAGGACTTAACCGAATACCTGCTCGAGCAGGGTCTGCGGGTGCGATATCTGCACTCCAATATCGACACCATCGAGCGCATCGAAATTCTGCGGGCTCTGCGGTTGGGTGAATTCGACGTGTTGGTTGGCATCAACTTGTTGCGTGAAGGTCTCGACCTACCCGAAGTCTCGCTCGTTGCCATTCTTGATGCCGACAAAGAAGGGTTCTTGCGCAGCGAAACATCGCTCATCCAGACCATTGGTCGCGCCGCGCGCAACGTAGATGGCCAAGTCATTATGTATGCCGACAAACGCACAGCAGCAATGGAGTCAGCGATCAGTCTGACCAATGCCCGACGCGAAAAGCAGAAGGCCTACAACGCTGAGCGTGGCATCGAACCTAAGACCATTCGCAAGGCTGTGGGCGACATCTTGTCGCTATTGCGGCCTGATGAAGGTGCACCGTATCCGGGCAAAGGTCGGCGCACTTCACGTGAGCGAGACAAGGTGATTCGTGATTTGCAAGCCCTCGGGTCGAGTGAACTCGAGCGACTGATTCAGACCCTTGAAGAAGAGATGCACCAAGCCGCGACCGATCTGCACTTCGAGCAGGCTGCTCGGCTGCGTGATGAAGTGCGGGAATTGCGGCGAGAGCTCCGCGAAGGTCGCCCTGCGAATTAGCGTGTCGCCGTGACCAACTCAATCGTCATTCGTGGTGCGCGTGAGCACAACCTGAAGAACATCAGTTTGGAGCTGCCCCGTGACCGTTTGATTGTGCTCACGGGCTTGTCGGGCAGTGGCAAGAGCAGTCTGGCATTCGACACGATTTATGCCGAGGGTCAACGGCGCTATGTAGAAAGCCTCAGCGCCTATGCGCGGCAATTCCTTGGGCAAATGGACAAACCCGACGTTGATGTCATCGAAGGCCTTTCGCCGGCTATTTCTATAGATCAAAAGTCGGCGTCACGCAACCCGCGTTCCACCGTGGGCACGATCACCGAGGTGTACGACTACCTGCGTCTGCTGTTTGCCCGCATTGGTATCCAGCACTGTGTAAATGATGGTGAGCGACTCACCAAACAAACCCCCGAGCAAATCGTTGACCAAGTAATGGAGCTCAAAGACGGAACTCGGTTTCAGGTGTTGGCACCCGTGGTTCGCGGTCGCAAAGGTGAGTACGACTCGTTGCTAGTTGATTTGCTGGGTCAAGGGTTTACTCGGGCTCGTGTCGACGGGGCCGTAGTGGAAATCTCTGAGTTTCAAAAAGCAGGCAAGAAACTGGCGCGCTATGAACAGCACACCATCGATGTGATTGTGGACCGCCTGGTGCGCAAGGACGGCATTAACCGGCGCCTGACCGACAGCATGGAAACGGCTCTGCGCCTGGCCAATGGCATCGCCACCGTCGAAGTTATGGGCAAAGCCGATGCTGTCAGCGAAGTGCTGAACTTCAGCCAGCAGTTGGTATGCCCGAAGTGCACCACGTCGTACGAAGAGTTGGCCCCGCGCAATTTTTCCTTCAACACGCCGTATGGCGCCTGCGAGAAATGCCTCGGTCTCGGCACAACCTACGAAGTTGACCCCGACTTGGTGGTGCCTGACCCAGATCTGAGTGTTGCTGAAGGTGCGCTCGCCCCGTGGCGCAGCGCGCACACCATGTACTTCGTGAGGATGCTCGAAGCCGTGGCCAAAGACGAGGGAATTGACACCAAAAAGCCATGGGCCAAGCTCACTGCCAAACATCAAAAAATCATCATGCATGGCTTGGGCGAAAATGTCATCGTCAAATATCGCAACCGCTACGGACGAGTGCGCGAGTACAGCACCGAGTTTGAAGGTGTGATTCCGTGGTTGAAGCGCCGTCATGAGAGCGCCGAAAGCGATTCGCAGCGAGAGCAGTACGAAAGTTACATGCGCGAAAAGCCATGCTCGGCCTGCAAGGGTGCGCGACTCAAACCCGAATCGCTGTCGGTAAAAATCAACGACAAAACCATCTCTGAGGTGTGTGAACTGTCGATTGCCGAGTCGGCGAAGTTTCTGGCAGGCCTCAAGTTGACTAAGCGCGAAAAGATGATTGCCGAGCGCATCACCAAAGAAGTAAACGCACGCCTTGGGTTTCTGCTCGATGTCGGTCTCAACTATCTGACCCTCTCGCGCTCGGCTGGCACCTTGGCCGGTGGTGAGGCCCAACGCATTCGTCTGGCCAGCCAGATTGGCTCTGGACTCGTGGGCACGCTGTATGTGTTGGACGAGCCTTCCATCGGGTTGCACCAACGCGATAATCATCGCCTGATCGACACGTTGCACCGACTGCGCGACTTGGGCAACACCGTGCTCGTTGTCGAGCACGACGAAGACACCATTCGGGCCAGCGATTGGATTGTGGATATCGGGCCTGGCGCTGGTGAACACGGCGGTGCCGTGGTGTACAGCGGCGTCGTGAAAGGCATCGAAAAGGTGTCAGCGTCGGTGACCGGGGCCTATTTGTCGGGCAAGCGGTCGATCGAAGTGCCGAAGAAGCGGCGCACGATTGGCGCCGACGCGTTGGTCGTGAAGGGTGCGCGCGAGCACAATTTGAAACAGATTGACGTGCGAATCCCACTTGGGTGTTTCGTTGCCGTCACGGGTGTTTCGGGCAGCGGTAAGAGCACGCTGGTGCGTGACATTTTGTTGCCAGCCCTCATGCAAAAGATTTACAAAACCAAGGATTCACCGGGACGCCACAAGAGCGTGACCGGCATTGAGAAGTTAGACAAGGTCATCGATATGGATCAGTCGCCAATCGGGCGTACCCCAAGATCCAATCCCGCCACCTACACGGGCGTGTTTGATGACATTCGCAAACTGTTCGCCAATTCGCCCGACGCCAAGGTGCGCGGTTATCAACCGGGAAGGTTTTCGTTCAATGTGCCCGGCGGGCGCTGTGAAGCGTGCTCGGGTGATGGCACGATTCGCATCGAGATGCAGTTTCTACCCGATGTGTATGTGCCGTGCGAGGTGTGTAAGGGTTCGCGCTACAACCGCGACACGTTGGAGATTCGCTTCAAGGGCAAAAACGTGGCCGAAGTGTTGCACATGCCCATCAGCGAAGCTGTTGAGTTTTTTTCCAACCAACCGCGCATCGCGCGCCATCTGCAAACACTCATGGATGTGGGGTTGGGCTATGTACGGCTCGGGCAATCGGCGCCCACCTTGTCGGGTGGCGAAGCCCAGCGCGTAAAACTGGCCAGCGAGTTGGCGCGACGCAGCACGGGCCACACCATTTATCTCTTGGATGAGCCCACTACCGGGTTGCACTTTGAAGACGTTCGTCGTTTGCTTATCGTGTTGGCTCGTTTGGTGGATCAGGGCAACACGGTGCTGGTGATTGAACACAATTTGGACGTGATCAAGACTGCGGACTGGTTGATTGATCTTGGGCCCGAGGGCGGAGACGGCGGCGGCCAAATCGTTGCCGAGGGCACGCCAGAACAAGTGGCCCGCGTGAAGGGAAGTCACACCGCGCGTTTCTTAGCCGACGTTTTGCGCGGGTAAACATGCTGCGCCCCGAAATGTCGGAGCTACCGACTGGTCCTGGCTCGTATCAATTCAAAGACGAGCTTGGGCGAATCATCTATGTCGGCAAGGCTGCGAATTTGCGTTCTCGAGTGGCGAGCTACTTCGTTGACCCCGGATTGTTGCACACACGCACTGCGGCAATGGTCAACGCTGCGACTGAAGTGGCGTGGATCGAGGTAGACAGCGAAGTTGCAGCCTTGATGTTGGAGTACAACCTCATCAAGCAACACCGCCCCAGGTTCAACGTGCGCTTGCGAGATGACAAGAGTTATCCGTTTCTGGCCGTCACTTTGGATGAAGAGTGGCCGCGGGCAGTGGTGATGCGCGGGCGCAAGCGAAAAGGCACCAAGTATTTCGGGCCGTATGCCCACGCCTGGGCAATTCGCGACACGCTCGATGCACTGTTGCGAACGTTTCCTGTGCGCACCTGTTCGCCGGTGAAGTTCCATCAGCACGAGCGCCTCGGTCGGCCGTGCTTGTTGTTTCATATCGAGAAGTGTTCGGGGCCATGCGTTAACGAGGTGCAACGCGCTGCCTACGACGGTCATGTGCAGGGCTTGGTGCGGTTCTTGGGTGGAGACACCGACGCCGTGCGAGCCGAACTTGGCTCGGCGATGGAAATTGCTGCCAAGAATCAAGCGTTCGAGGACGCAGCCCGTCTGCGCGATCGTCTCGGTGCCATAGATCGCGCTCTTGAGCGGCAACTCATGGTGGGTGAGCGGGGCGAAGATTTTGATGTAATCGCTCTTAGCGATGCCGAACTCGAGGCCAGCGTGCACGTGTTCTATGTGCGCAAAGGTCGGGTGCTGGGCAACAACGGCTATGTCGTAGACAAGTCTGAGGATTTGACGGCTGCGCAGTTGATGCGTCGAGTGATTGTGGATCTCTACGCCGACGAACCAGCGTTGGGTTGGCCAAAAGAAGTCATGGTGTCGTGCGAACCAGAAGATCTTGTCGCTTGCCAAACCATGTTGGGGGCTAGTCGTGGATCACAAGTGGAGATTCGGGTACCCCAGCGCGGCGACCGCCGCGAACTAATGGCAACGGTGTTGAAAAATGCCACTGACGCTCTCGTGCGCCACAAAATGCGCCGCGCCAGCGACCACAACGCCCGCAGTCGGGCGATTTCTGAATTGCAAGATCATCTGTCTTTGTCACAGGCGCCACTGCGTATCGAATGTTTCGATATGGCTCACCTCCATGGCACCGACTATGTCGGCTCGATGGTTGTGCTCGAAGACGGCATCCCGCAAAAGCGCGAGTACCGCAAGTTCAACGTGAAACAAGTTGAAGGCAACGACGACTACGCAGCCATGCGCGAAGTGCTCACCAGGCGGCTCTCCGCGTACGTGGCCGAGCGTGATGCACCCGCTAGCGAACGCGGTGAGCGGCCTGGGCGGTTTGCGTATCCACCGCAGCTATTGCTTGTTGATGGTGGCAAGGGTCAACTCAATGTGGCAATCGAAGTGGTGCGAGAACTCGACTTAGAGGACGAAATCAATGTTGCTGCACTTGCCAAGCGGTTCGAAGAGGTTTTCTTGCCCGACCAAAGCGACCCCGTGCGTATTCCGCGAGGTAGCCAGGCGCTCTACATGTTGCAGGTGGTGCGTGATGAGGCCCACCGATTTGCCAACACATTTCATCGTCAGCAACGCTCCAAGCGGATGCGAGCCAGCGAGCTGGATGGGGTACGCGGTTTGGGTGCCGCGCGCAAAGAACGCTTGGTGAAACATTTCGGGGGAATCGCCGGAGTCAAGCAGGCCTCGCGCGAGGCACTGCATGAACTCACCTGGCTACCCGGCGCAGTGGCAGACGCTGTGTATGACCGCTTCAACGGCGCTCAGTAGTCTCGGCACGTGGCAGAGATACTGCTTATCACCGGGCTGTCCGGTGCTGGACGCTCGCAGGCTGCTGACGCGTTAGAAGATCTCGGCTGGTTCGTGGTCGACAACATGCCCGTGGAGCTGGTGGATAAGTTCGTTGAACTTGCCGGGGTCTCGGTAGATCAACCATCGCGTCTTGCACTGGTCATTGGTGTTGCATCGCAACAAACGGATGCTGTCAAATCGGTGCCTCGGTTGCGCGGTGCCGGGCATGACGTGCGGGTGTTGTTTTTGGAGGCATCGACCCAGTCGCTCGTCAAGCGCTATACCGAGTCGCGGCGTAAACACCCGTTGCGCACCGAAACAGGCACGGTGTCAGAAGCCATTGAGCACGAGCGCGACCTGCTCGAACCAGTGCGTGAGGTGGCCGACAAGGTGATTGATACAACGGCATTGCAGTTGGGTCAGTTCAAGACCCAGCTGACCGAGTTGTTCTCTTTCGACGACCTGCCTGACACCCTGCAAGTATCAGTGGTTTCGTTTGGCTTCAAGCATGGCATCCCGCTAGATGTTGACACGATGTTCGATGTACGTTTCATTCCGAATCCGTATTACGACGAAGCCCTGCGTCCGCTCACCGGCCGCGATGAGGCGGTGCGCCGATTTGTGCTTGACCAAGCTGCAACCCAGGATTTTCTGAATCGAGTAGAAGGTTTGTTCGAGTCGCTCATTCCGGCTTACCGCAACGAGGGCAAGAGCTATTTGACTATCGCGGTGGGTTGCACGGGTGGGCAGCATCGCTCGGTGGCGATTGCCGAGGCATTGAGCCTGCGACTGGCGAATCGCGGTGTCGAAGCCCGCGTGGCGCATCGCGACATCGAAAAAAACTAGGCTCTCAGCCATGACAGTACGTGTAGGCATCAACGGTTTTGGTCGTATCGGGCGCAGCTTTTGGCGGGCGGTGCAAAAGAACGGGGCCGATATCGACATCGTCGCTGTAAACGACTTGGGCGACAAAAAGACGATGGCTCACCTGTTGAAGTACGACTCGGTGATGGGTGTGCTCGCCGACACCGTGACGTCGACCGATGACGGCATTGTGATCAACGGCAAGAAGTTGCAGGTGCTGTCTGAACGAGACCCAGCCAAGTTGCCGTGGAAGCAACTGGGTGTTGACGTAGTGGTCGAGTCGACTGGCTTTTTCACCGAGCGCGACAAGGCTGCGGCACACCTCGCGGCTGGCGCGCGAGTGGTAATCATTTCCGCGCCCGCCACCGGCGCTGATGCCACGTTTGTCTATGGCGTCAACCACACCGATTTTGATGCAGCGAAGCATCAAGTGGTGTCCAACGCCAGTTGCACCACCAACTGCTTCGTGCCGCTGGTCAAAGTGTTGGATGACGCCTTCGGAGTCATCAACGGAATGATGACGACCGTGCACGCGTATACCGGCGACCAAATGTTGGTGGATGGGCCTCACAAAGATCTGCGACGTGCTCGTGGAGCTGCGATCAACATCACACCCACCTCAACTGGTGCCGCTCGCGCCACCAGCCTGGTGATGGAGTCGATGAAGGGCAAACTCGACGGAACCTCATTGCGGGTGCCGTTGCCAACAGGATCAATTACCGATTTTGTTGCCAACCTCAAGACGCAGGCTTCGGTCGAAGAAATTAAAGCCGCGTTCGCAGCGGCGGCTAACGGCCCGTTGCGGGGTGTGCTGGAATATTGCATAGACCCGATTGTGTCGAGCGACGTGGTGGGCAACCCACACAGTTGCGTTTTCGATGCCGACCTCACTATGAGCATGTCCTCGGGCAATGGTGGTTCTATGGTGAAGGTGTTCGGTTGGTACGACAACGAGTGGGGATACAGCAGTCGTCTCGCTGATTTGTCCGTACATATCGGCCGCTCGCTGTCCTGAAATCCGGCGTGAAGCTTCCAGTCTTAGAAGACCTCGGCGAGGTGCGCGGCAAGACGGTTCTTGTGCGTACCGACTTCAACGTGCCGATGGTGGGGCCCGACGATGCGCGAACCATCACCGATGACTTTCGTATTCGTGCCGCCTTGCCGACCATTCATTGGCTCACTGAACGAGGCGCACGCGTCGTGTGTGC
>JANQZQ010000043.1:18707-34030 GCA_030728545.1 Ilumatobacteraceae bacterium
GGCATGGTGGACCAGTTACTGATCGGTGGTGGAATGTGCTTTACGTTTCTCGCTGCACAAGGCCATCCGATCGGCGATTCATTGTGCGAACGCGACCAAGTGGATCACTGTGCAGCATTGCTCGCTAAGTATCCGACGATTTTGCTGCCCGAAGACATCATCGGGCTTGATGCCGACGGGGTGTACGCCACTTTTGGACGACGGCTTCCCGCAGGTGCCAAGGGCATGGATATAGGGCCTGGCACGGCGGCAGCATTTACTGATGTCATCATGGATGCCCGCACCGTGTTATGGAATGGTCCGATGGGCGTGTTTGAAGACGCACGTTTTGCCAAAGGAACCCGTACTGTTGCTCAGGCAATGGCTGACAGCAAAGCATTCACCGTGGTCGGCGGCGGCGACTCGGCGGCAGCGATGGCCGAGTTCGGGCTTGCAGATGAAGTGAATCATGTTTCCACGGGTGGGGGAGCGTCACTCGAGTACTTGGAGTTTGGTGATCTTCCTGGCTTACATGCGCTACGCGAGGCACCACGTTGAGCAGCGCATCATCCACCACCTCACATAAAGCATCAGGCACGAACCGCGTGCCGTTGATCAGTGGCAATTGGAAGATGAATCACCACCACTTCGAAGCAATTCAGTTCATTCAGAAATTGGCTTACCTGTTACAGAAACAGGATTTCGACGAAGTCGAAGTCAGCGTGCATCCACCGTTCACCGACCTGCGGAGTCTGCAGACGCTGATTGATGCTGACCAACTTCGCTTTAAGTTGGGTGCCCAAAATTGTCACTCTGACGACAAGGGCGCTTTCACCGGAGAAATCTCGCCAGTGTTCTTGGCCAAACTTGGTGTGCAGTACGTCATCGTCGGCCATAGTGAGCGGCGCGAGATGTTCGGCGAGACCGACGACTTTGTCGCTCAAAAGGTGGCGAGCGTGCTCAAGCACGGGATGTTCCCGATTTTGTGTGTTGGCGAGACGTTGGCCGAACACGAATCCGGTCTCACCCTTGACAAAGTAAGGCGTCAGGTGCGTGCCGGGCTCGATAAACGCTCGAGCGATCAAGTGAAGTCGATGGTGATCGCGTATGAGCCCATTTGGGCAATTGGCACCGGCAAGAATGCTTCCCCCGATCAGGCCCAAGAAGTGGCCGCGGCTATTCGCGAAGAAGTGGCAACCCTGATCTCGCGACCAGCTGCCGAGGCCATTCGCATTCAATATGGGGGCAGCGTCAAAGCGGGCACGATTGCCGACATCATGCGTCTGCCCGATGTTGATGGCGTCCTGGTGGGCGGGGCCAGTCTCGACCCCACCGAGTTTGCTCGCATCGTGCAGTACCGCCACCACAGCGGCTGAGGCACCTCACCAGATGGGAAAACCCTATGGTGCGAACAATGTCACAAGTAGCGAGTAGCGTGGGCGTGTCATCAACTGGGTGTGACACCCCACCTATTCGACGGGGAGGTCGAATTCATGAAGAAACGAAACAAGGCGACTCGTGTCGCTGCGTCGCTGTTTGCGGTCTCACTGATCGTGGCAGCATGTGGCGGAGACGATGCCGACGATTCCGGTGATGCCGACGACTCAGCAGTAGAGGAGCCCGCAGCAGAAGCTGTGGCGTATCCAACACTCGCTGAGTGCGCTGACGTCACCTACGACTACACCTACACGCCACCAGCCTCTGCTGGCATGACGGTGACATACGACATTGCTCCAGAAGCAGTGTGGGAAGACGGCTCGGCCATTACGGCTGCCGACTTCGCTGCTACTTGGCAAGCTAACCTCAACACACCGGGGGCGCTTGCCACCTCGGGTTGGGATCAGATTGACTCGGTGGAAGCCGGTTCGAGCGACAAACAAGTTGTCGTCGAATTCAAGTCCGTCTACGGCCCGTACAAGACTCTGTTCGATGGCTTGATCAAGGCTGCATCGGTGGAGAACACATCAGACATCTCGGCAGACTTTGCCGACTTCCTCAGTTTCTCGGGTCGTCCGTGGAAGATGAAGTCGTGGAGCCCAAGCCAAGTGGTGTACGTTCCCAACGACAAGTACTGGGGCGACGACAAGGCTGTCACCAAAGAATTGGTGATGGTGCCGTTGGCTGACCAAGACACTGAAGTGGCTGCAATCAAGGCCGGCGAAATTGACTTCGCATATCCGCAGTTCTACGGCGGTATCGAAGAGGCATATGCCGACCCGAACATTACGTTGAAGAAAGAGTTTGGTGGTGACTTCGAAGGCTTCTATTTCCAGGCCAAGTGTGGTCCGTTCGCCAATCCAATCTTCCGCGAAGCGTTCTCTAAGTCGATTGACCGTGATGCATTGTTCCAGCAGATCTACGTTCCGCTTGGTGGCGAATCGCCACTTGAGTGTGGACCAATAATCCCTGGGCCATTCTGTGATGGTGATGAGTTTGCTGGTTCATACGATCCAGCAGCTGCCGAAACCTTGCTGACCGAAAACGGTTGGACCAAGGGCGGCGACGGCTTCTGGATTGACCCAGCAACGGGTGAAGCACCAGATGTTCGTTGGATCATCAACTCGGGCAACGTGCGTCGTGAGAACACCCAGGCCTATTTGATTCCGTTGCTCACCGCAGCGGGTTTCAAGGTTCGTGCCGACAACTGTGATGCTGCTTGCTATTTCCAGCAGCGCCTCCCAGCCCTCGACTACGACATGGCTATGTACATCAATACAGCACCACCAGACCCCAGCTCTCTGACGCCTAGTTTCACTTGTGATGCCATTCCGACCGCAGCTAACAACAACCAGGGCCAGAACAGCTCGGGCTGGTGCAACGCTGAGGCCTCGGACTTGCTGCACGACGCAGACTTTGAGCCAGACGCAGCCACACGCGCCGAGCTGATTAAGGGTGCCTTGCGTTTGATGGCAGCCGACAGCATCATGTTGCCGTTGTTCCAGTTCCCCAAGTCGGGTTTCTGGCGCACGGACAAAGTTGGTGGCCCGGTTGACGCTGAGCTGCGTAACTACACCTCATTCATCAACAACCACTTGTGGACTGACCTCGACGGTGACGGCAAGATCGTTATCGGCGCAGAACAGTGGCCAGAGTGCTTGAACCCGGTGACAGAGTGTGCAAACTCATCATGGATGGTGTGGACAACGATCAACCAGGTGCTGCCTGGTGCGTTTGCTACAACCAATGATGGTGCATACGTAGTAACCAACTTGCTGACTGGCGAACCAACAGTCACCTTGAAGTAACAACGGACGTCGTCGCAAGACGACACTCGTGCGATGCGCGGGTCCTGCTTCGGCAGGGCCCGCGTTTCGTCGTATAAGGGCATCTGTTGGTAATAAATTTCTACAAGTTGCACCGAAAAATTCGGTGATGTGCATTTGCAAACGGTAGTTTTGCTGCGTGCTGAGGTTCATCGTTCGCCGTCTCGCATGGTCGATTCCGACGCTATTTTTTGTGACCTTTCTGGTGTATATCGCTTTGCGAATTGGCACCGATCCAGTGGAGAGCTATAAGCGAATTAACCCGCGTGTGACACCAGCAAAGATTCAGCAGTACATCGAGGTGAACGGCCTGGATCCAAATTATGTGCGCGGATATTTTCAGTGGCTGGTTAACTTTGTCACCTTGGATTGGCCGCGCAGCATCAAAGGCTCGCGCGAAGTTTGGCCCCAGCTCAAAGACGCGCTGGCCAACACGTTGCGTCTTGGCGCTGCAGCCAGCACGGTAGGTATCTCTGTTGGCTTGCTGCTCGGAATCTTTGCCGCCTTGCGACCAGGCGGACGCCGTGACGTCACGGTCAACACCGCAGCATTTGTCGGCATCTCGATTCCGCCGTATGTGTCAGCCATCTTGTTGCAGTTGCTGTTTGCGGTGTATTGGAGCCGGTGGTTTGGCTCCACGTTGTTTCCCACCTCGGGGGTGTATCCACCGGGGCACACGGGGTTCAACTTGGTGTTGATGCTCAAGCACATGGTGTTGCCCACCAGCGTCGTGGCGATTCAGATCATTGCGGTGTATGCGCGTTACATGCGGTCGTCATTGCTTGATGTGCTGAGCAGTGAGTACATGCGTACCGCGCGGTCAAAGGGTATTAGTGAACGGCGGGTGTTGTTCAAACACGGTCTGCGTAACGCGTTGATTCCGGTGGTGACGATAGCGGCGCTGGATGTGGGGGCGATCGTGGGCGGCTTGATCATTACGGAGAACATCTTCAGTTACCCAGGTATGGGTAAGTACTTCCTCTCGGCTTTTGGTGAGGGCGACTTTCCCTTGTTGATGCCGTGGATGGTGCTTATCGTGGCTTCGGTGTTGGTATTTAATCTGCTGGCAGACGTCTCCTATGCCTGGCTCGACCCAAGGATCCGACTTGACTGACGAACTTCTCCTACCCACGGTTTCGCCGCGACGGATGGCCTTCAACCGCTTTGTTGGTCACCGCGCAGCCGTGGCGAGTGTGTTCGTGCTGGGCACCATGGTGTTGTTCGTGGCACTCTCGCCGTTGACGGCTCGCTATGGGGTCAATGAAGCCGTGCAGGCTCCGCCCAACTACTTCCTTTCGCCACGGGCCAATGCCTGGCTAGGCACTGACGACATTGGTCGAGATTTGTACAGCCGACTGATCTACGGAGTGCGAGTTTCGCTGATTATTGGGTTCTTTTCGGCAATCATCTCAGTAGTCATCGGGTGTGTGGTGGGTGCAGTGGCTGGTTTTCGTGGCGGAAGATTTGACGACATCACCATGCGAGTCACCGACTTGTTCCTGGCGTTTCCATTTCTGGTCACACTGCTAGTGATGCGCAACATGCTCGGTGCAATTGACTGGCTGCGCCCCGTCATGGGTGACATTTCGTCGGTGCGCTTCATCATTCTGCTGTTTGCCATCTTCGGGTGGATGGGTGTTGCACGTATCGTGCGCGGTCAAGTGCTCGCGTTGAAGGAACGAGAGTTCATCGAAGCCGCGCGTGCGGTGGGAGCCACTCGGTGGTATATCGTGCGTCGGCATTTGCTGCCCAATTCTGTTGGACCGATCATGGTGGCCCTTACCTTTTCTGTGGTTTCGGCAATTATCGGCGAAGCCACTTTGGCGTTCTTCGGCTACGGCCCGCAAGCCGGCGCCGGCGCCACATCGCTGGGTATCTTGGTTGGCCAAGCCAAGGGGGCAGTCAACACCGGGTTCTGGTGGCTGGCGTTGTTCCCATGCTTGGTGCTCGTCACCATTGCGCTCTCGATCAACTTCATTGGTGATGCATTGCGCGATGCAACTGACCCGCGGATGCAAAAGGACGCGTGATGTCTGAGTCCATCCTGCAGATCCGTGATCTGACCGTTACCTTTGCCACGCCACTCGGGCCGTTGGTTGCCGTGCGAGGCGTTGATCTGGATGTTGGTGCCGGGGAGCTGGTGGCAGTGGTGGGTGAATCAGGCTCGGGCAAGTCGGTGAGTTTTCTCGCAGCCATGGGGCTGTTGCCGTCAACAGCAACTGTGCAGGGTTCCGTCATGCTCGACGGTGTGCAGTTGGTAGGGGCGAGTGCTAAGCAAATGCGCTCAGTCCGCGGCCGTTTGCTGTCGATGATTTTTCAAGATCCGCTGTCAGCGCTCAACCCTGTGCACCGCATCGGCGCTCAGATATCAGAGATGTTGCGGGCTCATCAAAAAATGAGTGAGCGGGCGGCGCGCGCCCGGGCCGTGGAGCTGTTGGAGGTCGTGGGGATTCCGCAGCCAGGTGACCGTGCGATGCAGTATCCGCACGAATTTTCAGGCGGTATGCGCCAGCGTGTGGTGATTGCCATGGCCATCGCCAACAGCCCGAAAGTGTTGATCGCCGATGAACCAACCACAGCGCTCGACGTCACCGTGCAAGCCCAAATTTTGGAAGTCATCCAAAAGGTGCAGAAACAGTTCGGTACTGCAGTGGTGCTCATCACCCACGATCTTGGGGTGGTGGCGCGGGTGTGCGACCGAGTCAATGTGATGTATGCCGGGCGCTTTGTAGAGCGGGCGGCAGTATCTGACTTGTTTGACGCACCCACGCACCCCTACACGCGCGGGCTGCTGGCATCGCTCCCGCAGGCAGGCAAGGAGCGCTTGGTACCGATCGTTGGGTTTCCACCGAACATGTTGCGTCCGCCGTCGGGTTGTGCCTTTCGGGCTCGCTGCGCAGATGCCATCAGTGACTGCGAGCACGCCGTGCCTGAATTGCGCGCAGTTGGTGCTGCGCAGAGTGCCTGTATACGAGCAGCAGAATTGATGCAGCCACGATGACGCAACCAGAAATCACGACACCAGTGGTAACGCCGGCTGCGGGCGGCGCTTTACTCAGTGTGCGCGGACTGGTGAAACAGTTTCAGATGAAAGCCGTGCGCGGCATGACTGGGCGCAAGCGGGTGGTACAAGCTGTCAGTGATGTTTCATTCGACGTAGCACCTGGCGAAACCCTGGGTTTAGTAGGTGAGTCGGGTTCAGGTAAGACCACAGTGGGCCGATGTGTTCTGCGGTTGATTGAACCCACCGCAGGTCAGGTGATGTTTGAGGGAGTGGATCTTGCCAAGTTGAGTTTTGAAGAGCTGCGTGTAGTTCGTCGAAGAATGCAGATCGTATTTCAAGACCCGTACGCCTCGCTTGATCCAAAGATGACCGTAGGTGCATCGATTGCCGAACCGCTCGTGGTGCAGGGTGTGGGCGGTGACCACAACGAAAAAGTCGTGAGCCTGCTCGAGTTGGTGGGCTTGTCCGCTGATCATGCGCGAAGGTTTCCGCACGAGTTTTCTGGTGGGCAGCGTCAACGCATCGGAGTCGCGCGGGCCTTAGCGCTTGACCCAGCACTGATCGTGCTTGACGAGCCGGTGTCGGCCCTCGATGTGAGCATTCAGGCCGGTGTAGTGAATTTGTTCAATGATCTGCAAGCGCGGCTCGGAATGTCATACATTTTTATCGCTCATGACTTGTCGGTGGTTCGCCATACGGCCGATCGAGTAGCGGTGATGTATTTGGGCAAGATCATGGAGATCGGTGACGCAGAAACGGTGTATGAACACCCGACGCATCCGTATACCAAAGCCTTATTGTCAGCTGTGCCACTGCCGAACCCACGAGTTGAGCGCAGTCGCAGTCGTATCATGCTCGAAGGTGATGTGCCATCGCCCGTGAACCCACCATCTGGCTGTCGATTCCGTACCCGTTGTTGGAAAGCCACTGACCTCTGCGCTATGCAAGAGCCTGTCCTCGAGGTGCGGTCTCACGGCCAGCTGTCGGCTTGTCATCACCCTGAGGAGTAATCGGTCGTCTCGGTAGGCTGTGCGGGTGCGTTCTGTCATCACTGTCACCACCATCATTGTCAATGTTTTGTCCATGATCGGCATGATCGTGGGAGTGCTTTTGCACAGTGGACGTGGCGGCGGGTTGTCGGACATGTTCGGTGGCGGCGGGGCAGCAGCGCTGGGCTCGGCTTCTGCAGAGCGCAACCTCAGTCGCATCACCACGGTGTTGGCTTTGGTGTGGCTCTTAACGGTGACCGCGCTCGGCATCCTTTTGTCTCAGTAGTTACGCACATTCAGGTAATAGCAATGCTCCGATAGTTTGAAGTTTCCATTTCTTGTCGAAGTGGCGAAATTGGCAGACGCACCAGCTTGAGGGGCTGGCGCTCGAAAGGGCGTGGGGGTTCAAGTCCCCCCTTCGACACCAGATACCAAGATTTACGCTCTCGACCAGCGAGACTGATGGGCAGTGAGACGCACAAAAGTTATTGCCACCGTGGGCCCTGCCTCAATTGACGCTGCAGTTGTTGGCGCTCTAGTCGACGCTGGCGCAGATGTATTGCGTATCAACTGCTCGCATATCACCACCGAAGAACTTTCGGCTCGCATCCAACACATTCGCCAGGTGCGCCCGCTTGTAGCGATCATGATCGATATTCAGGGGCCGAAGTTGCGCTATGCCGGAGCGCCCATCACCCTGACTGCAGGTACCAAGGTGGAGTTCACTTTCGCTCAGTTGGGCATGCCCCACATGCGCCCTGGTGTCAACTCGGGATTAGCCGTTGGGCAACGTGTGCTACTGCACGATGGACGACTCGAAACCGTAATTGCGTCACTCGATGGCGAAGCCCCCGATGGCGTGATCACACTTAGCGTGCAACGCGGGGGCGACTTGCTCAACAACAAGGGTGTCAATTTGCCCGATACTGAGGTGTCCGGCAGCGTGTTGTCTGATAAAGACCGCGCGGATCTCGAAGTTGCAAAGCGCGACGGGGTGGATTTTGTGGCAGTTTCATTCGTGCAGCGGGCGAGCGACATCGAAGAGGTGCGGGGCATCCTTGGGCCAACAGCGCACATCGTGGCCAAAATTGAACGTCCGCAAGCGCTTGAACGCATCGATGACATTTGTCGAGTGAGCGATGGCGTGATGGCGGCTCGCGGTGACCTTGGCGTCGAGCTTCCATTTCAGATTGTGCCTGCGGCCCAACACAAGATCGCCCGCACAGCCCTGCGTAACGGCGTAATTTCCATTTGTGCTACCGAGATGTTGGAGTCAATGACGGCCTCATCGCGAGCCACACGTGCCGAGGTTGCAGATGTAACCGGGGCAGTCCGCGACGGTTTTGATGCAGTGATGCTTTCGGGTGAAACAGCAGTAGGTGTTAATCCAGTGCGTGCTGTGGAAGTTATGGCGGCAATTTGTGTTGCCGCCGAGCGCGATGTAGTACTCCCAATGATTTTTGCCGATGCCAACCCCGAAGCAGCCGCAGTCACAGCAGCAGCGTGTTCATTGGCTCGCCGTATTGGTGCCGACTCGTTGCTGTCGATGACCTACACCGGCCACTCAGCTTTGCTGATGAGCTCGTGTCGCCCAGGAACACCAATTCTGGCAGCAACCCCAAGCGATGCGGTTGCCCGCAAACTGCGCATGGCGTGGGGTGTGTTTCCAATGGTGAGTCAGCGCGATCCCGACGTTGAAGTTTCGATTTCAGCCGGCCTGGCCGAGGCTCGCGGGCATAGCCGTGTAAAAAGAGGTGACAAAGTGGTGGTCTGTGCCTCGCGTCTGAGTACACGCTCGGATGCCGATACTATTTGGCTGCATGTCGAACCATAACGAGTTGCCGCACGAGCGAGCCCAATTCACTTCGTTTCAGGAGTCGACCCAAGAAGACTGGTCGCTCATCATGCGTCAAATTGGCAATACCCAGGACATGGTGGCCGATAATGCACTCCACCTGCTGCGTCAGTTAGGTAACGACCATGGTGGGTTTCCCGTGAGCCGTTTGGAGCATTCCCTGCAGACAGCCACTCGGGCCGAGCAGGACGGACGTGACGCTCAGTACGTGGTGTGCGCTCTGATTCATGACATTGGGGATACCTTGGCGCCGTTTAATCATCCGTACATTGCTTCGGCGATGCTGAAGCCAGTTGTCAGCGAGGCGAACCACTTCATGGTGGCCCAGCACGGAATCTTCCAGGGGTATTACTTCTGGCACCACATCGGGATGGATCGCAATGCCCGTGATGCCTTCCGTGACTCACCGTATTTTGACTACACCGAAGAATTCTGCGTTAAGTACGACTCACCAGCATTTGATCCTGATTTTGTGAGTGCGCCGCTAGAACACTTCGAGCCACTCGTGCGCGAACTCTTTGCCGCGAAGCGCTAACACAATGCGCCGCTGGCGGAATTGGGCCGGCAGTGTGGAGGCTCGCCCTACCGCGTTGCACCGGCCGACCAGTGTGACTGCGCTGCAAGACATCGTGCGTAGCGCCAGCGGAAACCAACGCATACGCATGGCAGGTAGCGGGCATAGTTTCACCCCAATCGTGCCGAGTAACGACATCTTGCTGTTGCCCCATGACTTTGTTGATGCTGACGGTGCCGATGCTGATGGTGCGAGCGCGGTGGGCATCGACACCCAACGTATGGTTGCGCGGGTACCCGCCGGAATGGTGCTGCACCAACTCAACGAGTATTTGGCTGCAAGTGGGGTAGCGCTAGCGAACATGGGCGACATCACCGCGCAAACTGTGGCTGGGTCAATTTCTACTTCTACCCATGGAACCGGGTTGCGCTTCACGGGCTTAGCGGGACAGGTGCAGGGGTTCGGTTTGGTTACCGCCGATGGTGAACATCTTGACTGCAGTGCCACCGAAAACGCTGAAGTGTTTCAACTTGGTCGGGTTGGTTTGGGGTGCTTGGGCATCTTGACCTACGTAGACATGACGATTGTTCCGGCGTTTCAGTTGCGCGCAGTTGAGCAAGCCCGTCGTTTGAGCGATGTGTTGGACAACTTTGACACAATCGTTGCTGAGGCTGACCATTTTGAGTTCTATTGGATACCGCACACGAAGTGGGCACTCACCAAGCACAACACCCGCACCCAAGAACCACCGGCTCCACGATCAGCGTGGACCAAATGGTGGGGCAAAACAGTTATGGAGAACTACGCGTTCGGGGCTGTCTGTATGGCTGGTCGGCTGCTGCCTGCTGCCATCCCACGGTTGGCAACCGCGTTGCCGTCCCAAGGCCGTCAAGAATTCACCGAATCAAGCCACGAGGTGTTTGCCACGCGGCGGTTGGTGAAGTTTCATGAAATGGAGTACTCGATTCCGCGCGAGCATCTGGTGTCGGCCTTACGGCAAATTGTGGAAATGGTCGAGCGTGAAAAGCTGCGAATCAGTTTTCCTGTCGAGGTGCGTGTGACGGGAAGCGACGATGTGCCGTTGTCCACCTCGTATGGGCGTGAATCGGCCTATATTGCCGTGCACATGTACAAAGGCATGGACTATGAGCGATACTTTCGTTTGGTTGAAGCGATTCTTGCCCCAATGCAGGGGAGACCGCACTGGGGAAAGATACACTTTCAAAGTGCCAAAACGCTCCAACCGTGTTACGACCGCTTCGGCGATTTTCTCGCCTTGCGTGAGCGTCTCGATCCAGAGCGTCGGTTTGTCAATGAATATGTCGGTCGTGTCCTCGGGTTGTGACACCTCGGCAGCGATGATTGCAGTTTTGTCCTGACATCGTTTATTGACCTCGGCATCACCGAGCCTCTGGTTGCGGCAATGGCGCGTCGTGGGATCAAAGCGCCTACACCCATTCAAACGATGACCATTCCTGACGGTTTGGCCGGCAAAGACGTGTGCGGCAAAGCGCCAACAGGTTCGGGCAAGACCATCGCGTTTGGCCTGGTGCTGGTTTCCAAACTCAAACGAGCAAAGCCCGCCCAACCAACCGGTTTGATTCTTGTGCCTACACGCGAGTTGGCACAACAGGTATGTGACGAGATTGATTTATTAGATGCTTCGCGCACCCTGCGCAGCACTGCGGTGTTTGGTGGCGCTGGTTATGGGCCGCAGTTGCGACGCATCGGGTCAGCATCGGTAGTGGTCGCCACGCCAGGTCGCCTCGAAGACCTCATCAGTCGCCGAGACATCGATTTGCGTGCCGTGCAGATTGCGGTGCTTGACGAAGCCGACCGCATGGCGGACATGGGCTTTTTGCCAGCCGTACGCAAGATCATGGATCGTCTGCCCGCCACTCGGCAGGTGCTGTTGTTTTCGGCCACCCTCGACGGGGCAGTATCAGAACTCATCTCGCGTTATCAGCGCAGCCCAGTGCGCCATGACGCCAGTACGCCTGAGTCTGAACCAGATATTGAGCATGTGTTTGAACTGATTCCTAAAGACAGGCGTCATACTCGCATCGCTGAATTGCTGCAAGAGCACAATCAGTTGATCTTGTTCTGTCGCACCAAGCACGGCGCTGACCGAGTTGCCCGCAATCTGGAATCTGAAGGTGACCGTTGCGCAGTCATTCACGGCAACCGTAGTCAGGCGCAGCGCGAGCGAGCGCTAGATGATTTCAAGCGCGGCCGTGCCCGAATTTTGGTGGCCACCGACGTAGCTGCCCGCGGGATTCACATTGACAACGTGCCGTGTGTGGTGCACTGGGACCCACCAGACGACCCGAAGGACTACGTGCACCGCTCTGGGCGTACTGGCCGCGCTGGCAAGCGTGGTGTGGTGGTATCGCTAGTTGACCCATCACAGCGTCGTTCTGTTGTGCGCGACATGAAGTCGATTGACATTGACGTGCAGTGGGCGTCGGCAGATGCTGCAAAGGCCCCCAAGGTTCGCCCAGGCGATGTTGGTTGGTTGAGCGGTCGTCCCGCACCACAAACTGTGTAATCGACGAATCGTTTACTCGTCTATTCGTTTAGTCGCCGAACACGATGTCTTGCGCCCGTACGGGCACCCGAGTTAACGCTTTGCCAGTGGCATCACGAATGGCAGCCACAATTGCCGGTGTTACCGAGATACACGGCGGCTCGCCGATGCCTTTGGCGCCGAGCGGTGCTTGGGGTTCTGGTTCTTCGATCATTGTGGCTACCACGATGGGTGCGTCGAGACTTGTTGGCAGCAAGTAGTCAGTGAACGACGGATTACGCATGACACCATCTTTCAACACAATTTCTTCCATAACTGCTAGCCCCAAACCTTGAGCGATGCCGCCTTCGACCTGACCGAGCGCTGCCAGCGGGTTCAACACCCGCCCAACATCTTGGGCCGTGGCTATTTGCACAACTTTTACCAAGCCGAGATCAGGGTCGACGTCAACCACTGCGCGGTGGGCCACAAATGCGAATGCCACATGGCAGTTGCCTTGACCATTTTCATCGAGTTCTTCGGTAGCGCGGTGATGATGCTCAAATGTTTCGTCGAGCACCAAGCCCGGTGCCGATTCGGCCACTGCAATGCGCAGCGAACCTCTGGTGTCGATGATGTCGGTGCCATCGATTGCCAACCGCAATGGGTCAAGTTGGTGGGCTGCAGCCACATGCTCGAACAATCGTTCACGCACCAAGCGACACGCACCGTCGACTGCGCCGCCACTCATCCAAGTTTGTCGCGACGCAGATGTGCTTCCGGCGCTGCCAATTGCGGTGGAAATTGGTTCAAGCAGCACGGTGTCCACACCCAACACGCTGCGAGCAATTTGTTGGGCAAGCACCACAAAGCCCTGACCGACTTCGGCAGTCGCAAACTGCAACGTGGCAACCCCATCTGCTAAATGACAGCGAGCCGTTGCATAATCGTCGAAACCCTCGCTGTACATCAAGTTTTTGATCGATACACCCCAGCCAACACCGCGGCGGATGTTGGAACGCTGGGCAGTCAAGCCCGAGCCGCCAGGGATATCGAGCGAATCTGCATCCTGCGCCAGTGGCGGCGGCATCGGAATGGCTGCGGTTTCACGAATGCATCGCTCCACGGGTGCCACGCTGTCGACGATTTGGCCAGTGATGAGGCGGTCCCCGGTGCGCATGGCATTTCTCAGCCGAATGTCAACCGGGGAGAGCCCGCAGGCAGCGGCCAGCTTGTCCATTTGCGACTCGTGGCCAAAGCACGCTTGCACCACACCGAACCCGCGCATTGCTCCGCAGGGTGGGTTGTTGGAGCGCACCGCATAGCCATCGACCGTGGCAATGTCACACCGGTACGGGCCTTGCATATGCGTGACTGCATTAATCAGCACTGCGGATGAAGTGGATGCATACGCCCCACCGTCAAAAACCGCTCGCACTTCGACGCGGCGCAGGGTGCCGTCACGGTCGGCATGATGGCGCATCACCATCGAGGCAGGGTGGCGATGGATGTGACCGAAGAATGATTCTTCGCGCCCGTACTGCATCTTGATCGGGCGTCGAGTGGCGAGTGCTAGCAAACAGCAGTGCACCTGCAGGCTGATGTCTTCGCGCCCGCCGAAGGCGCCACCAACACCTCCCAGGGTGAGGCGCACACGCTCGAGCGGTAGACCCAGACAGGCCGCGATTTGTTTTTGATCTTCATGCAGCCATTGCGTAGCCACATAGAGCTCGACTCCGGCTCCGTCATCGTCGGGGAGCGCCAGGGCTGCTTCTAAACCAAGGAATGCCTGGTCTTGCATGCCTACTTCGTAGGTACCTTCGACTACTACCTCACCCACGAAGTTCTGATCACCGCGCACCACTTTTTGGCGGCGAATCACATTGCCATCAGGATGAATGGGCGCGAACGACCCGTCGATGGCTTGTTCGGCATCGAGCAATGCAGGTAGCACTTCATACACCACAACGATTGCGTCAAGCGCGCGTCGGGCAGTCTCAGGATGATCGGCAGCTACTGCGGCTATGGGTTCACCGGCGAAACGCACGACGTCTTTAGCAAACACCGGCTGGTCGTTGGCAATAAGACCATAGGTGAGTTGCCCGGGTACATCAGCTGCAGTGATGACCGTGGCGACGCCGTTGATAGCTAGCGCCGCGGACACATCGATTGAAATGATGCGGGCATGGGGATGCGGGCTGCGCAGTGTTGCGCCCCACAGCATGTTGTCGGCCCAGGCGTCAGACGAAAAAGCGAAACGGCCCTGCACCTTGGCCAAGCCATCGGGGCGAACGGCGGAATTGCCGAGTGTGCCGCGCTCACCACGCTTGGAGGTTGTAGTTGTCGTTTGAGACATATCAGTGGGCTGGCTGTTCTGGTGGTGCGTTTCGCTGATCGCGTGCCAATTCGATTGCAGCGAAGATTCGCCCGTAGCCAGTGCAACGACAGATGTTGCCGCTGATGGCCTCTTTAATCTGCAGCTCGGTGGGTTGCGGGTTGCGGTCCAACAAATGATGAACTGCGACGACCAAACCTGGGGTGCAAAAACCACACTGCACTCCTCCGGCATCGATGAACGCTTGCTGCACGTCAGTTGGTGTGGCGTGAGTGGGGTCGCTGGATAGCCCTTCAACAGTCACAATCTGGGCATCGACGGCGGTGGCTGCCATAACGAGGCATGAACAGACGGCTTCACCATCCATGAGCACTGTGCACGAACCACACTCGCCCTGCTCGCAAGCGCCCTTGGTGCCTGGTAAGCCCAGTCGCTCACGCAAGACGTACATGAGGCTCTCGCCGGCCCAGGCATCGCGCACTTCGTGCTCTTTGCCATTGACGATAAGTGAGTAGAACTCGTTACTCATCGCTACCTCGCGAATCGATTCCTGAATACTCGTTGGTTCGCAGGAGCAAACGTTCGGCGAGCACGGCTACAGCATGGCGGCGATAGAGCGCTGTTGAGCGGTGGTCATCGATTGGCGAACATTCCTCCGCTGCTCGCTGACCAAACTCGCGCGCTAGTGCTGGCGAGACGGTGAGCGAACCTCGCAGATCGCTTTGCTCGCCGAGCCATGCTTCGGCGCGTTTGGCGCGCACCACGGTGGGGGCTACAGCTCCAAACGCCAAACGTATGGTGCCGCCAACAGCGTCGTGCACCAAACACGCTGATGCTGCTGAGATCACCATCGCATTGCGCGAGCCAACCTTGGCGTA
>JANQZQ010000044.1:0-31089 GCA_030728545.1 Ilumatobacteraceae bacterium
GGTACGCGCTGCGTCGTACACCACCTTGGTTACCGTGCGCACATCGTCTGGTGACAACCAGTTGATAATGGCGCCATCGGCTTCGCGACCCGCAAGCCGCAGCATTCCTTCGCGTAATGCCGCAACCAGAATCGGTGGCTGCACTTCGGGTCGCACACCCAGACGAAAACCGTCAACTTTGAAGGTGTCGTATTGCTTGGTGACTTTTTCACCCATGAGCGAATCGCGCAAGAAGCGCACCACATCCCGCACCTTTTTGTACGGATCAACGAATGGCACGCCGTTCCAACGCTCCACGATCACATTGCTCGATGAGCCAACACCGATCGCAAAGCGACCAGGTGCAGCATCAGCCAACGAAGCCACACTTTGGGCAAACAACGCCGGGCTGCGCGTGTATGCCGGCACGATTGCCGTGCCGAGTCGCAACCGTGGCTCCCACGCCGCTGCCATCGCCAGCGGAGTAAATGCATCAGCACCGTCTGCCTCGGCAGACCAAATGTCGCTGTAGCCGAGATCCGACAACTGTCGTAACTGTTTTTCGTGGGCGTGTAAATGACCAGGTAGTGGCACGGTCATGCCGTTGCGACGTTGCACGGGTTAATTCTTCCACTTTCGAGCGATGCAACTCTGACTGGCGGTAGCCAGCAATGTGCCGTCTTCGGCGAACATCTGGATGGTGCCATGGGCAAAACCGCGCTGCACCGACTCGATCTGGATGTCGAGCAATACCCAGTCGGTTGGCACCAAATGGGCAAACCGAATCGTGTTGTCGAGGCTGTTGCCACCCGCGCGCAGCCCCAACGCTTGGCCAGCGGCCATCGGCACAAAGTCGCCAAGAATTCCGAGTGCAGCAGCATCGATGCCATCGACGAGCGACTTGATGCGCACCCACATGATGGTCTGGCCGTCCCCGGGCGTGCCATCTAGTTCATCAAGATCTCGGCCTTTGGCGATACGCATCTCAAGTGCTTCCATGATCGAGTTCGCATGGGCTGCACGCAGGGTGCGCGGTCGCGATTCGCTTGGTGAAGCAACTGTGGGCATCGTGACGAACTGGCCCGACGCCGCAAAATTGCGATCACCGAGGGCAGCGTTGACCGTGAGCACTTCGCGATCGTCTACTCGACACACCGCCCGCGCCTGAGTAACACTGCTGCCCGACACGGCCACGGTCACGTCGATCTGCACTTGCTCGTCACGCTTGGCATACGACAAATACTGCGCCGTGGCCCACGTGCAGCGTCGCTGCGACACCGTCTCGAGAGCAGCGATTCCGGCGCCAAGACCGGCCCCACCAAACAAAAAGCCACCACTGGTGGTGAGTTGCGGTATGACGGAAAGCGAAAATGTGGTCTCTGACTGCTGCACAAGCCCAAGAAATGCGCGGGAGTCCATCGATGACAGGCTAACGACGCGTGCGTCATACGATTGGGGCGTGGGTGATACTCCTTGGCTGGGCGACACGGTTTCACTCGTCGAAGCATTTCGTCGTGGTGAACGCTCCCCCGTTGAAGAGCTCCAGGCAACGTATGACGCAATTGATGCCAGCGACCTCAACGCGTTTTGTTTTCTTGATCGCGAACGTGCGTTGGATGCCGCACGCACAGCCGATGTGTCACTGCCCTTCGGCGGCGTACCCATTGGCGTGAAGGAATTGGAACGCAACCTTGGCTGGCCCGACACTGACGCCAGTTTGATATTCAAAGATCGCATCGCAGACTCGACCGACACCATGTTGTTGCGCGCACGCGCGGCTGGTGGTGTGTTCGTTGGTCAAACCACTTCAAGCGAGTTCGGCGGTGTGAATCTCACGCGCACGTTATTGCACGGTGCCACACACAACCCATGGCAGCACGGCCGCACCCCAGGTGGCTCGTCGGGGGGAAGCGCTGCTGCCGTGGCCGGCGGTTTGGTTTCTATCGCCACCGGTGGTGACGGCGGTGGCTCGATTCGCATTCCTGCTGGCTTCACTGGGCTAGTTGGCTTGAAGGCAACGTACGGTCGTATTCCGCGCGGGCCTGGCGCCTCGAATGGCAACCTCACCACCACCACTGGTTGCTTGACGCGCAGCGTGCGTGACACAGCCCGCTGGTTTGATGTGTGCAACGGCCACGAAGACCACGACCCGCTCAGCCTGCCGCGCGTCGACGGCTGGGAAGCAGGTCTGGGCAGCGTGCCGACGCGTGGGTTGCGGGCAATCATCGTGCCGAACTGGGGCTCAGCGGTGGTGTCACCTGCCATGTGGGCCGTGCTCGAAGAAGCCGGCGAACACCTCATCCGCATCACTGGCATGCAACGTGTCGACGGTGTCAACACCGCACTGCCGCGATTGGGTGCCGCTTGGTCAATAACTGGAATGGCAGCACTCGCGTTTGAGTTGCGCGATCATTGGCCCGCTTGCGCCGACATGCTCACCCCAGAAATGCGTTACGGCCTGCAACACACACAAGATTTGTACGGCACCGAAGCACGTGGCAAGTTCGAAACTCGTCGCATTGAACTCAACCGCCGCATGGCCGAAATTCTTGGCGAAGTTGACGTCATCATCACCGCCAGTAACCCTGATGTTGCTTTCAACGCACAAGGCCCGTTGCCCGATACGTTCGGCGGTGTGGTGGCTGGTGCAGGTAACAATGGTGTGCTCACGTTCCCGGCCAACATCTACGGGAACCCCGGCATCTCGATTCCGGCTGGCAGCGTGGACGGTTTGCCGGTTGGCTTGCAGGTGATGTCGCGCCACTTCGCCGAACCACTGCTACTCGAGTTGGCTCTCGCCTACGAACGGTCACGCCCGTGGCCGCTCGTGGCCCCGCGTTAACTTGCGCTAAACAGCGAGCAGCGCTCGCGCGATCAAATCGGTGCCAAAGCCCATCAGGATGGCCAGATAACTCAACCCTGTTGCCGCCATGACTGCCGAGTAACTGCGCTCGCGCAATGCCGCGCGCGTAAACCACGCCAACACCCCTGTGAGCAGTGCGCAAGCCAACCAAAACCATCCGAGCACGCCATCCCAGCCATCATCGATCGTGCCATTCAACACGCTCACCATGCCCGTAGGAACGAGCAGCACCACCATCTCGAGCAACCAGATGACCAGCAACACATTGGTGAGCTGATTCAACAACTTACGTGGCATGCCAGGTTGCACTAGATACCAGTGGCCAAGCAGCATCGCATCACTAATGGCACCAAGAAACACTGCACCCACAATCAAACGCACGAGCCACAACGCATCAGATGGATTGTCAACAGACAAAGCAGCGACAACAACACCAACAAACCCAGCACCCGTGGCCAAACGATCAAGCACGGTGTCGCGTCGCGCAAAGCCAACAATTGCCAACGCAACAAGCACGAGCGCCGCCACTTCGCGGATGATGATTCGATCTAAGGCAAAACCAAGTGCGGCCCCGCCCAAAGCGATGGTGGCGTATACGCCACGCAGCAACTTGGCATAACCAACCGAAATTTCACCCGAGCGAAAGGTAAACCACAAGAACAGCATCCCACCGCTCGCCCACTGCAACATCACCGTTGCAGCGTCGAGTTTCACAAAACAACCAACTCACGCGGGGTGGAGTTCATTCGCAACGGGCCATTGGCAGTAGCCACCACGATGTCTTCTAGTCGCATGCCCCATTTGCCCGCCACGTATATGCCGGGCTCAACGCTGAATGCATGCCCTGGTGCAATCGGCAGATGATTACCGCTCACCATGTAGGGCTCCTCATGAGCCTCCATGCCGATGCCATGACCTGTGCGATGAATAAAAAACTCGCCCCACCCTGCGTCGGTGAGCACTTGGCGCGACGCGGTATCCACCGATTCGCAGGTGGCACCCACTTTTCCAGCCATCACGCCCGCTTCTTGGGCTCGTTGCAGGTCGCTCCACGCACGTGCGACATCTGACGGCGGCTCGCCAATATGCACGCACCGCGTGATGTCGCTGCAATAGCCGTTCATCGTGCCGCCAAAATCACACAGCACGATGTCGCCGTGGCGAATCACCCGCGCACCTGCATGGTGGTGTGGGCTTGCTGCGTTCTCACCAGACGCAACGATCGCAAAATTGACCACGTCGTGGCCTTCGGCAAGGAGTCGCGCCGAAATGTCAGCCGACACCTGTGCTTCGGTTCGCCCGACGAGTGGTATCGCCCCACTTTGCAACTGGGCTGCCACTCGATCAGCAGCAGCACCAGCCGCCACGAGTGCTTCAATTTCGGCGGCATCTTTTTGAATTCGCAGCGGACCAACCACGTCGACTGAGCGCACGAACTGTCGACCCCCAAGATGCTTGAGTAATTCGACCAAGAATCGAGCCCACATCTGGTCGCCGATAGCCACATTTTGTGCTGCACCAATCAAGCCCGCCGTAATGGCAATCGGGTCGTCGGTTTCGTTCCACGCCACCAGGTCAAACACCGTTGCATGATGCTCAACGCGCGGTGCTTCAAGACGTGGTACCACAAGCGTGGCGCGCTCAGGCGTTACAACCAAAGCCGTCAAACGCTCGAGCGGCATGGCGTGATAGCCAACAAGAAACGGCAGATCAAAGCCCACCGACACCACCAGTGCGTCAACGCTCTGGCTGCGCATCTCGGCGCGCACTCGTGCCAAGCGCTCGGCATATATCGCGGGGCCCACAGTTGCGGTGTTGCGATGATTCATCGGCGCACCAGCACGGGCATCGCAACTGAAACAGCAACGGGTGCCGCCACAGCGACAACGCCAGCGTCAGCGGCTGCCTGCTTGGCGTGATAACTCGAACGTGTCAACGGGCTCGATTCCACATGCGTGATGCCCAACGATTCTCCGTAGGTCTTGTAGTGCGCAAACTCGTCAGGGCTCGCCCAGCGCACAACGGGCAAATGGTCGTTGGTCGGTCGCAAATACTGACCGATGGTGACGATGCTCACGCCCACGCAGGCTAAGTCAGCAAGTAACGACTCCACTTCGTGAGTCTGCTCACCCAGCCCAAGCATGAACCCCGACTTCGTTACCAGCCCAGCGCGACGCGCGCGAGCCAACACCGACAGGCTGCGCGCATAACCCGCCGACGGCCGCACGGTTCGCTGCAGTCGGGCCACCGTTTCTATGTTGTGGTTGAACACATCGGGGCGAGCGTCAAACAGCAACTGCAGCGATGCGGTATCACCTTTGGCATCTGACACCAACGTTTCGATGGTGGTGCTCGGGTTGTGGTGGCGAATCTGGTTGATGCACTCCGCCACGTGGCCGAAACCACCATCGGGTAGGTCATCGCGCGCCACCATGGTGAGCACTGCATGTTGCAGACGCATTTGTGCCACGGCCGAAGCAACACGCAGTGGCTCGTCGACATCGGGAAGATCCGGTTTGCGGGTGTCGACCAAACAGAACCCGCAGGCTCGTGTGCAGCGTTCGCCCAACACCATGAATGTTGCGGTGCCATCGCGCCAACACTCTGACAAATTCGGGCAACCAGCTTCTTCGCAAACAGTTACCAGATGTGCTTCGCGCAGAATCTTTTTGGTCGCCAACACTTCTGCACCATGCGACACGTGCGGGCGTAGCCACTCGGGTTTGCGCTCATGAATCTGCAACCCAACAAAATCTGGTTCGTACTCCCAAGCCACATCTGCTCGGTCGGTCGTGCCCCAGCGTTCGCTGGCCAACCGAGCAACCACATCGGCAACTTCGCGCAGTGTTGCTGTCGAACCCTCTTCGCGCAGCGACGTGACTGGCCATTCGCCAATGCCACACGGCACGATGTGTTCGCGCATGTAGCGCAGGTCGGGTGCAACATTCAGAGCAAAGCCGTGCATCGTTCGTCGAGCGGTGGCCCCACGCGCCACACGCACCCCGATGGCGCAAATTTTGCGGGCCCGTGGCGTGCCGGGTTCAATCCAAACACCCGGGTAACCGGTTTGACGGCCAGCAGCCACACCCAATTCGCCCAGCGAATCGATCACCAACTGCTCGACGCTGCACACATAGGCCGTGATATCTGCGGGCGAGGCGTCACCATGCTTGCCCGGCAACGAGCGAATCGGATACACGACCAATTGTCCGGGCCCGTGGTAGGTGATGTCACCCCCGCGATTGACACGCACCAAATCGGCGCCGACTTCGGCGGGGTCGCACTTCAAATTTGTCGCAAGATCAGCCGACGCCCCATAGGTAAACACGTGATGATGTTCGAGCATCAACAAATAGTCGTCTATTGAATGGGCGAACAATCCCTCTTGCAACGCAAGGGCGTCTCGATAGTTGACCCGCCCGAGCCAACGTGCGCGCATGTTAGAGCTCCGCTAACCAATCCTGGGTTTCAAGATTGAGTTTGACTTTCGCCAAGAAATTTGCCGCATATGCGCCGTCAAACGCACGGTGATCCCAACTCATAGCCAAGTTGCCAACTGGATGAATGGCGATGCTCTCTGATCCATCTGGCAAACGCAATGCCACCGGCTTGCGCACGATGGCATCAGTGCTCATGATTGCCACCTGTGGTTGGTTGATGATTGCCATGGTCAAGACCGAGCCGGCCGAACCATTGTTGGAAATCGTGAACGTGCCGCCGGAGATTTCATCTGGCGACAACTTGCGATTGCGCGCTCGTGTTGCGAGGTCATAGATTTCGCGGGCAATTGCGCGCAGTCGCTTGCCTTCGGCGCCACGCACCACCGGCACCAACAACCCCTGATAGTCGAGGTCCACCGCCACACCGAGGTCGATGTACTTGTGCACCACCAACGTGTCGCCGTCAATGCTCGCATTCATATGTGGGTAATCGGCAATGGCGTCGATGATCGCGCGGCTGATGAATGGCAGATACGTAAGCGAAAAACCTTCGGCAGATTTGAATGAGTCTTTAACGGCATTACGGGCCACGTCAACGTTGGCGTAGTCAACTTCGACGACGCTGAATGCGTGAGGCGCGGTGCTCTTGCTGGCCACCATGTGGCTGCCGGTCAATCGGCGAATTTTTGACAACGCAATGACTTCGTCACGGGCCCCGACCACCACGCGTGCGGGTGCGGGAGCAGGAGCTGCGACTGGTGCTGGAGCAGGAGCTGCGACTGGTGCTGGAGCAGGAGCTGGTGCAGGAGCCGCAACGGGTGCAGGTGCAGGAGCGTTGCGCGTCAATGCGTGCGCGTCGATGTAATCGAGCACGTCTTCGCGCGTGATGCGTCCACCCGGGCCCGTGCCCGCCAAGGCCTGCACATCGATCTGATGTTCATTGACCAAGCGACGCACCACTGGCGACAACAACAAGTTGCTTGCCACACTTGCCCGTGCTGCTGGCGCAACTGGTGTAGGTGCAGGTGCAGCGACAACAGGAACTGGCGCCGGAGCAGGTGCTGCGACTGGTGCAGGAGTCGGTGCTGCGACTGGTGCAGGCGCGGGCGCCGGTGCAGGCACCGGAGCAGGTGCAGCGACAACAGGCGCAGGTGCCGGCGCAGCAGCACCACTCGCAGCCCCCACGACAGCAATCACTGTTCCAACAGGCACGGTGTCACCTGCAGGCACGCGAATTTCCGTCAGCGTTCCGGCAATCGGTGATGGCACTTCGGTGTCTACTTTGTCGGTTGACACCTCAAACAATGGTTCGTCAGCCTTTACAACATCACCCACATTTTTAAACCAGCGCGTGATGGTTCCTTCAGTAACGGTTTCGCCGAGTTGTGGAAGGGTGACGTCAGCCATGGTGTGAATGCTCCTGTGTTAAGCGTTAATGCTTCGACCCGTAAGGGACATGACGGTTTCGCCGAACAACTCCGTCAGGCTCGGATGTGGCTGGAGGAATTCGGCAATCTCGTCGACCGTTGCTTCCCAGTTGACTGCCAGATACCCGCCGGACAACTGCTCGGTGACCCATGGGCCCACCATGTGCACGCCGAGCACTTGGCCGGCACGCCCGTCTCGATCTTTTTTGGCGATGACTTTGACCAAGCCGTCAGGCTCGCCGAGAATCATCGCCCGTGAGTTCGAGCGAAATTGATGCTTAGCCACCACAACGTCGTGGCCTGCTGCCCGCGCTTGTTCTTCTGATGGGCCAGCCCAAGCAACTTCGGGATGGCAATAGATCGCCCAGGGCACACGGTCGTACATCACTGGATACACCTTTTCGCCGCGCATGTGCTTGACCGCCACGATCGCTTCGGCATATGCCACGTGCGCGAGTTGCGCGGTAGCAATCACGTCTCCGACTGCGTACACATTTGGCTCGGCAGTTTGGCAATAACCATCAACTTCAACAAAACCACGCTCGCTGACTTTTACCTTGGTTCCGCTCAGGCCAAGTTCATCGGTGTAGGGCCGGCGACCGACAGACACCACTACTGCGTCAACCTCCAACGTGTCGCCCGAACCAAACGACACCGTGGTGCCACCTGCAGAGTTGGGAGTGTGGCCGGTGATTTTCACGTCGGTGCGAATGTCGATGTTCTTTTTCTTGAACGTCTTGACCACCACGTTGGCCACGTCATGATCAAGGCCTGGCAACACCTTGGGTAGCCCCTCCAAGATGGTCACTGCTGCACCTAAATCAGAAAGACACGAAGCAAACTCACAGCCGATGGCACCCCCACCAATCACTGCGATGCGCGCCGGAATTTTGTCGAGCGCCAACACCTCGTCGGAAGTCATGATCGGCCCGCCCACATCAAAACCTGGGATGGTGCGCGGCACCGAGCCGGGTGCCAAAATCACGTTGGTGCCAACGAGCGTGCGCGTCGTGCCATCAGCGGCACGCACCGTGACGGTGCGCTTAGCACCGAGCGAGCCAGACCCCAGCAGGTAGGTGACTTTCTTGCTCTTGGTCAGACCAGTCAAACCTTTAACCAAGTTGTTGACGATGGTTTGTTTGCGGGCTTGCACCACAGCAAAGTTCACTGCCGGCGCAGTTGCTTCGATACCGAAATCTTTGGCGTGCGCCACATGACGAAACACGGCAGCACTTTCTAGAAATGCTTTGGCGGGGATACAACCGCGGTTGAGGCAGGTGCCGCCGATCGTGTCTTTTTCTACGAGGGCCACCTTCATGCCGGCTGAGGCCGCGTAGAAGGCTGCGGCATAACCTCCTGGGCCGCCGCCTACGACGACGAGATCAAATTGTTCGCCAGACACGTATATAGACGGTAGCCGTTCGGCGGGCTTAGGCGCCCAACCACTGGGATTTGTCGCCGTCGCGCGCGAACACCAGCGTCGGTGTGCCGACTGCCACGACGAACTCGAGCACGCACGTGACGCTGCTGACGCCAGACACACACTGCGACGATGCCTGCGGTGTGGTGATCTCGCCGTTCGCCAACATCGACCAGCCATCAAGTGGCGAACTCCCCATTGGCACAACAGTGAAGTTGTCCATGGTGATTTCCGCCAACGTTTGCTCGGCAGTCACCTGCAGACTGCTCACCGTCACGTCAAGGTCACCAACCTGCACCGTCGTACCGATGGCGTACAACCGCGGTGCTTCCTGCGGCTCGTTGGCGGTCTGCAACAGTTTTGCGCTACCGGCAACGAGGATCAACAGCCCACAAACCAGGCTGGCGATGATGAGTTTTCGTGTGCTCACCTCGTTGAGCGTACGCTGAAGTCAACTCTTATGGGTATACGCAACTACCTCAGCCGTGGTTCACAGACCAAGGACGAACTCGTTTCCGAACGCCTTTGCGCAAAGTTTGGCGAACTGCACATGGTCACATTGGCCGACATGCCGATGCGTCGGCGTGTCGACGTGTGTGGCGAGATTCGTCGCATGAGCGTCAAGCCACGAGCCGGCATTCCCGCCGTTGAAGTCGAGATCAGTGACGGCACTGGCGAGATCACCGTCATCTTCAGTGGCCGCGAACGAATTCCGGGTATCGGCCACAATCGCGGGCTCACCGTGTCGGGGGTTGCCCACTGGGAAGGTAAGCGTCGGGTGATGTTGAACCCGATCTACCGCTTGCTCCCGAGCCCGGGCCAGTAAAGCGCGGAGCTGCTTGCTGCTTTAGCCCACCAACAATTTGGCGACTGCAGCCTCAGCGTCTTCGGTGATGAGCGCCATTACTTCGTCACCCGCGCGCAGCACGGTGTCTTTGGTGGGCACCATCACCCGCTCGGCGCGCACGATTGCCACGATTGTTGCACTGCGGGGCAGCGCCAAATCTGCCAGCGCGCGATTCACAGCAGGTGACGACTCGGCAAGGGTCACCTCAACGAGTTCGGCTTTGCCACCCTTCAATTGCATGAGGCGAACGAAGTTGCCAACTGAAGTTGCCTCTTGCACGAGGCTCGTGATGAGGTGCGGCGTCGACACCGAAACATCGACACCCCACATCTCGTTGAACATCCAATAGTTCTTCGGATTATTGGCGCGCGCCACCACACGGGGCACACCGAACTCTTGCTTGGCCAAGAGCGAGATCACCAAGTTGTCTTCATCGTCGCCAGTCACCGAGGCAACGACGTCGGCGTCACGGCACCCGACTGCATCAAGCACCAAATAATCGCAAGCGTCACCAAAGTGCCATTCGATGCCTGTTGATTCAGGTCGCGACTGATATTCGCGAATCGTTTTGCGATCGTTGTCAAGAATCGTCACGGTGTGACCAGCGTTCACCATCTCGCGCGCTGTGAAACGCCCGACGCTGCCACCCCCGGCGATGATTACTTTCATCGCCGCTCCCCCGGGCCCTTGGCCAAAAACGCATCAAGTTGGGCAACTTCGTTGCTGAGCACGGCGATGTACAACACGTCGCCCTGCTGCACGATCACATCGTCGCTGGCCAGCAGCGCTTTGCCGAAGCGACGAAACCCAACCACCTTGGCTGAGCCGCGGTCAAGTTCTCCGGCTCGTTCACCAACCCAAGCGTCAGCGGCATTGCGCTCGACCAACACCAATTCAGCACTCGGGTCGGTCCACTCCACGGATGGCCGATCGGTCATGATGCGGCGCATGATTCGCTCTGCAGTCCACTTCACTGTGGCCACGGTGGCGATGCCGAGGCGTTCGTAAATCTCGGATCGCTTCGGGTCATAGATACGCGCAACGACGCTTTGAATGCCAAACCGCTCGCGGGCCACTCGGGCAATCATGATGTTTGAGTTGTCGCCGTTGGTGACTGCCGCAAGAGCACCAGCCCGCTCGATGCCTGCAGCAATCAAGATGTCGGGATCAAAACCAATGCCAACGAGGGTCTGACCAGCGAAGTCGTCACCAAGTCGCAGGAACGCATCCGACCGACGATCCACAACGGCGACGGTGTTGCCAAGAGCACATAGCTCGCGGGCCAACGTAGCGCCCACACGCCCACAACCAACGATGACGACGTGCACGAACTACCATCGTACTTCGCAACTCGAGTGTTCGAGAAAGCGTCGGCTCATGGCACCAACCACCAAAGACAACCGCACGGGATTTGCCCGTATAAAGCGTCGACTGGTCGGCAAACCCATTGCCAACAGCGAAGACGCCCACCAGCGTCTTTCTAAGCGGGTCGGTCTTCCGATTTTTGCCAGTGACGCAATTTCCAGCACCGCCTATGCGACCGAGGAAATCATCATTGTCTTTGTTGGCGCTGCTGCAATCGGTGCAGCCGCTTTCGACAATTTGGTCCCCATCGCACTCATGGTCGTGGTGTTGCTGGCAATTGTCATCAACAGCTATCGCCAAACAATTTTCGCGTATCCACACGGCGGTGGCACCTACATCGTTTCCAAAGAAAATCTTGGGAAATACCCGTCGCTGGTTGCCGGCGCTTCGATGCTCGTCGACTACATCCTCACCGTCGCCGTGGCCATTACCAGCGGCACCGCAGCAGTCATCGCTGCGTTCAGCGACTTGGCGCCGTACCGAGTGCAGATATGTGTGGCTCTCGTGCTGCTCATCACCTTCGCCAATCTGCGTGGTGTTCGAGAATCGGCGTTTCTATTTGCTCCACCGATGTACCTCTACGTGTTCAGCATCTTGGCGCTGATTTTTTATGGGCTCTTCCGCGTTTACTTTCAAGATCTCGGGCCCATTGACCACAGCGGGGCCGTCGCAACCGAACTACTTGCCAACAACGAAACCCTCACACTCTTTTTCCTCTTGAAAGCATTCTCGTCAGGCGCGGTGGCGCTGACGGGTATCGAAGCACTGTCCGGTGGCGTACCGGCGTTTCGTAAGCCTGAATCAAAGAATGCCGCGACAACGTTGGTCTTGCTGGGTTGCATTCTTGGCACGCTGTTTTTGGGTCTCAGCATCTTGGCCCAGCACCTCGAACCGATTCGCGACGAAGAAGGCCTTATCGCTCAAACAATCATCGCCCAACTTGCCGAGCACGTCTACGGGGGGCGTAACTTCTTTTTCTTTGCAACTCAGTTCACTACGTTCGGCATTCTGTTGATTGCCGCCAACACTGGTTATGCCGACTTCCCTCGCCTGGCTTCGATCATGGCCCGTGACGGATACCTGCCGCGTCAGTTGGCGAACCGCGGAGATCGGCTCGTCTTTAGCAACGGCGTAATCTTTCTCGGTCTGGCGGCCATCGGGTTGGTGATTGCCTTCGGTGGTATCACGAATGCTCTCATTCCGTTGTATGCAGTCGGGGTGTTCACTGCTTTCACACTCAGCCAAGTGGGCATGATTGTTCGTCTCTCCAAAATGCGAGAACCCACCTGGAAAATTCGTGTTGTCTTCACTTCAGTCGGCGCTTTCACCACTGGTGGTGTTGCCCTCACGGTTGTGACCGTCAAATTTTCCGATGGCGCATGGATTCCGGCAGTCATTGTTCCGCTGCTCATCCTGATCTTCTCAAGTATTCGCCGCCACTACACGCGTGTGCGACAGTTCCTTACTGTTGACGACGCATACAAGGCCCCCTTCCGTACACACACCGTGGTGGTGTTGGTCGGCTCGATCAATGCCGGGGTGATCCAAGCCGTGAAGTACGCCGAAAGTTTGCGCCCCGATCGACTCCTGGGGCTAAGCATTGTTGGATCCGACGATGAAGGTGCTGCGTTAACTGCCGAGTGGCGCCGACACTTCCCCAATCTGGAGTTGGAGTCGCCCGTCGACGACTATCGCAACTTGACCGAAAAAGTGCTTACCGAAATTGATCGGCTCGACGATGAACAAAGCGACGACATCGTCACTGTCGTGATTCCAGAGTTCGTCACCAGCCTGCGTTCGCAGTGGCTACACAACCAGTCGGCACTGGCCATCAAGGCCCGATTGCTCTTCCGCCCGAACACGGTCGTGACATCAATCCCCATCGTGATTCCCTAATTCGACAGTTGCGTAATTTTCGGTAGTCGGTTCGGGCGTAGTCTGACCACATGCGAATCGTCGTCTCGGGTGCCAGCGGGCTCATTGGCTCGGCTCTCGTACCGCAGCTCACTGCTCACGGCCACGACGTGGTGCGACTGGTGCGTCGCCCCGCCAAGTCAGGTGAGTCGACTTGGAACCCATCTCGCGGCGATATCGATGCCACTGTTATCGATGGCGCTGACGCCGTCATTCATCTGTCGGGTGCTGGCATCGGCGACAAGCGGTGGTCCAATTCGTACAAGCGAGAAATTCTCGACAGTCGCGTGAAGAGCACCAAGCTCTTGGCTTCGGTCATCGCTGGCGCTGCCAAACGGCCGTCAGTGTTTTTGTCGGGTTCGGGTGTGAGCATCTACGGCGCGCGAGGTGACGAGCCGCTGCATGAAAATGCATCCGAAGGAACCGGTTTTCTGGCCGACGTGTGCAAAGAGTGGGAGGCCGCTGCCATCGGTGCCGGCACGCGCACGGTGTTGTTGCGCACTGGAATCGTGTTGTCGCCCAAAGGCGGCGCGCTGGCGAAACAGTTGCCACTGTTCCGCGCTGGTCTCGGCGGCAAGTTCGGTCGCGGCAACCAATGGCAAAGTTGGATCTCGATTGACGACGAAGTTGCCGCAATCGAATACCTTCTCACTGCCAATCTGCAAGGTGCGGTGAATCTCACTGCCCCAGCACCCGTGACGAATGCCCATTTTGCTGCCGTGATGGGCAAAGTGTTACGCCGCCCAGCCGTGCTTGCGGTGCCTTCAATCGGGCCAAAACTTTTGCTTGGCGGTGAACTTGCCAACGCGTTGCTCTTTACTGGGCAACGCGTGATTCCTGCAGCCTTGAGTGACGCTGGTTTCGAGTTCAGCCATCCCACGTTGGAAATTGCATTGCGCGCTCTATTGCAAAAATGACTCCGCAGCCGGTGGGTCAGTGAGCCAACTCCCCGTTCGCGCTGATATCGCCATCATTGGCGCCGGTTTGGCCGGGCTTGCTGCAGCACGCCACTTACACAGCAGATCGCTCAATGTGGTGGTGCTCGAGGCACAAGACGATGTGGGAGGTCGAATTCGCACTGACCTAGTCGACGGCTTTCGTCTTGATCGTGGGTTTCAAACACTGCTGACTTCGTATCCCGAACTGCAACGCCAGATAGATACTGCCGCACTCGACCTATGCAAGTTTGCGCCAGGTGCACTCGTGATGATGCGCGGTCGCTCATACGAAGTGAGCGACCCGTTTCGTGCGCCACGCTCACTGCTGAGCACAGCACGCGCACCCATCGGCACCATTGCCGACAAAGCACGCATTGCCCTGTTGCGCGCGCGCACATTGCGGGGCGACCCTCGCGAGTTGCTGCGCGGACAAGACCTGCCCACGGTTGTGGCCCTGCGGCGAGCCGGATTTTCACAAGCAATCATCGACCAGTTCTTTCGCCCGCTGTTCGGTGGCATTCAACTCGATCCTTCGCTCACCACATCGCGACGCATGTTCGACATCATCTTTCGCAGCCTCGGTGCCGGTGACGCAGCCGTGCCCCGCCTGGGCATGGGCGCACTGCCGCGCCAGATGGCTGACCGCCTGCCTGGTCTCGTGCATCTCAACACCAAGGTGGCTTCACTCGACGGACGCACCGTGGTGACGAGTGATGGGCGGCGCATCGAATGTCGCGCGGTAATCGTTGCCTCCGATTTGCCATCTGCCCGCGAACTCGTTGCGTTGCCCGAGCGCGAGTCGCGCCGGGCAGGCGCAGTGTATTTTTCCACCGACAAAGCACCCACCGATTCGCGATTGGTCATCCTTGATGGCACGGGCAAAGGCCCAGTGCTCAACGCCGCAGTAATGAGCAACGTGTCGTCTAGCTATGCGCCAGCCGGCAAGCACTTGGTGGTCGCGGCACTTCCCGATGTGATTGACGGCGACCTCGCTGCAGTTGCGCGCACACAATTGCGTGCGTGGTGGGGGCCGCAGGTCGACGCCTGGGTGCATCTACGCACATATCGCATTGCTCATGCCGGCGTCGAGCAACGCCCACCGTTTCACCCCAAGCGCAATATTGCCCTCGGCAATGGTGTGTTCGTCTGTGGTGATCATCGCGATACGGGCTCTTCACAAGGTGCGCTGTTTTCTGGCCGACGCTGTGGCGAACTGGTGGCTGGCGCACTCGCCTAGCGTCGTAGGCATGACAAGTTCCCCCACCAGCGAATCCCCCGCCCACGATGCGGCTCGCAAGATGGTTTCGGTATCGCAATTTGTGCCGGCGACACCGCAACAGATTTTTGAGTTGCTCGCAACACCCAAGCGCCACTGCGAAATCGACGGCTCGGGCACCTTGCGCGGCGAACTGAGCGGCCCGGCGCGACTGTCACTTGGTGCCAAGTTCGGGATGTCGATGCGAATGTATGTGCCCTACCGCATTACCAACATCGTGGTGGAGTTCGAAGAAGGAAAACAGATTGGTTGGCGCCATTTCGGCGGCCACATATGGCGCTACATTTTGGCGCCGGTCGAAGGTGGCACATTGGTGACCGAGCAGTTTGACTACAAAACCAATAAGGCCAACTGGTTTTTGCGATCCATGAATGCGATCGTGAACAACGAAGTAGCGATGCGCAAGACGCTCCTTAATTTGGCGAAGCAATTTTCCTAGGCGTACGTTTCGACCACACGATGATTGCACTGCCAACGGGTTTTACCGCTCGCACCGCTAATTTTGGCATCAAAGACACCTCGCCCGACTTTGTCGTTGTGGTTGGCGAGCCTGGCACTGTTGGTGCATCGCTGTACACCAAAAGTCGATTTGCCGGCGCCAGCGTGGTATTGAGCCGTGAGTTGGCAGCGCACGGCACCACTCGCGCCGTTGTGGTGCTGTCAAAAAACTCAAACGTTGCAACGGGTGATGAAGGCTTGCGCAACGCGCGCGAAATCGTCGATCAAGTAGCCGCCCACTACGACATGTCACCGCATGACCTAGTGATTGCGTCAACGGGTGTCATCGGTCGGCAGTATCCAATGAACAAAATTCGTGCCGGTCTACAAACCCTCGGTGATGTTGCCATCACCACCGACGCCGAGCAGGTGGCGCGGGCGATCATGACTACTGATACACGACCAAAGATTGCCGAGGCACTCATCAGCGGGTCGGCGGCGCGCATCGTGGGCGTAGCCAAAGGTGTGGGGATGATCGAGCCCGACATGGCCACCCATATTTCGTTGGTGTTCACCGACGCAGCGGTGTCACAATCTGATCTCGAGGCAGCATTTCGCCATTGCGTTGATCACACCTTCAACCGAGTGTCAGTCGATACCGATACATCCACCAGTGACACCACCGTGTGTTTGGCTAGCGGTACTGCCGGAACAGTCGACGCCCCCGCTTTTGCTGCGGCACTGCACGAAGTGTTGCTGTCGCTCACCAAGCAAATTGCCCGTGACGGCGAGGGTGCAGAAAAACTCATTGAAGTACGTGTCGACTCGGCGCGTGACGATGAACAGGCCGTCACCGTGGCCCGCACAATCGTCAACTCACCACTGGTCAAAACAGCCGTGCACGGTGCCGACCCCAACTGGGGCCGCGTGGCCATGGCCATCGGCAAGTGTTCGCAGTACCCCGATATTGATCAGCAACGTGTGGTGATTCGCTTCGGAACCCAAGAGGTCTACCCGCAGCGTGTCGACGAAGCCGGCTTGGCGCAACTGAGCGCCTACATGCAAGGCGCCGACGTGCTCATTCATGTTTCGCTGGCCACGGGCACACATTCCGCCACTGTG
Organism: Ilumatobacteraceae bacterium; assembly: GCA_030728545.1. Taxonomy (GTDB): domain Bacteria; phylum Actinomycetota; class Acidimicrobiia; order Acidimicrobiales; family Ilumatobacteraceae; genus F1-60-MAGs027. The sequence goes on from JANQZQ010000044.1 coordinate 17,030, forward strand.
TGGGGCTGCGACCTCACTGCTGGTTATGTGCGCATCAACGCCGACTACACCACCTAGGCAAGCAGCGAGTCGAGCCACGTGAGGGTGGCGGCTCGATAGTCGTAGACACTCTTGTAGCGAGCGACGGCATCAGGCAGACGCGCTACAAGTTCGCGCAAGGCACTGATTGCCGCGGGCCCTCGCTGCACATAGGTGGCCAGCGGCTCTTGAAACCCGCGGATGGTGAACAACACACCATTCGTGCGTGGCAGACGACGCAATGTTTCGCGCTCGATGCGAATCCATAACTCCGACGGATGATCCACCAATTGTCGCCCCGGTGCAAACGGCTGAAACAACGCCGGATGATCTTCGAGTGTCCAATTTGACCGCCACACCGGCTTGTCAGGTGACAGTCGGGTCAAAGTTGTGTCGACAGCAGCACCAATATGTTCGGCATACAGCGCCACAGGTTTGTGCACGGCCAACATGTCGTGGCCAATTTTGTCGGCCAGTCGCCAACGACTCGGCGAACACACCACGCCTGCCACGAAGGGCAACTGCTCGGCATCCCCCGCAGCAACTGATCGCAACACAGTCAAATCATCAGGCACGGCGAGTGCGGCATCCACGAGTGCGTCGACGCCGGTTCGGCTCGTTGACTTGCCTGCCCACGTGAGCACGAGTTCGGCGGCTTCTTGCGCCACATCGTGGCAGTCATCGCGAAACGACACCACCTCGTGGCGCCGATCTGCGATCAGTGCTCGCTTCATGGCCAACGTGGGTTCCCAGTCCGCGTCGCGCACGAACCACTTATCAACCTCTAGCGGCTTGACCCCCACGCGATGGCGGAATGCGTCACCGACCGCCTGCGGAAGAATCTCATCATGCGGAATCCGTGCGATGTAGCCCGCGTTGACATTCGACGTCGCAGGTGCCGTATCAAACGGCGTGAACGGGTCGCGGTGCGTTACGAATGCGGCGCGAGACAAAACGGTTTATTTCGGTGGCATACGAATGCCGCCGTCGACACGAATGGTCTCGGCGTTCATGTAACTGTTCGTGATGCACTCCATCACCATTGAGGCAAGTTCGTCAGGGTCACCGAGGCGCTGCGGAAACAACACACCTTTTTGCAGGTTGCTCTTGAATGCTTCGCTCGAATCACCCTGACCATAGATAGGCGTGTCAATCAATCCCGGTGCCACAGTGTTGATGCGCACCCCGATTGCTGCCAGGTCGCGAGCGATGGGCAGGGTCATACCCACCACACCACCCTTGGAAGCTGAATACGAAGCCTGACCAATTTGCCCGTCAAAGGCTGCAACCGATGCAATGTTGACGATCGCGCCGCGCTCGCCGTGCGCCAGCGGCTCGTTGCGACTCATTGCAGTGCCCACCACGCGAATGCAGTCGAACGTGCCCACCAGGTTGATGGCAATAACTTTTTTGAAAGCGTCAAGGTTGGCGGCTGAGTCAACCGTGCCGTCTTTGCCAACAGTACGTTGCGCCCAGCCGATGCCAGCAGAGTTCACGAGTGCGCGAATCGGGCCCATCGATGTGGCCATCTCGACGGCGTTGATGATGTCTTGAGTGTTAGTCACGTCAACTTTGCAGAAGGCTCCACCAATTTCTTTGGCGAGGGCTTCACCTTTGTCGGCCTGCAAGTCGGCGATGACGACTTTGGCACCTTTCTTGGCGAGCATGCGAGCCGCGGCGGCTCCGATGCCGCTGGCTCCTCCGGTGACGATGGCGCTTGAGTTGGTGAGTTCCATGGCGGCGAACGCTAGCGCACGCGCTCGATTGCAGCCACAGCGAGAACATCAACGAGTTCGTTCATGGGGTCGCCAGTGTGGCCACGCACCCACCGAAATGTGATGTCTCCGCGTTCTCGCACCAAGTCGATGAGCGGCTCCCACAAGTCCCGATTGGCCACAGGTTGGCGTTGACTATTTTTCCAACCGCGACGCAGCCAACCTTGCCACCAGCCCTCGGTGAAACATTTAACGACGTACTGGCTGTCTGACACCACTTCGATGGGGCCGGGCTCTGGTGCCAACGCGAGCATGGCACTCAGCACCGCCTGCAACTCCATGCGCTGGTTGGTGGTGGCGGGTTCGGCGCCACTGTCACTAATTTCACCGCGTGGTGCAATCGCCCATGCCCACCCACCAGGCCCCGGATTACCCGAGCACGCGCCGTCGGTGTAAACGGTGCGCAATATCGGCGTCATCAAGCCGCAACCTTAGTCGTGCGAGAATAGCCACATGCTGTTTGATGGTTCGGTACACCAGCTGCCCGACACTGACCCGCAAGAAACTCAGGAGTGGCTCGACTCGCTTGATGCAATCGTCGACGTGCAAGGAAAGACTCGTGCCCGATACTTGCTGTCGCGTTTGCTCGAACGCGCTCGTGAAACCCAGGTGAGCTTTCCAGCCACCGTTTCGACACCATACGTCAACACAATTCCTGCCGAACACGAACCTTGGTTTCCCGGCGACGAGCATCTTGAACGGCGTATTCGGGCCTACATTCGCTGGAACGCCGCCGTCATGGTCGTGCGTGCCAACACCGCGGCCGAAGGCATCGGCGGTCACCTGGCGACGTTTGCCTCATCGGCGTCGCTCTACGAAGTTGGCTTCAATCACTTCTTCCGCGGCAAAGACAATGGCCAGGCGGGCGACCACGTGTACTTCCAGGGCCACGCCGCACCAGGCGTGTATGCGCGGGCATATCTTGAGCGTCGCTTCGAAGCCGAAGACCTCGATCACTTCCGGCGCGAGATTGGGCGCGGCGGCCGGGGGTTGTCGTCGTATCCGCACCCACGATTGATGCCCGAGTTCTGGGAGTTCCCCACTGTGTCGATGGGCCTCGGGCCAATCACAGCGCTGTACCACGCGCGCTTCAACCGCTACCTCGAAAACCGCAAGTTGGATGACACATCAGAAAGCCGAGTGTGGGCGTTTCTTGGCGACGGTGAATGCGACGAACCCGAATCGCTCGGTGCAATTTCGCTGGCCTCGCGCGAGCACCTCGACAACTTGGTCTTCGTCGTCAACTGCAACCTCCAGCGCCTCGACGGCCCCGTGCGCGGCAACGGCAAGATCATCCAAGAACTCGAAGCAACGTTTCGTGGCGCAGGTTGGAACGTCATCAAAGTGGTGTGGGGCTCGAAGTGGGACGAGCTGCTGGCCCGCGACGTGTCAGGGGTGCTGCTCAACAAGATGAATTCCACGGTGGATGGCGAGTTTCAGCGCTACACCGTTGAAGACGGCAACTACATTCGCGAAAACTTCTTTGGCCCCGACCCACGCTTGCGCGAAATGGTGTCGCACCTCACCGACCTAGAACTACAAGCACTTCCCCGTGGTGGTCACGACTACCGCAAGGTGTATGCGGCGTTCAAGGCCGCGTCCGACAACCTTGGTTCAGGTCGCCCCACAGCGATTTTGGCAAAAACCGTCAAAGGCTGGACTCTCGGCCCCGAAATCGAAGGTCGCAACGCCACCCACCAGATTAAAAAGATGAACGTGGAGCAGTTGCGTGTGTTGCGCGACCGTTTACACCTCAACGATGAAATCACCGACGAAATGCTCGAGGGCGAAGTGGCGCCGTATTATCGCCCACCAGAAGATTCGGTTGAATACCAATACTTAATTGCCCGCCGACGTGCACTCGACGGTTTCGTGCCACGGCGCATCGCCACAGCACGACGACGGCTCACTCTGCCCAGCGATGACGTGTTTCGCGAGTTTGATTCAGGCAGCGGCCAGCAATCTGTCAGCACCACGATGGGCTTCACGCGCCTGTTGCGCAACTTGGCGCGCGATGCTGCGTTCGGCGAACGCGTCGTGCCGATCATCCCTGACGAAGCACGCACGTTCGGCATGGATTCGCTGTTTCGCGAACTCAAGATCTACGCCTCACAAGGACAAAAGTACGAACCCGTCGACCACGACTTGTTGTTGACCTACGCCGAATCCACTTCTGGCCAAATTCTTGAAGAAGGCATCACCGAAGCGGGCAGTCTGGCCAGTTTCATCGCTGCTGGCACGGCGTATGCCACACGCGGTATCGAAATGGTGCCGTTCTACACGTTTTATTCAATGTTTGGTTTTCAGCGAGTGGGCGATTTGATTTGGCAAGCCGCCGATGCCCGCACCCGCGGGTTTTTGCTCGCCGCCACCGCCGGGCGCACCACGCTGATGGGCGAAGGTTTGCAACATCAAGATGGTCACTCGCTCGTCTTGGCCAGCACCGTGCCGCCATGTCGCGCCTACGACCCGGCTTTTGCCTACGAAGTTGCCGCAATTGTGCGCAGCGGATTGCACGAGATGTACGGCGAAGTGCCTACCGACGTGTTTTATTACATCACGCTGTACAACTAAAATTATCCAATGCCACCCCGCCCGGCAGTTGCCGACCTTGATGCTCAAATTATGCGCGGCCTGTACAAACTGAGCGATGCCGGGGCCGCCAAGCACCATGCCACGCTGGTGTTTTCTGGTTCGGCGCATTCTGCTGTGCAAGCCGCAGGGGTGGAATTAGCAGCACGCTGGGATGTGTCGTGCGATCTGTGGTCGGCAACCTCGTACAAAACCTTGCGCGAGAACGCCCTCGATGTTGAACGCTGGAACCGTCTGCACCCAACTTCGTCACCGCGCCAAGCCGACGTAACGCGCTTACTCGACGATGGGGCCGGCCCGGTGGTGGCGGTAACCGACTTCATGCGCATCGTGCCCGAGCAAGTGGCCCGCTTTGTGCCAAGTCGATTGTTCGTGCCGCTCGGTACCGACGGCTTTGGTCGTAGCGACACCCGCGAAGCGTTGCGCCGTCACTTTGAAGTCGACATGCCGAACATCGTGGTGGCAACTTTGCACGCACTGGCCCGCACTGGCGAACTAAAACCCGAACTCGTCGCTGATGCAATCGCCCACTACGGTCTAAATCCAGAAAGTATCAATCCGCAGTATGCCTAAACAAAGCTCCAGCGACCTCTACGTGACGGGCATTGTCAAAGCCGACCGGTTGCTGAAGCGAGACGGCACGGCACTGCTCATCGGCATGCTGCTTGATCAGCAAGTGCCGATGGAATGGGCGTTCACCGGCCCGCACACATTGACCGAACGCTTCGGCCATCTCGACCCCCGCAAGTTCGCGGCGATGGATGTCGAGCGATTTGTTACACGCTGCTGTGAAAAGCCTGCGATTCACCGCTTTCCGGCGTCGATGGCACGTCGCATTCACGAACTGTGCGGCATCATCGCCGATCAGTACGCCAACAAGGGCGCCAACATCTGGAAAGACGTCGACGACGCGAGCGAACTATATGCCCGACTGCGAAAGCTGCCCGGCTTCGGTGATGAGAAAGCAAGAATCTTCATTGCCCTCTTAGCCAAACGCTTTGGCATCGCCCCCGAAGGTTGGCAGAAAGCGGCTAAACCGTTTGGCGACCATCGCATGCGCACGGTTGCCGACATTGATTCGCTTGAAGCCTTGCTCAAAGTGCGCCGCTTCAAACAACTTGAAAAGGCTCGTGATCGCGACAAGCAAAGTCGACCGCTAAAAAAGCGCTAGTCACATGACCATCCTCATCACTGGCGGTGCTGGCTACATCGGCTCGCACACTGCCCGCCTGCTCACCGAGCTGGGGCGCGATGTGGTGGTGCTCGACACGCTCGAACGCGGCTACCGAGATGCACTCAATGACATCGACCTCGTGGTGGGTGATATCGCTGATCAACGCACAGTAGGCAAAGTGTGTCGCAAATATCGCGTGGAGAGCGTCATCCACTTTGCGGCATACAAGGCAGTCGGCGAATCCATGACTGAGCCGCTGCGCTACTACCAAAACAATGTGGCAGCCTCAATCAGCCTGGTGGAGTCACTGCTTGAAAACGAAGTAACGCGCATTGTGTTTTCTTCATCGGCTGCGGTGTACGGCACGCCCGACACTGCCCCTGTTAACGAAGATGCACCCGTGCGACCCGAAAGCGTCTACGCCCAAACCAAAGCCGACGTCGAACGCTTTCTTGGCGCAAGTGATGCTGCGGGTCTGACTTCGGTCTGCCTGCGTTATTTCAACGCGGCCGGCGCCCACGAATCTGGCGACATGGGCGAAGACTGGTCGGCCACCGAGAACCTGGTTCCGGTCGTCATGAAAGTGCTGTTCGGCGCCCAAACATCGCTGGAGGTGTTTGGCGACGACTACCCCACTGCGGATGGCAGTTGCGTGCGCGACTATGTGCACGTCTCAGATCTTGCCGATGCCCACGTGAAAGCACTCGACTATCTAGCTTCTGGTGGCAAGTCGCTGATCTGCAATGTAGGCACCGGGCAAGGAACTTCTGTCAAACAACTCATGGCGATGACCGAATCGGTCACGGGTCGTGCGCTGCCACACCACATCACCGGCCGTCGCGCCGGCGACCCCGCTGCGGTGTTTGCCGACCCCACGTTGATGCGCGCAGTTTTAGGGTGGCGCGCCACGAGAGATTTGCGCGAAATTATCTCCAGCGCGTATCGCTGGCACGAGCGTCACCCTGACGGCTACGACAGATAAACACGCAGCACTCAACCATTAACGCTGGCGGTCGAGCCAACCAATCAACATTGCAATCGCCCGTGGGTCGTGACGCAACCGATGCCCGCCACCAGGAATGATGTGCAACTCAGCACTGCCGTGCGCTTCGGCGATTGAACGCGAGTCACTTTCGGGCACCAACTCGTCTTCATCGCCGTGCATGAGCAGCAACGGCCGCGGTGCCAGACGTCGCGCCGAATCAACTGGTCGAAAGCGTCGCAGTTCGCGGCTCCACTCGTCGAAGTTCGGTGGAAACGACGGGGTGCGCACGGCGCCAATCTCTCGTGTGTGTTCGAGAAAGCGTCGTGGTTGATCGGCCCAGTCGTCAAAGTCGGCGCGTGGCCCGAGCAAAGCGCATCCACCAACACGTGGGTCGTCGGCCGCGACGCACAAACCGAGTGACGCACCCGTGTTGGTGCCCAGCATCCACACTTGCGTCGGTTCAGTCTCGGCAACGAGGTGATCGATTGCAGCACGCAAATCTTCGATCCAACCTTGCAACGAAAAGTCGCCTTCACTGAGACCACACCCACGAAAAGTAAACGTCATACCCGCCCAACCCAGTTCGTTGGCAATGCGATCAACGAGTTCGGGAAACGAACTTGCCGAGTGCCGCGCATCTTGCGGGCCAATCGGAAACCCGTGACACAACAACACTGCGGGCCGCGCCCCGCTACGCGCCGAACCCGTGGTCAGATAACGCTGGAGACGCCAAGCACCGCTCGCAAACGAGCCGTTCACGCGCGAGCGAGCCGATAACCGCGGTTTCGGGCTTCGGGCAGCGTGTCGGGGCCGAAGCAAAGACCAGAGTTGGTGTTCACTATGTCGTCAATGATGGCGGGGTCAGTCCACGTGTCAAGGTCATACACCAGTTGGGTGCGCTTGTCGCCCAAAAAACGGGTGTGTTCAAAACGTCCAGGGCGTTCCACGTCATAAATCTAACCTAGGGTTCGGGTATGGCGACAGTGGATTTCTACTTTGACACCATGTGCCCATACGCGCACCAAACCTCGTTGTGGATCCGCGAAGTACAACGGCTGACTGATCTGCAGGTGAATTGGAAGTTCTTCAGCCTGGAGGTCATCAACCACGTGGACGGCAAGAAGTTTCCGTGGGAGCGCGAGCTGGCCTACGGCTGGACACCGTTGCGCGTCGCTGCGTGGTTGCGCCGCCAGAGCAATGATCTTTGCGGTGCCTGGTATCTGGCCAGTGCACATGCCTTGCATATCGAAGGTCGACGCCCCTACGAAGTCGACACTGCTAACGAACTGTTGGCGTCAATCGGTGCTCCAAGTGAAACATGGCAAGCAGCCCTCGCCGACCCCACCACGCATGACGATGTGCGACGCGACCATGAGCATGCGGTGAGTGCACTTGGTGGTTTCGGTGTGCCGATCATCGTGCCGCAAACAGGTCGCGCCATCTTTGGCCCCGTCATCGTGCCCGCACCCAGCGGTGACGATGCGCTACGACTGTGGGACATCGTGCATGGCGCATCACAGTTCCCACACTTTTATGAATTGAAGGTGCCCAAGACGGCTGACGACCTCACCCATATCGGCAACGCGTTCACCCCATATCTGCGCACGCGTGAGTGGAACACCGTGCAGAACCCAGCGTTATGACCCGCCCTACCGCTCTCATTGATCAATTGCAAGACGTCTGGGCTTCGCTCGATTCGTTGCTCGTCACGCTCGACGAAACCCAGTGGAAGACGATGACCGAATGCCCCAACTGGACTGTGCAAGACACCGTTGTGCATTTGCTGTCGTCTGAACGTGGTCTGCACGGTGAACCACCCACCACCCACCGCGCCACGAATTTGACGCACGTGAAGAACCCAATCGGTGAATTCAACGAGCACGAAATTGACGCGCGACGCAGCCGCACGGGTGCCGAAGTGTTTGCCGAGTGGCAAGCCATTCAAGCCAAGCGACGAGACACATTCGCCACCGCAGGTGATGAATATTTTGCCCGCGAAATGATGACACCGACTGGCCCCGGCACATTCGCTGATTTTTTGCACATTCGCGTGATGGACGCCTGGGTACACGAGCAAGATATTCGCCGTGTGTTGCACCAATCTGGCAACGAAGGTGGGCCCGCAGCCCAACACAGCATCGGCCGCTTTTCTCGTTCGCTACCCATGGTGGTGGGCAAACGGGCCGCAGCACCAGATGGCAGCACGGTGCGCATCGACATCACCGGGCCAGTCGTGCGCACGTTTCACATCGCCACGAACGCTGGCAAGGCAGCTCATGTTGATAGTGATGTAGCCGCAGCGAGCAGCCCGATTTGCACCATCACTCTTGATAGCAACACCTACGTTGCGCTGTGCTGTGGACGACAGTTTTTTGCATCAGGTGACCCGCGCATCAACTTTGCGGGTGATGTTGCACTTGGCGAACGCGTCATGGCCGGCTTCAACGTGATGATCTAGCGGAATCTCAGTGATTTCACCGCGTGACGATCACGAAGTGCAGCGCCTACTTGCGCAGTGGAAGCAGATTGACGACGAAGCCGGGCGGGCTGCGACTGCTCGTCGGCACCGCGTGTTGCAGGCCAGCGGTCGCCCGGTGGATGAATACAAGTTTCGTGAAAAACCCAACGATTGGGTGCACCGCGATTGGATGCGACCAATTCGATTCGTGTACCGCAACATTCCTCAGGGCGTTCGCCTGCAAGTCAAAAAGCGCTTGGCTAAGTAAATGTCTAGTTTTTTGTTTGTCACTAACGCTGCTGATGCATCATCCGAAGCACTCGCCGTAACCGCCAAATCGCTGCGTCGCCTGGGCTTCACCCGTCGCCCGTGGTACCTCACCAACGGGCCTGCGCCACTGCAACAGCTTGCTGGGCGGCGCATCAGTCTCGGTGATGACGCGTCAGCCGAGTGGGTGGTGTTCGTTGCCGCGGGTGATGTTGTTGAGCGCGACTCACTACACATTGCAACCACCATCGGGGCCGGGGTCGACGTGTTGTACGGCGATACGCGCCACGCCATCAAACGTGATGACCCACTGCCCACGTTTCAGCGTCGACCTTCGTTCTCCCCCGAGCGACTGCGCTCACACGACTACATCGGTGAGTTCATCATGGCTCGGCGCTCGGTGGTGAATGCCGCAGGCGGTCTGGAATTGCTCGCCAACGCAGGCTCGCACGATCGCAATTTGCGATTGACCGAAAAGGCGCGGCAGGTGTTTCGCTCACCCGTCATCTTCAACGTGACGCCCAACCCCAACCTGCTACCGGTTGCCGACCAAGTGGCGGTGGCTGCGCACCTGCAACGCACTGGCATCGCAGCAACGGCGATTCTCGACCCCGCTACCCCTGCCGTGCGAGTGGAGCGCACGCTCAAGCAACAGCCAAAAGTTTCGGTGATCATCCCCACTCGCGGCAGCAGTGCCGAAGTGCGTGGCGCGACTTTCCCACTGGTCGTCAACGCGGTACGAACGCTGATTGAGCGTTCCACCTATCAGAACTTGGAATTCATCGTGGTGGCCGACACCCCCACACCGCCAGAGGTGCGTGCCGAACTTGCCAGGATTGGTCGCGACCGATTATTGATTGTCGATTACGACAAGGCGTTCAACTTCGCTGCAAAAAACAACATCGGTGTTGCCCACTCCACTGGCGAGTTCATCTTGTTGCTCAATGATGACGCCGAAATCATCTCGCCCGATGCTCTGGCCACCATGCTGGCAATATTCGAAGATGGCAAGGTCGGCATTGTGGGGCCAATGCTCTATTTCGAAGATGGCACCATCCAAAGCGCCGGACACGTCTTTACTCCCGACCCCACCGACATGTATCGCTCACAGCCTGCCGACACTCGCGGCGCGCACAACTATGTGCGAGTGCAGCGTGAAGCATCAAGCGTTATCGCTGCGTGCTTGCTCACTTCGCGAGCAGTGTTTGATGCAGTTGGTGGGCTCAGCACACAGTTTCCCGGCAACTGGAACGACATCGATTTTGCTCTCAAGGTGCAGCAGGCTGGTTATGCGGTGATCTTCACCCCGCATGCCAAGTTTTTCCACTTCGAGTCAAAAACCCGCGTTGCCTTGCGGATTGAAACAGAGGTTGCAAAACTCGGCGGTCGTTGGGGCGACATTCTGGATGACGACCCGTTTTTCAACCCACGCCTGCAGCGATTCATCAATGTCTGGCGATCCGACTTTCACACCGAGCGCAGCTACGAAGATGCCCTCGGGCCTACGGCACCAATTTCTTCGAAATAAGCCAGGTGCGCCTGCACCACTCGCACGGCATCAACATCGTCGAGCAATTCAATCTGCAAGCGCTCAGCCTCGCCGAGCAACCATGCGGTGATGGTGTCTTCACTGACCACCAATTCGTCGTCGATGTCTTGCGGGCGATCGATCACATCTCGTGGCTGCAAACCCTTGGCGTGCAGCCAACGCATGTGGGCAACCAGCAGCTGTTGCACTTCATCGAAAGTAAGCCGTGCTTGCGACTCGGCCGGTAGTTGGGCAGCAACAAACGCCACCGCATCATCCAACATGTAAACGGCCCGCGGGGCCACGGCATCTAAGCGGTGCGCCTCGCGACCAATCGATACAGCGGCAATGACGAATACCACCAGCGCCGACAGCGCAGCGAAGAGCAGCGTGACGGAGTTCAGATACCGATTCGCTGCGCGAGTTGCTCGCGATGGTAAGCCGGGTCACCGAACAACAATTCGCTCGACTTGGCGCGCTTGAAATACAGGTGCGCCGGGTGCTCCCACGTGAAACCGATACCACCGTGAATTTGAATGTTCTCGGCTGCGGCGTGGAAATACGCCTCTGAGCAATACGCCTTGGACAACGAAGCCACTGAGGCAAGCTCGTCGTTCATCTCGCTCGCACACCACATGCCGTAGTACGCCGCCGACTTGGCCGACTCGACTTCGAGCAACATGTCGGCGCACTTGTGCTTGATGGCCTGGAATGAACCAATTGGGCGGCCGAACTGCACACGCACCTTGGCGTATTCCACCGCCATGTCGAGCACCTTTTGTGCTCCACCAACTTGCTCAGCAGCAAGAGCCACGGCAGCAAGGTCGAACACTTTGCTCAACACTTCCCAGCCCTTGCCTTCGGTTCCAATCAGTTCAGCTTCGACACCTTTGAATTCCAACTTGGCTTGCTTGCGAGTTTGATCCATGGTGGAAAGTGCAGTGCGGGTGAGACCCTTGGCGTTGCCGTCGACAGCAAACAGCGACACGCCCTTGGCTGTGCGAGCAGCCACGAGGATCAGCGATGCGGTGTGGCCATCGATGACGAACATTTTCGTGCCGTCAAGCGTGAACTTTGCACCCGAACCTTTGGCTGCCATCGTGATGCCGGCTTCATCCCACTTGCCTGATGGCTCGGTGGATGCCAGCGTGGCGATGGTCTCGCCAGCAGCGATGCCTGGCAGATACTTTTTCTTGGCTGCATCGTCGCCGCTTTGCAGCAATGTGTTGGCTGCCAACACCACAGTTGCAAAATATGGGGCACACACCAACGCGCGACCCATTTCTTCGAGCACGACGCCAAGTTCAACGTAAGAAAATCCCATGCCGCCGAACTCTTCGGGGATGTGCAAACCCATGAGGCCCATCTGTGAGCCCATCTGCTCCCACACTGCTTTGTCGAAACCTTGTTCGGTTTCCATCTGTGTGCGTACGGCTGTCTCTGGCGACTTGGAGTCGAGGAAGGCGCGGACGGTCTTGCGGAGTTCTTCTTGTTCTTCGGTAAAGGCAAAGTTCATGCCATGCATACTGTCGCACGAGCGGCCAAAATCGCCAATCGGAGGCCCAAACGCCCTTTTCTCGCCTATATCGCTGGGTTTCTTAGCCCGTGCCAGACTTGGCGCCATGAGCACCCTGCACTGGCAGAACGCCGATGTCGAAGTGCACAAAGTGGTGGTCGGGCCCTTTGAGAACAACGTGTTCGTGGTGCGCTGTCGGGCCAGCGGTGAAGCAGTGTTGATCGATGCAGCCAACGAACACGAACGGCTACTTGAGTTGTGCGACGCGCTCGGCGTGCGCAGAGTGCTCGAAACCCACGGCCACTGGGACCACATTCAGGCCGTGGCAGCCATGCGCGAAGCGGGCTATGAAGTTGCTGTCACCGCGCTCGAGGCACCGCGACTCAAGGACGTCGGCTACGACGTGTTTCTCGATGACAAAGAAGTAATCGAAGTCGGACGCTTGCGCTTGCACGCCATTCACACCCCGGGCCACACCGAGGGCTCGATTTGTTTTCAGGTTGCCGACACTCCGCTGTTGTTCACTGGCGACACGCTGTTTCCGGGCGGCCCGGGCGCCACCAAACTCGATGGCGGCGATTTCCCCACCATCATCACTTCGATTAGCGAGTCGTTGTTTGCTTTTCCTGACACCACTTTGGTGTTGCCTGGGCACGGCAGCGACACCACCATTGGGGCCGAACGCCCGCAACTGGATGCGTGGATCACCCGCGGCTGGTGAGTCACAGGTGTCATACTGGGCCACGCCTGACCACACCCATCTCTACCCAGCGGGGCGTGCGCTATGCCACCTGCCAATTTCCCCTATCGGCGTAGGGGAAATTGCCCTGTGCGAATAGCGTTGCGGAGGTGAGCGAGGCCGCACCTACCGTCGTTGATGCCCGCGAATTATTGCGCCTCACCGATGTGCACGCCAAGGCCATCGAAGGCGACCACGACATCTTGCGCGGGTTCAGCCTCACCGTGCGCGAAGGCGAGATTCACGCCATCATGGGCCCCAACGGTTCGGGCAAATCCACGTTGGCGAGCACACTGCTGTCTTCACCTGCGTATGAAGTAACAAGTGGCACCATCGCATACAAAGGTGACGACATTGCCACATGGTCCACTACCGAACGTGCCCAGCGGGGCATCTTTTTAGGTTTTCAGTATCCGCAAGAGATTGCTGGGGTGTCGGTGTTGCAGTTTTTGCGTCAGGCGTTGTCAGCGCGCAAAGGCATCGACTTGTCGATTCTCGAATTGCGGCTAGCCGCGATGGATTGGATGAAGCGTCTCGGCATGGATTCGGCGTTCATCGACCGTCACCTCAACCAGGGGTTTTCGGGTGGCGAAAAAAAGCGCAACGAAATTATGCAGATGGCAATGCTCGAGCCCGACTTGGCGATTCTCGACGAGACCGACTCGGGCCTTGACATTGACGCGTTGCGCATCGTGGCCAAGGGCATCCGCGAAGTGCGTGCCTTGCGACCGCAACTTGGCATCGTGGTTATCACGCACTACCAACGACTGCTCGATGAACTGCAGCCCGACTTCGTGCACGTGTTGGTGGATGGTCGCATCGTGGCGTCGGGCGGCATGGAACTTGCCGTTCAACTCGAGGGTGCGGGTTACGACTCGTTCCGCGGAGAACCCAAATGAGCCTCGACGTTGCGGCCATTCGGCGCGAGTTTCCGATGCTCGCCAAACACATCAACGGCAAGCCGGTGCACTATTTAGATAGTGCCAACTCGTCGCACAAGCCCAACTG
>JANQZQ010000044.1:31189-32953 GCA_030728545.1 Ilumatobacteraceae bacterium
ATTTTGCTCACGCACATGGAGCATCACGCCAACATCGTGCCGTGGCAAATGCTGGCCAAAGAAAATGGTTTCGAAATTCGCTGGGTGCCACTCACCAAAGACTTTCAACTCGACTTGTCGTCGCTTGATCAGCTGTTGCGGGGCGTGAAAGCATTTTCGTTTACCTCAATGTCGAATGTGCTCGGCACCATCAACCCCACGCGCGAACTTTGCGCTGCAGCACACGCCGCTGGTGCAATCGCCATCGTTGATGGATGCCAGTCGGTGCCTCACATGGCAACCGACGTGCAGGCCATGGGTGCCGACATGCTTGCTTTCAGCAGCCACAAAATGTGTGGGCCCACAGGAGTTGGGGTGTTGTGGGCGCGCGAAGAGTTGCTCGAGGCGATGCCGCCGTTCCTCGGTGGCGGTGGAATGATCAGTGAGGTCAGCCTTGATGGCTTTACGTATGCCGAACTTCCCCACAAGTTTGAAGCTGGCACGCCACCCATCGCCGAAGTCATCGGCTTGGGTGCCGCAGTGGACTTCTTGAATGGCATCGGCATGAGCGAAGTACGCCGCCACGAGATTGAACTCACGAATTATGCCTACAACGCACTCACCAAGCGCTACGGCGACGACATCACGATTCACGGGCCAACCAACCCCGAGTTGCGGGGTGCCACGTTTTCATTTGCCTTTCGCGACGTGCACCCGCACGATGTGAGCCAGGTGCTCGACCAACACAACGTATGCGTGCGCGCCGGGCACCACTGTGCCAAACCGTTGATGCGCCTCATCGGGGCCAACGCCACGGCACGCGCCAGCATGTATTTGTATTCCAACGAAGCCGATGTGGATGCCTTAGTCGAGGCACTCGGCGATGTAAGCAGTATTTTCTAGGTCAGCAATGAGCAACCTCGAAGACCTCTACCGCGAAGTGATTCTCGATCACTACCGCACGCCACGTAACAAAGGCGAGTTGCCACCGCCCGCCACCTGCACCGAGGGCACCAACCCGCTGTGCGGTGATGAGATCAAAATTTTCCTCAACGTCGCCGATGGCATCGTGCAAGATGTGCGCTTCAGCGGCCACGGCTGCTCAATCAGTCAGGCATCGGCGTCGATGATGACGGCAATCGTGAAAGGCAAGTCGCTTGCTGATGTGCGCGCCGTAGCCCGCCGATTCAAACAACTCATGACTATTGAAGAAGATGACGGCACCACCCCCACCGACATTCGTCTTGGTGACATCGAAGCACTGCAAGGCGTGGTGAAATACCCCGTACGCATCAAGTGTGCAGTGCTTGGTTGGAACACGCTGCTCGAGGGGCTCAACTCGGCGGAGTCCTGATATGCAGCGCTTGGCACTCGGTGCGCTGCTCGTAGTGCTTACTGCTTGCGGTGTTGACCAAGCCACGGCACCGGCTGCCCCCGGTAATGCAGAGATAATTCCGGCGATTCCGGCGACTGCAGAGTCGTCTGGCGAGGCCTCACAAGTTTCTCTGGTGGATATCGGCGCACTGGATCAACCCGTTGATGCCGCATCTCGCAGTGGTGACGAAGCGGTGTATTTCGTCTCGCGCGTCGGCACCATTCATCGCTTCGTTGATGGCACGTTCGAATCAGCAGCAGTGCTTGATATCTCTGACCTCACCGACGGCGATGGTGAGCGTGGGTTGCTTGGCTTGGCATTTTCGTCTGACGGCACGACTGCCTATCTCAACTACACCGACCGCAATGGCGCAACGACGATTGCGTCATTAGCGGTTGATGAGCGTGGGG
>JANQZQ010000044.1:32963-33715 GCA_030728545.1 Ilumatobacteraceae bacterium
GTGTTTGACCGTGGCTCACTGCAAACTTTGCTCACGATCGATCAACCATTTCGCAACCACAACGCCGGCGACATAGCCGTTGAACCCAGCGGCACGTTGCTGGTGCCCATGGGTGACGGCGGCTCGGCAGACGACCCGTTGCGTGTGTCGCTTGACGACTCGTCGTTGCTCGGCAAGGTGTTGCGCATTGACCCGCGCGATGGTGCGGTGACGGTGTTGGCCAAGGGTTTGCGCAACCCCTGGCGTGTGGATTTGTACGACGACCGTCTGTGGCTGGCCGATGTCGGGCAGAACAAGTGGGAAGAAGTGAGCGTGCTTGACGGTGTTGCTTCGTTGAACGGTGTTACTGGTGTGGTCGACTTTGGATGGAGCGCATACGAGGCAAATGATCGCTTCAATAGCGATCAATCGAGCCCATCGCACACGCCACCGGTTGTTGCCTACGAACATGGCGACAACGGCTGCTCGGTGAGCGGTGGTGCAGTTGCCGTTGACGGTGCATTGCGCGGGCGATACATATTTGCCGATTACTGCAGTGGTCGCGTGTGGTCGATTGCCACCGACACCGCTGCACCCGAGATGGTGCTGCACTTTGACAACGTTGACTCCCCCGCGGCCGTCGTGCGCGCCGGCGAGACCGTCTTCGTGCTCTCTCTTTCCGGCACCATCTGGCGGTTGGATGGCTGAGCCGGCGGACAAAGTGTGTGAGCGTTGCGGTCGCACCATGCAGTGGCGCGCCAAATGGGCACGCA
>JANQZQ010000045.1 GCA_030728545.1 Ilumatobacteraceae bacterium
CCTTCAGCTTTTGCGATCTCGGCCACTACGGGTGCTGCACCGGTGCCGGTGCCACCACCTTCGCCGGCGGTGATGAACACCATGTCGGCGCCAGCGAGATGTTCTTGGATTTCGTCACGATGTGCTTCTGCTGCTTCGCGACCAACTTCGGGGTCACTGCCTGCACCGAGACCGCGGGTGAGTTCGCGACCGATGTCAATTTTGTAGCTCGCATCACTCATGATGAGTGCTTGTGCGTCGGTATTGATCGCAACGAAGTCGACGCCGCGCAAACCAGCGTCGATCATGCGGTTCACGGCGTTGACGCCGCCACCACCGATACCCACCACTTTGATGACAGCGATCGGTGAATTTTGTGAGTTACTTGGCATATGTGTCTGACCCCCAAGTTGAGCATGAGGCTCAACCTTTACTACAGGCACACTACTCGTTGGCGATGACTGGTTGTCCAGACGACACGTCAATGGCAGCGATGAACGAGACATCCTGCTGGGTGAGCAAGACCATGACCTGGGTGAGCTTGTTGCGCACATCCACCGGAGCCCCAAGCGTGATAATCGTGCCTTTTTTCAGAGTTATTCCCAAAGCCTCGGGGCCATCGACAAAAACGTGCCGCACCTGGGGCAGGAGGTCGGCTGGCAGTGAATTCGCCAGTTGGGCTGCGGCTTGGTACACCAAGGTGGTGACGGTGCCGGGCGGCAGATTTGGGCCAACCCCTTCTATTTTCATGAACTGTGTGGGCTGGCCATCCAACACCTCGAGCACTCGCCCATCGATATCAAGCACCCTGGCGCGATTGTCTACCCCGACGAACCAGGCCACTGCGCGGCGCTCTTCGATTTCGATCACTACTCGATTGGGTAGGTACCAATTGAGTCGCGCTTGACGCACCCAAGGATCGCCTTCCAGCCGACGCTGAGCACCCTCTAAGTCGGCAGTGAAGACGCTCGCACCGCGCAGCGAGTCGCCTACATTGCTCAACAATGCTGGGTCGGAATATGTCACGCCCGTGACGTCGATTTGTCGCACGGCAAATAGCGGTGACGCCAAAATCACGAGTGTCAACGAAAACACTGCGATGAGGACGCCAAAGCCCACCAACGGCGACACACGCAGACGCGGCACACGCTTCCACCATGTGCGACGACCGATGCGGTCATCAACAATCACGTCACCGAGCGCGGCTGTGTTTGCGAATGTGCTCACGGCTCCACTTACACCAGTGCTTGCTTCGCTGCGTTCATGTGGCAACAAATGTTGAGCATCATCAATCACGACTGGCTCACCAGCAGCTGCTTGTTGCAATTCACGCGCCTGTATCGCAGTCGAGATGTCAACCACCTCGCCGGCGGGTGTCTGGCTCGTATCTGCCACGCTGGGCGTGTCGTCGGGTCGGGTGATTGCACCAGTGTCGGCGAACAACTCACTCAACTCGACTACCGCTTCGTCGGGCAACGGTGGGGAAATCACAACGGCGCTCAACGTGTTGTCGTCACTCACCAACGGCCCAAACAAAGCATCAAGGCGTGTGCCACCAGATGAATCGTTCGGCGCGTTGTTGGATGTGCCGCCAACTTGAGCACCTGCATTACTCGCCACTTCAGGGTCAAAACCCACCAACCGCACTTCACTGTGCAGATCAACTCCTGTCTCGCTCAACACCCGCGCCCGCACCAACGCCATGAGTTCGGCGACGTCATCAGCACTTCCGCCGGGGTCAACTTGGATGAAATTGGCATGCTTGTCTGAAACCTCTGCCGTGCCGATGCGCAAGCCGCGCAGGCCAAGACCATCGATGAGCGCGCCAGCCGAACCACCATCTGGTGCCGGGTTGACAAACACCGAGCCCGCGTTGTGCCCACCTGGTTGGCGCTCGCGTCGCCAACGCACAATTTCTGCCATCTCTGCTTCGCTGGCTTGCTGATCACCCCACGACAAAGCAAACGATGCCGAAATCACAACGTGATACGGCTCGAGATCGCTGCCACGAAAACGCAGACCCACATCTTTGGCCGCAACATTTGCCACGATGCCTTTTAATAAGTGGAAGATCTTTATCGATTCAAGGCTGGCTGCCATGTCTGAGCCATGTCCCCCGGCATTCATGCGCACGCCACCGCCTACCGAACCTGGCACGCCGACGCCCCATTCAAAACCCGTCAAACCGCGCGCCGCACTTTGGCGGGCCAACACCGGCAATGCCACAGCGCCACCTGCCACCACTCGTGGCACTGCGGGTTGCTCGGGCCAGATGATTTGTTCGGCAAACTCGCCAAGCACCACCACCAACCCAGCGAAGCCTTCATCGGCCACGAGCAAGTTGCTGCCGCGCCCGATGACTAGCAACGGAACCCTTTTTTCGCGCAAGGCGTTACTGACTGCGTGAAGGTCGTCAATGGAACGTGCCTTGACGAGCAGGCTGGCCGGACCACCCACTTTGTAGGTGGTGTACGCCGCCAGTTTCACATCGCGTTGCACTCGCGCCCCGAGCAAGATGCCGAGGCGGTCGAGGGCTCGCGTCTCGCGTGCGTAGCTGTCGGTGTCGTCAGCGTCCACGAGATAATTCTCGCTTACGGGCAACGACTTCGTCGGGCAATGTCTCGATGTCACCACAACCCATCGATATACATAAGTCACCGTCACGCACCTCGCGAGCCACGAAGTCCACCAGGTCGGCACGCTCGGCCAGCCACTCAACCCTGGCCGTTGGATGCGCAGCACGCACCGCATCGACCACCAGTTGACCCGTGACGCCCTCAATGCGATCCGTACCCGAGGCGTAGATGTCGGTAATCACCACAACGTCAGCGTCGACGAAGGCATCGCGATATTGGTCGGACATCATCGCCATGCGATTGAAGCGATTGGGTTGAAACACTGCCACGACGCGCTTCCATCCAACGTTGTCGGTGCGCACTGCGCGCAGCACGGCGGTGATTTCGGCCGGCAGGTGGGCATAGTCGTCGACGAAGGTGGCGCCGCCCTCGGTAGCGCGCAGATCGAATCGGCGTCGCACCCCAGCAAAGTTGCGCACGGCTTCGGCAGCAACGCCGGGTTCGACACCAAGCTGCACGGCCATGGCCAAGGCCGCCAGACAGTTGCGCACGTTGTGTTCGCCACGCAGGGCAAGGGACACGGCAATACTGCCCTGTGCCATGTGGGCTACAAAGTGGCTCACGTCGCCGGCGAAACGCAGATCAGTGGCCCGCACATCAACTGTGTTGATCTCTGTGCTCGCTGTTGCATCACTGATGCCATAGGTGATAGCGCCATGGCGGCGAGCCAACTGCAGAGCTGTGGCATCGTCAGCGCACACCACTTTGATGCCTTCAACTTCACTGAGGTACGAGTCGAACGAAGCCACGATGCCGGCAAACGAACCGTGCTCATCTAGGTGATCGGTATCTACGTTGGTGAGAATCGTGGAATCTGGGGCGATTGCTCGATGACTTGAGTCGCTCTCATCTGCTTCGACGACAAAAACATCACTACCCCAGTGGGCACTCGACTCAAGTTGGGGAACCTCGGCGCCGATGAGATAACCCGGGTCGCGCCCGGCGGCACGCAACATGAGCGTAAGCAGCGTGGTGGTAGTGGTTTTGCCGTGGGTGCCAGCCACCGCCACCGTGCGGGCTTGTGTGCTGATCCACCCCAGCATCTGCGCACGTGACCAAACGGTTTTGCCAGCCTGGCGGGCGGCGACGAGTTCAACGTTGGTTTCTCGCACCGCCGCCGAGTGCGTGACGATTTCACATTCGGCAATCACACCAGCATCGTGCGGCACGTTGACTGCTACTCCCAACGATCGCAGGCGATCCACAGTTGGCGACTCGACCATGTCGCTTCCCGAAACCACACCACCCATCTCGCGCAAGATGATGGCAATAGCGCTCGTACCGGGGCCACCCACACCAACGATGTGAATTCGTGGCGGCATGTGCGCACGGGTTAGTGGCACGGGTTCGTTCGACATCTCAGCGCGCCACCGACTCGATGATGGCCCCAATTGCCGACGAACGATTCAGCGCGCCAAGTGCATGTGACGCAGCAGTCAATCGTTCGCTCAAGGCGACATCGTCGACGAGTCGGCTGAGCTCACTGGCAAAGCGGTGTTCCAATTCGTGTTCTTCCACCATCAGTGCGGCACCCGCGTCACCCAACCAGGCAGCATTCAAGCGTTGATGATCATCGGCGGCCTGTGCCCAAGGAATAATGATTGCCGCCGAGCCCACCGACACCAACTCGGCCACGGTGCTGGCACCGGCGCGGCACACGGTGATGTCGGCCAGCTGCCAGACATCAGCCATGTTGTCGTGACCCGCACGCCGCACATATTGCAGCAACGAACCCGACGGCAGCGCAAACTCCGTATCCATGTATCGCTCGCCAGCCAGATGCACGATGGCCACGTCAGCCCGATTTGCATTCGCAATGGCCCACTCCTCAATGGCGCGATTCACCACCAGCGAGCCGAGTGAACCGCCCATCACCACCACCACGCGGCGAGCAGCATCGATACCAAACATTTCGGCGGCTTGCCTACGTGCACCATCGTGGCTCGCGGTGCTGCGCGAGAGACGCCGCACTGCGGCTCGCACCGGTGCACCAGTGTGTGTGGCACCCGGCAACTTTGAGTCGGCAAACGCCACTGCAACTGCAGCTGCACGCCGTGCCTGGCGGCGTGTTGCCAAACCTGGATGCTGGTCGTAGCTCACTACCACGACTGGAATTCCCAATGCTCGAGCAGCACGGACTGCTGGTTCACTGGCAAAACCGCCGACGCTCACCACCACTCGTGGCTGCCACTGGCGAAACTGTCGCCCAGCCTGAGCCGAAGCGAGAACCAACTTCACCAGTGCGGTAGCAGTGCGCCACAAGGCACGCGGCGAAATACTGCGCTGCAAGCCATCCACATTGAGCAACAACCGAGGGTGCTGGCTGTCAGCCAACAAGCGTTGGTCACTGGGGCGCTGCGACGCAACAAATGCAATTGATAGCGGCGCACGGCCTTGCTCGATGAGCTGTTCGGCAATTGCCAGACCGGGAATGATGTGGCCGGCTGTGCCACCACCGGCGATGACGGCAAAAACTCGCGGTGACACTGGCATTGTCGACGGCATTGTCGACGGCATAGTCGACGACGTTGTTGACGACGTTGTAGACATTGCCGCCACCAAACTTACCCGAACCCCACCGTGCGCTGCAGATGCAGCCGAGTGCTACTGCACCTTTCGCGCGACGTTCAACAGCAATCCTGCGGCGGCAAGTGTGATCATGAGCGAACTTCCCCCATACGAAATGAGTGGCAAGGTGAGCCCGGTGACCGGCATCGCACCAACCACGCCACCGATATTGATCACTGCCTGCACAGCGAACCAAACGGTGATACCTGCAGCCAACAACGCGCCCGAATAATCAGGGGCCCGCATCGCTACAACGAAACCCAACATGGTGATCAACGTGAAACCACCAATCACAAGACTCGAGCCGACCAAACCGAACTCTTCGGCAATAACGGTGAAGATGAAGTCGCTGTGGGCCAACGGCACGTAACCCCACTTGCTGGTGCCCGCACCAGGCCCGACACCGGTGACCCCGCCGTTGGAGATACTCAGCATCGACTGCCACACCTGATACGCGCTGTGCTCACGGTTGCCCTCGATGTCCAAGAACGCAGTCCAGCGGCTGATACCCGTCGACGATGTGAGCACATAGCCAAGCCCACCGACCATGGCCGCTAGCGCTGCGGCACCGATCCAGCGAACTGGGCTGCCTGCCATGTACAACACGGTGAATGCGATTCCCGAGAGCACGATGGCAGCACCAAGGTCGCGCTGCGCCATCGCAATCCCTGCTGCAACCAGCCAGGCCAACATGGCAGGTCGAAACGTTCGTTTAAAGTCGGTGAGTTCACGCTGTCGGCGACCCAGGATGTTGGTCATATAAATGACGAGTGCAAACTTCAGCAGTTCCGACGGCTGAAAGCGAATAATTCCCATCTCCACCCATGCCCGCGCACCGTTGACAGTGATTCCCAATGGGGTGAACGGCAAACAGTTGAGGGCCACAACCACTGCCAACATCGGCCTGTTGAGTTTCTGCCACACGTGATATGGCATGCGATACGTGCCGAATGCGATGATGATTCCAAAGAACGCCCACATCAACTGCTTAAGAAACATGGTGAATGCCGAGCCACCATTGTTGACCGACACGATCGATGATGCCGACAACACCATGACCAGCCCCAGGGCCGTTAACACCGTGACACTGAGCAAGATTGCATAAAAGATTCGACCAGGTTCACTGTCGACTCCGATGCGGGTACCGTCGGCGCGACGCCCAGCCAGCACTGCTTTGCGTCGCTCACTTAGCGATGGAATCAGAAGTCCACCAGTGTCGTCAACGTTGACTGCAGTCATATCTGATTCTCCTTTGTAAGTGCGTGTACACATTGTGTGAAATCATCGCCGCGCTCGCCGTAGTTTGAATACCAGTCGTAACTGGTACACCCAGGCGAGAGCA
>JANQZQ010000046.1 GCA_030728545.1 Ilumatobacteraceae bacterium
GTGGCCAGCGCTTCGGTGAAATGGAAGTGTGGGCACTCGAGGCTTACGGTGCGGCATATTGCTTGCAAGAAATCCTCACCCTGAAGAGCGACGACGTGTTCGGACGCGTGCACGTGTACGAGTCCATCGTGAAGGGCTCCAACCTGCCCGAACCAGGCGTGCCGGAGAGCTTCAAGGTGCTTATGAAAGAAATGAAAGCCTTGTGTCTCGACGTTGAAGTGTTGCGTGAAGATGGCCGCCCAGTGGAGCTGGCCGATCTTGACGACGACATCTACAAGACGCAAAAAGAACTTGGCATCAACCTCACCCGCCCCGAGCGCGGTTCTGACGCAGACGACCGTCTTCGCCAGAACACGTTCTAACGAGAAGGACGAACAGAACCATGACCGATACGGCAGCACCCGCAGTCACACCAGCAACGGAAGTCAACGACTTCCGACAGATGCGCATTGGCTTGGCCACTGCGCAAGACATCCGTCAGTGGTCGTTTGGCGAGGTAAAAAAGCCCGAGACCATCAACTACCGCACCTTGCGCCCCGAGCGCGACGGGTTGTTCTGTGAAAAAATCTTCGGGCCAACCCGTGACTTCGAGTGCGCCTGCGGAAAATACAAGCGAGTCAAGTTCAAGGGCATCATCTGCGACAAGTGCGGTGTTGAAGTAACTCGTTCGCGCGTGCGTCGTGACCGCATGGGTCACATCGAACTCGCCGCACCAGTGGTGCACATTTGGTACCTCAAGGGCACTCGTTCTTGGTTGGCCTACTTGCTCAGCGGCCTCGAGCCACGCGATGAGATGAAGGCCAAGCAGTTGGAGAAAGTTATTTACTTGTCGGCCTGGCTGGTGAGCTCGGTGAACAAAGACGAACTGCATGAAATGAAGCCCGAACTCGAAAAGGAATACCTCGAGGATCGCCAAGAGCTCATGAAGCGCCGTGATGCGCACTTGAAGCAGCGCCAAAAAGACGCTGACGCCGAACTGGCCCAGTTGGCCGCCGACGGTGCCAAAGATGCCGAGGTCAAGAACCGCCAAAAGCAAATTGAAAAAGATCTCGAATCACTCACCAAGACGACCACCGAAGAAATCGACTTGCTCGATCGCGCGTGGACCACTCTTGACGACCTGTACCCGCGCATGATCATCGACGATGAAAACCTGTGGCGTGAACTCGTTGATCGCTATGCCGACTACTTCACTGGTGGCACGGGTGCCGAGTCGATCAAGGCCTTGATTGACAACTTGGACTTCCACAAAGACGAAATCGAATTGCGTGACGCAATCACCAATGGCTACAAGGGCAAGCCGCTGTCATCGCAGCGCAAGACCAAGGCCATCAAGCGACTCAAGATTGTTGCATCGTTCAACAAGCGCGATGATCAAGGCCGTTTGGTCAATGATCCGAAAGCCATGATCCTTGATGCCATTCCGGTGATTCCGCCAGATCTGCGCCCCATGGTGCAGCTCGACGGTGGCCGATTCGCAACAAGCGACTTGAACGACCTGTATCGCCGCCTCATCAACCGCAACAACCGCTTGGAGCGCTTGTTGGAGTTGGCGACGCCAGAAATCATTCTCAACAACGAACGCCGCATGCTGCAAGAAGCAGCCGACGCCTTGTTCGACAACGGCCGTCGTGGTCGCCCGGTCACGGGTGCAGGCAACCGTCCGCTCAAGTCGCTTTCAGACATGCTCAAGGGCAAGCAAGGCCGTTTCCGCCAGAACCTGCTCGGCAAGCGTGTCGACTATTCCGGCCGCTCGGTTATCGTCGCCGGCCCAACACTGCGTTTGCACCAGTGTGGTTTGCCGAAGTTGATGGCACTCGAATTGTTCAAGCCATTCGTGATGCGCAAGTTGGATGATCGTGGTTTGGCCCAGAACATCAAGAGCGCCAAGCGCATGGTCGAGCGTCGTCACCCTCTCGTGTGGGACGTGCTCGAAGAAGTCATCAAAGAACACCCTGTGTTGCTCAACCGTGCACCAACCCTGCACCGTCTGGGTATTCAGGCATTCGAGCCACAGCTGGTGGAAGGCAAAGCCATTCACTTGCACCCACTCGTGTGCACCGCGTTCAACGCTGACTTCGACGGCGACCAGATGGCAGTGCACTTGCCGTTGTCGGTTGAAGCCCAAGCCGAAGCACGCGTGCTCATGTTGTCGGCCAACAACTTGTTGTCGCCTGCATCGGGTCGTCCGATCGTGGCGCCAAACCAAGACCTCATCATCGGTGGCTATTACCTCACCCAGCAGATCGACGGGCGAGAAGGCGAGGGTCGTGCCTACCGCACGATGTCCGAGCTCACAAACGCGCTCGACAACAACTACGTAACGCTGCACTCGTCGATTGTTTGGTACGGCTCTACCGTCACCAAGCCGCTGAACACCACACCAGGCCGTTTGATTCTCGAAGAAGCGTTGCCAGATGGCTACGTTGCTCGCTTCGGCCACATCGATAAGGCCCTCGGTAAGTCGGCGTTGTCCGAAATCGTGGAACGCCTGAGCGACCACTTTTCAAAAGCAGTTGTTGCCGTTGCACTCGACCGCATCAAGTCGCTGTGCTATCGCTATGCCAGCAAGAGCGGTCTTACGTTCTCCATCGACGACATCAAGGCCCCTACCAACAAGGCCCAAATTCTCGAGGGCTACGAAGACAAAGCCGAAAAGGTGGAGAACCAATTCCGCCGCGGCATCATCACCGACCAGGAGCGTCGTCAACAAGAAGTACGCATCTGGTCGGATGCCAAAGCCGAAGTCATGGCCGCGATGCAACAGGCATTCAAAGACGACAAGTTCAACCCCATCGACATGATGGTCGGCTCAGGTGCGCGTGGCAACATGACGCAGTTGACCCAGATCGCCGGTATGCGTGGTCTCGTGGCCAACCCTCGTGGTGACATGATCCCGCGCCCAATCAAGAGCAACTTCCGTGAAGGTTTGGCAACGCTCGAATACTTCATCGCCACTCCTGGTGCGCGCAAGGGCTTGGTCGACACCGCGTTGCGTACTGCTGACTCGGGTTATCTGACCCGTCGTCTGCACGACGTTGCGCAAGAACTCATCGTGCGCGAAGACGACTGTGGCACCAGCCAAGGCGCTTGGGTGGAAGACGTCACCGCTGATACCCCGAACAAGCGAAACTGGCTGGAAACACGCCTGTTTGGCCGCGCTCTGCACACCGACGTGACCCTGTCGAATGGCACCGTATTGCCTCGCAACAGCATCGTCGGCGACGCCGAGATGGCCATGTTGCGCGAGGACGAAAAGATCATGCGCGTGCGCGTGCGGTCGGTGCTCACGTGCGAATCCAAGAACGGTATTTGCGCCAAGTGCTACGGCCGTTCGTTGGCCACGGGTAACGAAATTGAGTTGGGTGAAGCAGTCGGCGTGATTGCAGCTCAGTCAATTGGTGAACCTGGAACCCAGTTGACCATGCGTACCTTCCACACGGGTGGTGTCGCTGGTAAAGACATCGCCGGTGGTCTGCCGCGAGTCGTGGAACTGTTTGAAGCACGTCACCCACGCGGTTCGGCATCGTTGGCCCGCGCCACTGGTGTGGTGCGCATCGGCGCCGACGACAGCAAGGGCCTCGTTGTCAACGTGATTGATGACAGTGGCACCGAAGTGCCGGTCGTTTTGCCGCTGGGCAGCAAATTGAAGGTGAAAGACGGCGACTCCGTCGTTGCCGGACAGCTGCTCACCGACGGGCCAATTGACCCCAAGGAACTGCTCGAAATCAGTGGTATCCGCGACGCACAGGCGTACATCGTCGAAGAAGTGCAGCGCGTGTATCGCGACCAAGGCGTAGCCATTCACGACAAGCACATCGAATTGATTCTGCGTCAAATGACGCGTCGTTACATCGTGCAAGATCCAGGTGACACACCGTTCTTGCCCGGCGAGCGAATCGATGCCCGCGTACTGCGTGAGGCCAACGAGCGTTTGTCCAAAGAAGGCAAGCGCACTGCTGAGGGTCGCCCCGAATTGATGGGCATCACCAAAGCAGCGATCTCCACGGATTCGTGGTTGTCGGCGGCATCGTTCCAAGAAACGACTCGCGTGCTTACCGAAGCTGCCATCGACGCCAAGAGCGACTCGCTCATCGGCCTGAAAGAAAACATCATCATCGGCAAAGTCATCCCAGCAGGTACGGGCATGGACGCCTACAACTTGTTCGGCATCGACTACCCGGGGTACGTGCGTGCACAGTCGCACACGACCGAGGGCGACGAAGGCATCGAAGTTGATCCAGCCGCATTCGCCGCGCCAGCCCGCTCGGCGAGCGAGTTGGATGCCAGCGATGTGGAATCGGTGCTCGGGGTGAGCGTGGCCGACCACAGCGGTGCTGAATCGTTGCCATCTGGCGATCATGTGGCAGCCGAACCGCAGTTCGACGAGCCAGCTGACGACACCGAAGCCTTGTAGTCCCCCCAGCCGAAACACACTGGGTGGTAATAGGCCCAGTCGTAACACGCCCAGTCGTTACGTGTCTTGTCATTACATGGCTGGCCTTTACATACCTGGGGGTTGGCGACATGACGGGCAGCCCCATAGGCTGGAGCGCTCGCTAGTCGCAGCCGTTCACGGTTGTAGCAGCGGGGCAGAAGTCGTTTTAGTCATCTCTACGAAAGAAAGCATTCGGTTCGCGTGCCAACTATCCAACAGCTGATCCGCCAAGGTCGCAGCTCGAAGTCGTCAAAGACCAAGACGCCCGCCTTGAAGGGTTCACCACAGCGTCGTGGCGTGTGCACGCGCGTGTTTACCACCACTCCTAAAAAGCCCAACTCGGCATTGCGCAAAGTTGCCCGCGTGCGCCTCACGAGCGGTATCGAAATCACTGCCTACATTCCAGGCGAAGGCCACAACTTGCAAGAGCACTCGATTGTGCTCGTGCGTGGCGGCCGCGTGCGCGACCTGCCAGGTGTGCGCTACAAGGTCATTCGTGGTGCGCTTGATGCATCGGGTGTAAAAGACCGCAAGCAAGCCCGCAGCCGTTACGGCGCAAAGCGATCGAAGTAGCACCATGACTCGCAAAGGCCCAACAGTCCGCGCCGAATTGGTCGCCGACCCAGTATTCCAGTCAACGCTCATCACGCAATTGGTCAACAAGGTGATGTTGCACGGCAAGAAGAGCACCGCCGAACAAATCGTTTACGGCGCACTCAAGCTGATCGAACAAAAGACCAGCACCGAGCCATTGGCCACCGTCAAGCGAGCACTCGACAACGTCAAGCCGCCACTCGAAGTGCGCAGCCGTCGTGTCGGTGGTGCCACCTATCAAGTGCCGGTCGAAGTCAAACCGCGTCGCTCTATGACCTTGGCGATTCGCTGGGTCGTCGACAATTCGCGTGGTCGTCGTGAAAAGACCATGGCCGAGTGCTTGGCCAATGAACTGATGGATGCGTCCAATGGTGTTGGCGCGTCGATGAAAAAGCGCGAAGACATGCAGAAGATGGCTGAAGCCAACAAGGCCTTCGCCCACTACCGCTGGTAAATCAAAACCCCCACTAGGCAACGCACGGAGTATTTCCCCATGTCTGAAAGAGAGTTTCCACTCGGGCAGTATCGCAACATCGGCATCATGGCCCACATTGATGCTGGCAAAACGACCACGACCGAGCGCGTGTTGTATTACACCGGCAAGACCTACAAGATCGGCGAAGTGCACGAAGGTGCAGCGATCATGGACCACATGGCGCAAGAACAAGAGCGCGGCATCACCATTACTGCAGCTGCCACCACCGCCATGTGGCGCGAGCATCGCATCAACATCATCGACACCCCAGGTCACGTGGACTTCACCATCGAAGTCGAGCGCTCGTTGCGCGTGCTGGACGGCGCAGTAGCCGTGTTCGACTCGGTCGCCGGTGTCGAGCCACAAACCGAAACCGTGTGGCGCCAGGCCAATAAATACAAGGTGCCACGCTTGTGCTTCATCAACAAAATGGACCGCACCGGCGCCAACTTCTATCGCACCGTCGACATGATCAAAGATCGTTTGCAGGCCGTTCCGGCCGTCATTCAGCTGCCTTTGGGCGGCGAGCAGGAGTACCGCGGCATCATCGACATCGTCAAGATGAAGGCCATCGAATGGGATGGCGATGACAAAGACTCGAAGTACTTCGAGTCAGAGATTCCGGCCGATTACGTAGAAAAAGCCAAGCAGTATCGCGCTGAATTGCTCGAGCTGGCTGCCGGCGAAGTTGAAGAAGTGATGGAGCGTTATCTGGCCAACGGTGATTTGAGCGAAGACGATTTGCGTCTGGCAATTCGCACCGGCACCCTGGCGTTCAGTTTCGTGCCAGTCATGTGTGGCTCGGCGTTCAAGAACAAAGGCGTGCAACAAATGCTCGACTGCATCGTCGACTACTTGCCGTCACCGATGGATATCCCACCCGCCGAGGGCACGAACATCAAGGGTGACGAACAATTGACCCGCGAAGCGGATGAAAATGCACCGTTTGCTGCGCTCGCTTTCAAGATCGTTGCCGACCCATTCGGCAAGCTCACCTACTTCCGCGTGTATTCAGGCAAGATCGCCAAAGGCGAAGAGTTGTACAACTCGGTGAAAGAAAAGCGTGAACGCGTCGGCCGCCTGCTGTTGATGCATGCGAACCAACGTGAAGACGTCGATGTGGCGCGCGCTGGTGACATCGTCGCAGGTCTCGGGTTCAAAGAAGTCACCACGGGTGACACTCTGTGCGACCGCGAGAACCCAATCATTTTGGAGCGGATGATCTTCCCCGACCCGGTGATTCACGTGGCCATTGAGCCAAAGACGAAGAACGACCAAGACAAGTTGGGCAAGGCCCTCAAGTCGTTGTCGGATGAAGACCCAACGTTCCGCGTCCGCACCGACCACGAGACTGGCCAAACCGTAATTTCAGGAATGGGCGAGTTGCACCTTGAAATTCTTGTTGATCGTATGCAGCGCGAATTTGGTGTGGATGCCACCGTCGGTAAGCCACAGGTGGCGTATCGCGAAACAGTGACCCGCACCGTCGACAGCGTCGAGTATCGCCACATCAAACAGTCGGGTGGTTCGGGTCAGTTCGCCGTGGTGAAAATTACGGTCGAGCCAAACCCAGGCAAGGGTTACGAATTCGTCGACGACATCAAGGGTGGGCGTATTCCGCGTGAATACATCCAGCCAACCAATCAAGGCATTCAGGCGGCGCTCGACAATGGTGTGTTGGCCGGATATCCAACGGTTGACGTGCGAGTCAGCCTCGTTGACGGCCAGTATCACGACGTGGACTCCAACGAAATGGCGTTCAAAATCGCTGGTCAAATGGCGTTCAAAAAAGCTGCCGGAATGGCACGTCCAGTGCTGATGGAGCCCATCATGGCCGTTGAGGTCGTTACCCCCGAAAACCACATGGGTGACGTAATCGGTGACCTTTCCAGCCGCCGTGGCCGTATTGAGGGCATGGAAGCCAATGGAAATTTCCAAAACGTTCGTGCGCAGGTTCCGCTTTCAGAAATGTTCGGATACAGTACAGATTTGCGTTCTCGCACCCAGGGGCGAGCAACGTACACGATGCAATTCCACTCGTACCAGCAGGTACCAGAGGCCATCTCGCAAGAGATCGTCAAACGGGTGCGCGGGGAATAGCAAGTACAAGTCTCATCAAAGAAACAGCAACACAGGAGAGAAACAGCAATGTCGAAGGGTAAATTCGAGCGCACCAAGCCCCACGTCAACATCGGCACGATGGGTCACATTGACCACGGCAAAACCACACTGACCGCAGCGATCTCCAAGACGCTGGCCAGCAAAGGTCTTGCCGAGTACACCCCATTCGACCAAATCGACAAAGCACCAGAAGAAAAAGCGCGTGGTATCACCATCTCCATCGCGCACATCGAATACGAGACCGAGAACCGTCACTACGCCCACGTCGACATGCCGGGTCACGCTGACTACATCAAGAACATGATCACCGGTGCCGCTCAGGTTGACGGCGCAATCCTCGTGGTTGCCGCCACCGACGGCCCAATGCCCCAGACCCGCGAGCACGTGCTGCTTGCTCGTCAAGTCGGCGTGCCGTCCATCGTGGTCGCTCTGAACAAGAGCGACATGGTTGACGACGAAGACATGCTTGGCTTGGTCGAAGAAGAAGTGCGCGACTTGCTCACGTCATACGAGTTCCCCGGCAAAGACACACCAGTGGTGCGCGTCTCGGCCTTGAAGGCCCTCGAAGGCGATGCAGCCTGGCAAGACAAGATCATGGAGCTCATGAAGGCCTGCGATGATTACATCCCGCAGCCCAAGCGCGAGCTCGACAAGCCGTTCCTCATGCCCATCGAAGACGTGTTCACGATCACTGGTCGTGGCACCGTCGTCACCGGCAAGGTCGAACAGGGCAAAGTCAACACCGGCGACGAAATTGAAATCGTCGGTTTGCGCGACACCCAAAAGACCGTTTGCACGGGTGTGGAAATGTTCCGCAAGTTGCTCGACGAAGGTCAAGCAGGCGACAACATTGGCGCGCTGTTGCGTGGCACCAAGAAAGAAGACGTCGAGCGCGGTCAAGTGCTCTGCAAGCCGGGCTCAATCACGCCGCACACCAACTTCGAAGGTCAGGTGTACGTCTTGAAGAAAGAAGAAGGCGGCCGTCACAAGCCGTTCTTCAACAACTACCGTCCGCAGTTCTTCTTCCGCACCACCGACGTGACTGGCACCGTGCAATTGCCAGCCGGCACCGAAATGGTGATGCCTGGTGACAACGTCGTTATGACGGTCGAACTCGGCAAGCCCATCGCGATGGACGAAGGTCTGCGCTTTGCGATCCGTGAAGGTGGCCGCACCGTTGGTGCCGGACGCGTCACAAAGATCCTGAAGTAAGCGCCACAAGGTAACGGGGCACGACCATGGCACAAAAACAGGGGATTCGTATCCGCCTGAAGGCGTTTGACCATGTCGTGCTTGACAGTGAGTCGAAAAAAATCGTCGAGACCGTCGTGCGTACAGCAGCAACGGTGCGCGGCCCGATTCCACTGCCTACGGACAAGCATCGTTACACCGTGATTCGCGGCCCACACGTCGACAAAGACTCACGCGAGCACTTTGAGATGCGCATTCACAAGCGCCTCATCGACATCGTTGATGCCAACGCCAAAACGGTCGAGACGCTGCAGCGCCTCGAAATTGCCGCCGGCGTTGACATCGAAATCAAGATGAACTAGCGCCTTTTGGCGTAAGAAGTTGGCAAGATTCACTTGCCCTTGTGGCACGAGGTGATGCACTAACCGATAGAACTGGGTCATGAGTTTCGTGTTTCCACCGCCACCGCCGATGGAAGTCGCTGAACAAACCGACAATGCTCGCCGTGGCCGTCGCTCACGTTTGATTCGTTTTGTGGCCATTGGGGTGGTTGTGTCATTCGCCGCCGGTCTGATTGGCGGGGTGCTGGCTACGCAGATTGATTCTGATTCTTCGACCAACACCGAGCCGTATACCCAGGTGACTGCCGCACCAGTGGTGTCAACGGATGACTCGGCACAGATCACTGGTGTTGCTGCAGCAGCAACACGGCTGGCCAACAGCGTGGTGACGATCTCAAGTCTTGTTAACGGGGGGATGGGCGAGGGCGAATCCACCGGCACTGGCGTGGTCGTCACAAGTGACGGTGAAATTTTGACCAATGCCCATGTTGTTGAAGGTGCTACTGAGGTTCGTGTGCGATTCGCTGGTGATACCGAGCCAGTGACTGCGGTGGTTGTGGCAGCCGACGCCGGCAACGACCTGGCGTTACTCAAAGTTGACGCACAAAATTTGGTGGCTGCAACGTTTGCCAAGCCAGGCAGCGTGCGGGTTGGTGACCAGGTGGTGGCCATTGGGTATGCGTTAGCTCTTGATGGTGGCCCAAGTGTTACGACCGGCATTGTTTCGGCCATGCGCCGCACGATCTTCACTGACTCGGGCGCGCTGAATAGCTTGATTCAAACCGATGCTGCGATTTCCTCGGGCAACTCCGGTGGCCCATTGGCCAACATGCGTGGCGAGGTCGTTGGCATCAACACAGCAGTGGCCCGCGGTAGCAACAACTCGGCGGCCAACAACATTGGTTTTGCCATTTCGGTTGATGAGGTGCTCACGGTGCTGGAGCAGTTACGTGAGCAGGCCTCAGGCGTACCGCGCACCGAGGGGTTCTTGGGGGTCAGTCTGGAAGCCCGCAATGACGGGGGAGCCGGCTCAATCATTGCCACCGTGCAGCCAGGTTCACCTGCCGAGCAGGCGGGTGTGTTGATTGGTGACATCGTGTTGGCCGTGGACGGCGAGCCAGTTAACGGCCAAGCCGGCTTGGTGGCAGCAATTCGCGACCGCACCCCTGGGGATTCGATCAGTATTGATTTGGTACGCGATGGGGAACGACTTACCGTGTCGGCCGTTCTGGTTGCTCGCCCGCAGGATTAGCTGCACCCTCCCAACACGGCTCACGGCGGGGTGGGGCGAACACCCGTTTTGTGGGGTGTTTCTTGAACGGTGCCCGATAGCGTGAGCCCTCGCGTTTGAAGCAGGTTCTGCTTCTCATGCGACTGTCGTAAAACAGTGCAATCGAAGTCTGTGTGCGCCTGATTCGTCAGGTACCTCACAGCGAAAACGATCATGGGCTCCGCCGGCTTGGCCGCGCGGGGCTTTTTCGTGAAAACGACAGGCAAGTTCCGCAACATTCGAAACGAAGAAGAAAAGGCTCACCATGGCACAGAAAGCGATCGTCGGCGAAAAGGTCGGCATGACGCAGGTGTGGACGCAAGATCGCCGTGTTGTGCCCGTGACCGTGCTGCGCGTCGAGCCACTGCGCATTGTGCAAATCAAGACCAAAGAGTCCGATGGCTACTGCGCACTGCAGGTCACTTATGGCACCAAAGATGTGAAGAAACTCAACAAGGCTGCCGCTGGCCACTTTGCGAAGAACAACGTGGCCCCAGGTCGTCGTTTGGTCGAGTTGCGCTTGGATTCAGTTGAGGGCTTTGTAGTGGGCCAAGAAATTGGCGTAGACAAACTCGTTGCTGGCGAAATCGTCGATGTCACCGCAGTGAGCCGCGGTAAGGGTTTTGCTGGCGGCATGAAGCGCCACAATTTCCGTGGCCAAGGTGCAGCGCACGGTAACCACAAGCACCACCGTGCCCCGGGCTCGATTGGTCAACGTTCTTTCCCTGGTCGCGTGTTCCGCGGTATGCGCATGGCTGGTCACATGGGCCACGAACAAGTCACCATCTTGAATCTCGAAGTCGTGCAAGCAGATGCCGAGCGCAACTTGCTGCTCGTCAAAGGTGCGGTGCCTGGCCCCAACGGTGGTGTGGTCATCGTGCGTGATGCAGTGAAAGGCGGCAAGTAGTCATGGCAAAAGTGACGATGAAGAATGCCGCTGGCAAAGCAGCCGCCAGCGTCGAGCTTCCTGATGCAATGTTCGGCATTGTGCCAAACATTTCGGTGATGCACCAAGTTGTCATCGCCCAGTTGGCCCACCGTCGAGCCGGCACACAAAGCACCAAGGGTCGCGCTCAAGTTCGTGGTGGTGGTCGCAAGCCATTCGCCCAAAAAGGAACCGGTAATGCTCGTCAGGGTTCGATTCGCGCGCCGCACTTCGCTGGTGGTGGAGTCGCCCTTGGCCCAACGCCTCGCAAATACAGCCAGCGCACGCCAAAGAAAATGGTGCAACTAGCGCTGCGTTCGGCGTTGTCAGATCGCGCCGCCGATGGCAAAGTCATCGTCGTTGACTCGTGGTCATTCGACAAGCCCAACGCCAAATCCGCTGCTGCTGCCTTGGCCGCCGTGGGCGCCACCGGCAAGGTGCTCGTCGTGGTCACGACCGCAGCCAGTGATGTGGCCAAGAGCATGCGCAACCTGGCCGATGTGCACGTTGTGCTCACCACCGAACTCAATGCCTACGACGTGTTGTGTAGCGATTGGGTGGTCTTTTCGCAAGACAGCCTGCCTGCCACTGAAGGGGGTGCCAAGTGAAAGACCCACGCGACGTGATCATTCGCCCAGTGGTTTCTGAAAAGAGCTATGCCGGCTCGAGCATCGGTGTGTACACCTTCGAAGTGCACCCATCGGCAAGCAAGCCCGAAATTCGCGATGCAGTACAGCGCATCTTCAATGTGAAGGTGCTCAAGGTAAACACGCTCAACCGCCGCGGCAAGCGTCGGATGACACGTGGTACGAATCGTGTTGGTGTGCGTAATGGCGCAAAGCGGGCCATTGTTACGCTCGCTCCCGGTCAACAGATCCCGCTGTTCGAGAACTAGTAGGAAACCATGGCCATTCGTAAACGTCGCCCCACCAGCAGCGGTCGTCGCTTTCAGACGTCGTCTGACTTCTCCGAAATCACCAAGACGCGCCCTGAAAAGTCGCTCATCACTTCCAAGCCCGAGCGCGGTGGTCGTAACTCTGGTGGTCGCATCACTTCGCGTCACCGCGGTGGTGGTCACAAACAGCAGTACCGCATCATCGATTTCAAGCGCAGCAAAGACGAAGTGCGCGCCAAGGTTGCAGCCATCGAGTACGACCCAAATCGCACGTGCCGCATCGCGCTGTTGCATTATCTAGACGGCACGAAGGCGTACATCTTGGCGCCGAAGGGTCTCGAAGTCGGCCAGCACATCGAAAGTGGTCAACGCGCCGACATCAAACCCGGCAATGCGTTGCCGTTGCGCTACGTGCCAGTCGGCACCGTCATTCACAACGTAGAGATGCGTCCCGGCCAAGGTGGGCGCATCGCTCGCTCGGCGGGCATGTCTGTGCAGTTGGTTGCCAAAGAAGGCGACTTCGCCACGTTGCGTATGCCAAGCACCGAAATGCGTCGCGTGCCAATTGACTGTCGCGCCACCATTGGCGAAGTTGGCAATGCCGAGCACGAACTGGTGAAGATCGGTAAGGCCGGTCGAAATCGTTGGAAGGGTGTGCGTCCACAATCTCGTGGTGTGGTTATGAACCCTGTCGACCACCCACTCGGTGGTGGAGAAGGCAAGACCTCTGGTGGCCGTCCTGCGGTGTCGCCATGGGGCAAGCCCGAGCGTCGTACCCGCAAGAAGTCCAAGTCGTCGCAGCAATTCATCGTGCGTCGTCGTCGTTCAGGAAAGGCACGTAGTTAATTCATGGCACGCAGTCTGAAAAAAGGTCCCTTCGTTGACGAGCACTTGCTGAAGAAGCTCGACGCCATGAACGCCAGCGGTGATCGCAAGCCAATCAAGACGTGGTCACGTCGCTCGACCATCATCCCTGACATGGTGGGCCATACCTTTGCCGTGCACGACGGCCGCAAGCACGTGCCGGTGTACATCAGCGAGTCGATGGTGGGTCACAAGTTGGGCGAGTTCGCCAACACCCGCACCTTTAGGTCGCACGCCAGCCAAGAAAAGATGTCTGGCGCCGATACCCCAGCAGCAGCACCCGCCCCAGGAGCATCGTCGTGACCGGCCCCAAGCTCAACGAAGCAAACCGCGTCGCAGGCGCCCCAGGTGGCGTCAAAGCCCAATTGCGTTGGGTGCGCATGTCGGCATCCAAGTTTCGCCCAGTGCTCAATCAAGTGCGTGGTCTCGACGTTGTTTCAGCGCGCGAAGTGCTGAGCCTGCACAGCGTCGAAGCGGCCCGCATTCTGCAGAAGTTGCTCAAGTCGGCGGTTGCCAATGCATTGCACAACAATTCGCTCGACGAAGAGTCGCTCTACGTGAAGGCCTGCTTTGCTGATGAATCACCCACTATCAAGCGTTTCCGCACGCGCGCCAAGGGTCGCTCAAACATTCGTTTGCGCCGTGGCGCACACATCACCATCGTGGTTGACGCGTTCTCTGAGGCCGAGCAAAAGACCCGCGAGATGATCGAGGCTGCTGGTGGTCGCAGCGACAAAAATCAGCGTCGTCAACGCGTGGCAGCCAGCCAAGCGCGCGAGGCTGCACAACAAGCCAACGAAGCCAAGAACGCAACTGTCGACGAGTCGTCGGATGCACCAAACACTGAGGGCGTTGATACGCCAAGCACCGAGGAGTCGAAGTAATGGGCCAGAAGATCAATCCGTACGGCTTTCGCCTCGGCATTACCACCGACTGGAAGAGCAAGTGGTTCGCCAGCAAGAAGCAATATCGCCAGTACCTCACCGAGGACTGGAAAATTCGTGGCTACCTCATGACCCGTTTGGCCGATGCTGCCGTCAGTCGCGTCGACATCGAGCGCACGCTCGACAAGTTGCGCGTTGATATTCACACGGCGCGCCCTGGCGTGGTTATCGGCAAAGCCGGGGCCAAGGCCAACGAGTTGCGCGAGCACCTTGCTGGCCTCACTGGCAATCACAAGATTCAGTTGAACATCAACGAAATCAAAGAATCAGAACTCGATGCGGCCCTGGTGGCCCAAGGCGTGGCTGACCAGTTGATCAACCGTGTCGCTTTCCGTCGCGCGATGAAGCGCGCCGTGCAGAACGCCCAGAAGTCGGGCGCGCAAGGCATTCGAATCCAGTGTTCGGGTCGTCTCGGTGGTGCAGAAATGACCCGCCGCGAGTGGTATCGCGAAGGTCGCGTGCCATTGCACACACTGCGTGCCAACATCGATTACGGATTCCGCGAAGCCCTTACCTCGGCTGGTCGCGTCGGTATCAAAGTGTGGATCTACAAGGGCGAGATTTTGCCGTACTCCACCGAAGCCGCCGATCGCGCCTCGCGTGAAGCCCAAATGGTTGCCGGCGACACCCTCGCTACGGCACCGCGTGCCCCGAGCGTCATCACGTCGGCTGGCCCGCGTGTTGGCGAAGAAGAAGTCAACCCGTTGATCAAAGATGCCGATCCCGAGCTCGAGCGTTTGTTGGCCGAAGAAGAAGAGATTCAGCGCCGTATCCATGATGCAGCCGAGACCCCGCACTTTAAGAAGGATTGATCATGTTGCAGCCAAAAAAGGTAAAGCACCGCAAGCACCATCGCGGGCGCATGAAGGGCAACTCCAAGGGAGCCAGCGAATTGGCTTTCGGTGAGTACGGCATTCAAGCCCTTGAATCGGGTTGGATTACGTCTCGCCAAATTGAGGCGGCTCGTATCGCAATGACTCGTCACATCAAGCGTGGCGGCAAGGTTTGGATCAACGTGTTTCCTGATAAGTCAGTGACCAAAAAGCCAGCTGAAACCCGCATGGGTTCGGGTAAAGGCAACCCCGAATTGTGGGTAGCAGTCGTGAAGCCAGGTCGCGTCTTGTTCGAACTGTCGTATCCAACTTCTGATGTCGCCACGCAGGCTCTCAGCCGAGCAGTGCAAAAACTGCCAATCAAGTGCCGCATTATTCACCGCGAGGAAGGCATTTAGTCATGGCTGAAAAGTACGGCAAACCACAAACCGAACTCAACGAGTTGGACATTGCTTCACTCGTCGAAGAGTTGAACAACGCCAAGCAAGATGCGCTCGACTCACGT
This sequence comes from Ilumatobacteraceae bacterium, assembly GCA_030728545.1. Classification (GTDB taxonomy): domain Bacteria; phylum Actinomycetota; class Acidimicrobiia; order Acidimicrobiales; family Ilumatobacteraceae; genus F1-60-MAGs027. The sequence goes on from JANQZQ010000046.1 coordinate 15,397, forward strand.
TTCAAGCTGGCCACCGGTCAGCTCACCGACACCGCGCGCATCGGCAAGATTCGCCGACAAATCGCCCGTATCAACCTTGTTCTTCGCCGTCGCGAGATCGAGGCTGCTGAGGCAGCGAGCACCACGAAAGCGAGTCGCAAATGACCGAAACCAATATTCGTAGCAATCGCAAGACTCGTGAGGGTCTCGTGGTATCGAGCAAGATGAACAAGACCATCGTCATTGCAATCGTTGAGCGTGTGCGTCACCCCAAGTACGACAAGTTCGTTACGCGTACGAAGAAGCTGTATGCCCATGACGAAGCCAACGACGCCAAAATTGGCGACAAGGTGCGCGTGGTCGAGACTCGACCACTGAGCAAGCTGAAGCGCTGGCGCGTGGTTGAGATTCTGGAGCGTGCAAAATGATTCAGCAAGAAAGTCGACTCAAGGTCGCCGACAACAGTGGCGCTCGCGAAGTGCTCGTCATCAAGGTGCTTGGTGGCACCCGCCGTCGTTACGCATCGATTGGTGATGTGTTCATCGCTACGGTCAAAGACGCCATTCCAGGTGCCGGTGTGAAAAAGGGTGAAGTCGTTCGCTGCGTGGTGGTGCGTGTATCCAAAGAAAAGCGCCGTCCCGATGGCAGCTACATCCGCTTTGACGAAAACGCCGCAGTGCTGATTAAAGAAGACCTCACCCCGCGTGGTACCCGTATTTTCGGCCCAGTCGGTCGTGAGTTGCGTGACAAAAAGTTCATGCGCATTGTTTCGCTAGCCCCGGAGGTGTTGTAACCATGAAACTTCGTAAAGGTGACACCGTGGTCGTCATTAACGGTAAAGACAAAGGCAAAGAGGGCGAGATTAAACAGGTCATGCCCGATGCCAACAAAGTCGTCGTGATCGGCGTGAATATCGCCAAGCGCCACACCATTCGTCGCAACGAAAAGCAACAGAGCGAAATCAAAGAAATCGAAATGCCCATCGCTGCTTCCAACGTGATGTTGGTGCACAAGGGCAAAGTCACGCGTATCGGCTTCAAAACCGACGCCAAGGGCAACAAGGTGCGTATCGCGCGCCGTACAGGAGACGAAGTCTGATGACGACTACCACTTACGTTCCGCGCTTGAAGACGCATTACCGCGATGTGGTGCGCGCTGATCTCATGGCCCAACTCGGTGTAACCAACCCGATGCAGGTGCCAACGATGGAAAAAATCGTGATCAACATGGGTGTTGGTCGGGCAACTCAACAGGCGTCATTGCTCGACAGTGCCGTCGCTGACCTCACCGCCATCAGCGGCCAGAAGCCAATCGTGACCAAGTCACGCATCGCCATTGCCGCGTTCAAATTGCGCGAAGATCAAGCAATCGGCACCAAGGTCACCTTGCGTGGTGACCGCATGTGGGAGTTCTTTGATCGCTTGCTTTCGGTGGCGATTCCGCGTATCCGCGACTTCCGTGGCTTGCCCGGTCGCTCGTGGGATGGCCACGGCAACTACACGTTCGGTCTTACCGAACAGTTGGTGTTCCTCGAAATCAACTACGACCGTGTTGATGTGCCCCGCGGCATGGATATCACGATTGTTACGTCGGCCAACGATGACTTGACCGGCAAGGCACTGCTCGACGCGTTTGGCTTCCCGTTCCGCAAGGGCGAGATGCCAGCCTCGACGAAGCGTTCCAAGAAACAAACCAAAAAGAAGTCAGCCGCTCAAGGCAATTCCTAACCACCTCTCGTAGACACCCAGCAGACACAGAAAGATTCAGCACCAATGGCCAAAAAGTCACTCCGCAATAAAGCAGCCGCGACACCGAAGTTCAAGGTTCGCGCGTACACACGCTGTCAGCGTTGTGGGCGCGCGCGTGCCGTGTACCGCAAATTTGGTCTGTGTCGCATCTGCCTGCGCGAACTCGCGCATGCTGGTGAAGTTCCCGGGTTGCGAAAGTCGAGCTGGTAGGCGCCATGATCACTGACCCAATTTCCGACATGCTCACCCGTATTCGCAATGCGAATGTGGCAATGCGCGACGAAGTGCTTATGCCGTCGTCCAAGCAGAAGATCGCACTTGCCGAGATTCTGAAAAAAGAGGGCTACATCTCCGATTTTGCAATCGGTGCAGGTGAAACCGAGGCTCACAAGACTCTGAAAATTCAGATGAAGTACTCCGACGACCGTCGGCGCACCATCATGGGTATCAAGCGCGTGTCTACACCAGGCTTGCGCATTTATCGTCGCGCCACCGATGTTCCCCGCGTTCTGGGTGGTCTCGGTGTTGCAGTTCTGTCAACTAGTCACGGGCTCATGACCGACCGCGAAGCGCGCAAGCGCAACGTTGGTGGCGAAGTCATGTGTTACGTCTGGTGATTGGGGAGCACACATGTCACGCGTAGGAAAAGCAGAAATCGTCATTCCACAAGGAGTGGACGTAACCATCTCTGGTGCGACCATCACGGTGAAGGGCAGCAAAGGTTCGCTCGTTCGCGTGCTGCCTCTTGGCATCTCGGTGAAAAAAGTCGAGGCCACACTCGTTGTCGAGCGAGCATCCGAGGATCGCGCAGTGCGTTCGAGCCACGGCATGATTCGCGCCATGATCAACAACATGGTCAACGGTGTAACCCAGGGTTTTGCCAAGGAACTTGAAATCATCGGCGTGGGTTATCGCGCCGTAGCCAAGGGCCAAGACAAGCTCGAGTTGGCGCTCGGCTTTTCGCACCCGGTTCCGTATGCCGCGCCGCAAGGTGTCACGTTCGAAGTTCCGCAACCCACTCGCATCATCGTGAAGGGCATTGACAAAGAACTTGTCGGCCAGGTGGCTGCCGAAATTCGTTCATTCCGTTCGCCCGAGCCGTACAAGGGCAAGGGTGTTCGTTACCTCAACGAGCGCGTGTTGCGCAAAGCCGGCAAGACAGGCAAGAAGTAGGAGCACAGATGACCACCACCGCCCAAAAACGCCACGAACTGCGCATTCGACGTCACCGTCGCGTGCGCAAGAAGGTGCACGGCACCGCGACACGACCACGCTTGGCGATCTATCGCAGCAACAAACATCTCACCGCGCAGGTCATCGACGACGATGCCGGCCGCACCCTGGCGTCGGCATCAACACTCGAAGCCGATTTCCGCAAGCAGCAGCCAGGTGGCAACGTCGCCGCTGCAACTGCTGTTGGCGCACTAGTTGCCGAACGCGCCAAGCAAGCTGGTATTTCAGCAGTGGTGTTTGATCGCGGCGGCTTCCTCTACCACGGCCGCGTTGCGGCAATTGCCGAAGCGGCTCGCGCCGCAGGATTGGAGTTCTAATGACTGACGTACAGCAACCCGAGGCAGCCGGCAACCGCGACCGTCGTGAGCGTCGACCACGCGAACGCCGTGAGCCACGCCCCGAGGCAAAGCCAGGCGAATTCGGTGAGTCTCGCGTAGTGCATGTCAACCGTGTTGCCAAGGTGGTGAAGGGCGGTCGTCGCTTCCAGTTTGCTGCCATCGTCGTAATCGGTGACAAGGCTGGCCGTGTCGGTTTGGGTTATGGCAAGGCTCGTGAAGTGCCACTCGCAATTCAAAAAGGCACCGAAGACGCCAAACGCAACGTATTTCACGTCGCGCTCGCTGGCCCCACCATCACCCATGCCATCGAAGGCATCAATGGTGCTGCTCGCGTGATGTTGAAGCCTGCTGCTCCGGGTACCGGCGTAATCGCTGGTGGCGCTGCTCGAATCATCCTCGAAGAAGCGGGCATTAAAGACGTTTTGGCCAAGTCGATGGGTTCTTCGAACTCCATCAACGTTGCTCGCGCCACCATCAATGGTTTGCGTTCACTCTTGCGCCCCGATGACGTGGCCAAGCGACGTGGTCTGCCCGAAGAAGAGTTCGTACCACGTGGCTTGTTGCGCGCGTATAACGAAACCAAAAAATCGCGAACACAAGGCCGCTAGGAGACCTCATGGCTGAAAAGACAATCACCGTTCGTCAAAAGCGTTCGTACATCGCTTGCATGCCCAAAACCCGTGGCACGCTGCGCGCCTTGGGCTTGCGCAAAATTGGCGATACCAACGTGTTGCCTGATCGCCCAGAAATCAGGGGCATGATCGCGCGCGTTCCGCACCTTATTGAAATCATCGTTAGCGACAAGAAAGGCAGCTGATCATGCGTGTAGACCAAGTCGGACCAAAACACGGAGCCCGTAAGTCGCGCAAGCGCGTCGGTCGTGGTATCGGTGGTAAGGGCGGCAAGACCGCCGGTCGTGGTACCAAAGGTCAGTACGCCCGCAACACCGTGGCTCGCGGCTTTGAAGGTGGACAGATGCCACTCAAGCAGCGCGTGCCAAAGTTGAAGGGTTTCAACAACCCATTCCGCGTCGAATATCAAGCCATCAATCTCGACACACTCGAGGCAATGGGCGTGAGTGACATCTCGGCAGCACTGCTCATTGAAAAGGGTTTGATCAGCAAAGGCAACATGGTGAAGGTGCTCGGTCGTGGAAAAATCGGCAAGGCCTTGACCTTGTCGGTGCACGCCATCTCGACATCGGCCCAAGAGGCCATTACGGCTGCTGGGGGCACGATTACCATCCTGCCCAAGCCATTCCGTGGTGTTCGTCCGCCAGCCCGTGGCAGCCAGTACACCAACCGCTAGTTTTCGCTTACCTAGAAGCAAAGCAGGACGATGTTCTCCAAGATCAAGAGTCTTTTCACCGTTGCCGATTTGCGCAACAAGGTGCTGTTCACGCTCTTCATCTTCGCTGTGTACCGAATCGGTGTATCGCTTCGTGCTCCGGGGGTTGACGCCCAAGCAATCAGCCAGCTGCGCGAAGCGTCAGAGTCGCAGGGTGCACTCGGGTTCTTGAACCTGTTTTCTGGTGGTGCCTTCGGCAGCTTCTCGATCTTCGCCCTCGGTGTCATGCCGTACATCACGGCGAGCATCATCATGCAGGTGCTCACGGTGGTCATCCCCAAGCTCGAGCAGTGGCAGCAAGAAGGCGCCACGGGTCAACGCAAGATCACGCAGTGGACTCGTTACGTTGCAGTCGCAATCGCCACGTTGCAGGGTGCTGGCCTGACCTTCATTTTTGGTCAGGGCAATGGCTCGGCATTCTTTGGCGCCGCAGCAACCGTGCCCGACGTGGTGTTGCTTGATCCGTTCATGCCGCGCGCGTTGTTGGTGATTCCGTCGTTGGTGGCGGGCACCGTCATGATCATGTGGATGGGTGAATTGATCAGCCAGCGCGGCATCGGCAACGGCATGTCGATGATGATTTTCGCCTCCATTGTGAGTGATTTGCCCTACGGCTACTACTCATTGCTGCAAAGCAAAAAGACAGTCGTGTTCGTGGTGCTGGTGGGTGTCACCTTGTTGATTTTGGCGGCCGTGGTGCGAGTCGAGCTCGGCCAGCGTCGCATCCCGGTGCAGTTTGCCAAGCGCGTGGTTGGACGTCGCCAGTTCGGCGGCCAGAGCACCTACATCCCACTCAAGGTCAACCAGTCGGGTGTGATTCCGATTATTTTCGCTTCGTCGGTGTTGTTGTTGCCCGTGTTGTTGTCCAACATGTTGGGCAGTGCAGAGGGCTGGCGTGGGGCAGTGGCCCGCTTCGTTGATCGCTATTTGATCAACAGCCAAAACTTGTTGTACATCACCATCTTTTTTGGAATGATTATTGCGTTCGCCTACTTCTATAACTCGATTGCCTTTGATCCGATTCGCCAAGCCGACCAGTTGCGCAAGCAGGGCGGTTTCATCCCGGGAATCCGTCCAGGTCAACAGACCGAGGCATTTCTCGGCAAGACGGTCAATCGCATCACGCTGCCAGGTGCACTCTTTGTGGCGTTCATCGCCATCACGCCCTACATCATCTTGTGGGTTGGCGATGTGCAGAGCTTCCCATTCGCTGGCACGACTGTGCTTATTGCAGTGGGTGTCGCCCTTGAACTCATGCGTCAGATCGATAGCCAGCTGATGCAACGCGACTATCAGGGTTTCCTGAAGTGACGCTTCGGCTGGTCCTACTTGGCCGGCAAGGTTCGGGTAAAGGAACGCAAGGTGCCCGCCTCGCGACCCACTACGGAATTGCTCACATCAGCACCGGTGAAATGTTGCGCAACGCCATCCGTAACGCCACACCATTGGGCAAGGTGGTCAAACAGGTGCTTGACGAAGGTCGACTTGTCGATGACGAATTAATGGAGAGCCTGGTGCAAGGGCGTCTCGGCGAAACCGATGCGCGAACCCGGGGATACTTACTCGACGGCTTTCCCCGCACATTGCCCCAAGCCCAGGCACTTGATGACATCGCTCGGGTGCGCCCGATCAACATTGTGGTCGACCTCGAGGTGCCCCGCGAGCTGGTGATTGAGCGCTTGAACGCACGCCGTGAGGCCGAACAGCGCACCGATGACTCGCCCGAGGCAGTGGAGCAGCGATTGGCCCTCTATGAAGAGCAAACCGCGCCGTTGATTGCCCACTATCGCAGCCAAGGTGTCTTGGCAGTAGTGGATGGCGTGGGCTCACCAGACGAGGTCTTTGGCCGCTTACTTGCCGCCATTGTTGCCACCACCGGCTTGAGCGGCCCGGGTGGTGACGGGCTTGCATCCCGATAGTGTCTTGAGTCGCCCTGCGGGGCCCGAAGGAGTCAGTTCTGGCAAAGAATAAAGAAGATGCAATCGTGCTGGAAGGCACGATTACCGAGTCGTTGCCCAACGCAATGTTTCGGGTGGAGCTTTCCAACGGGCGTTTCGTTTTGGCGCACATCTCGGGAAAGATGCGGGTGAATTACATCCGAATCAATCCAGGAGACCGAGTACAAGTCGAGTTGTCACCGTATGACCTCACCCGAGGTCGTATTACATTCCGTTTCAAATAAGAGAGAGAACATCGTGAAGGTTCGGACAAGCGTCAAAAAGATGTGCGAAAAGTGCAACGTCATTCGTCGTCATGGTCGCATCATGGTGATTTGTGAAAACCCCCGCCACAAGCAGCGCCAGGGTTAAGAGAGCTTCGCATCATGGCACGTATCTCCGGAGTTGACATCCCACGCGAAAAGCGCATCACCATCGCGCTCACCTACATTCACGGCATCGGTCGTCAGACCTCGGCCAAGATGTGCACCGATTTGGACATCGCTCCGAGCTCGCGCGTGCGTGACCTCACCGATTCCGAGATCAACAAGATTCGTGTCTACATCGAAAACAATTTGAAGGTCGAAGGTGACCGTCGCCGCGACGTGCAGCAAGACATCAAGCGCAAAATTGAAACAGGTTCTTACCAAGGCACCCGCCACCGCAAGGGTCTTCCCGTGCGTGGCCAGCGCACCCACACCAATGCCCGCACTCGCAAGGGCCCGAAAAAGACCGTCGCCAACAAGAAAGCCGCAGTGAGGAAGTAAATGTCAGACGTATCCGCAACACCCGCAACAACACCGGCACCCGCAGCTCCGGCTGCAGCCGCCACACCAGCGGCAACACCGCCAGCCGCACCAGAAGCCGCCGCTGCGCCACGCAAGTCGCGCAAGCGCGAGAAGCGCAACGTCAGCACTGGCGTGGTGCACATCAAGAGCACCTTCAACAACACCATCGTGTCCATCACCGATGCATCGGGCAATGTCATTGCCTGGGCATCGTCGGGCGGTGTTGGGTTCTCGGGTTCGCGCAAGTCCACCCCGTTTGCAGCGCAGATGGCTGCTGAAAAAGCTGGCCGTGCCGCAATGGAAATGGGTTTGCGTCGCGCCGAAGTGTTGGTGAAAGGCCCAGGCTCGGGTCGCGACACGGCGTTGCGTTCGATTCAGAACCTTGGCATCGAAGTGACCGGTATCAAAGACGTAAGCCCAGTGCCGCACAACGGCTGCCGCTTGCCGAAGAGGAAGCGTCCGTAACCATGGCTCGTTACACAGGTCCCAAAGTTCGCATCTCGCGTCGTCTTGGCGTCAACATCTTTGAAAATGCCAAAGGCACCAAAGCCCTTGAGCGCCGGCCGTTTCCACCAGGCGCCCACGGCCGTACCCGTCGTCGCTCGAGCGATGGCGAATACCTCAGTCAGTTGCAAGAAAAGCAGAAGGCCAAATACATCTACGGTGTGCTTGAGCGTCAGTTCCGCAACATCTTTGACGAAGCCGTGCGCCGCAGTGGCCCAACTGGTGAAAACATCCTTCGTCTTCTTGAATTGCGTTTGGACAACGTGGTGTATCGCGCCGGCTGGGCAGCCACACGCCCGCAAGCCCGCCAATTCGTGAGCCACGGGCTTGTGAAAATCGACGGCAAACGCGTGAACATTCCTTCGTACACCCTCGCCAAGGGCGAAGTGGTGAGCCTGTCAGACAAGGCTCGCAACATGATCATCATCCAGCACAACATTGACACGCATGGTCGCACACCAGTGGCGTGGCTTGATGCGCAGGACGGTGGCAAGGCAGTTTCCGTACGCGAATTGCCGACGCGTGAACAAATCGATGTTCCTGTCAAGGAACAACTCATCGTTGAGCTCTACTCGAAGTAACCCCTAACTACAGCCAGGAGATACCACCATGCTTGTTATTCAGCGCCCAAGTGTTTCAGCAATCAGTGAGGCCACCGACAACCGTCAAAAGTTTTCGGTCTCACCACTCGAGCCAGGGCTCGGGCACACCATCGGCAACTCGTTGCGCCGCATGTTGCTTTCCTCAATTCCAGGTGCAGCAGTAACTTCTGTCAAGTTTGACAAGGCTCTTCATGAGTTCACCACCATCGAGGGCATCACCGAAGACGTCACCGAAATCATCCTCAACCTGAAAGACATCGTTGTGAAGAGCGATGTCGACGACGTCGTGTCGGTGCAAGTCGATGTGACCGGCCCAATCGAACTCACCGCTGGCGACATTGCGTTGCCTGCTGGGGTGGAATTCATTAACGGCAAGCAGCACATCGCCACTTTGTCGGCCAAGGGCCACCTTTCGGTGGTGCTCACCATCGAGCGCGGCAAGGGTTATGTCGGCAGCGATCGCGACTCTGGTCGCAAGACCATCGGCGTGATTCCGGTCGACGCGTTGTTCTCGCCGGTTCGTCGCGTGACTTTCGAAGTCGAGCCAACCCGTGTGGCACAGTCAACGAACTTTGACAACCTGATTCTCGACATCGAAACCGACGGGTCGATCACACCATCTGAGGCATTGGCATCTGCCGGCGCCACGTTGCGCAACCTGCTCGATCTCGTGGCATCACTCAGTGATGCACCAGTTGCTATCGAGCTCGGCGAGTCGACACTCAGCGGTTCGGGTTCACCTGAACTCGATATGCCAATCGAAGACTTGTTGCTCTCACAGCGTCCACACAACTGCTTGAAGCGCGCCCAGGTCAACACGATCGGTGACCTCGTGATTCGTTCAGAAGAAGAGTTGATGGGTCTGCCGAACTTTGGCGCCCAAAGCATCAACGAAGTGAAGGCCAAGCTCGACGAGCGAGGGCTCGCACTGCGCGTCTAACGCGTAGCCGACACGAAGGGAATCAAGAACGATGCCACAACCACGCCGTAGTAAAAAGTTTGGTGGATCAGCCGCCCATCAACGGTTGATGCTTGCCAACTTGGCAGCGTCACTGTTTGCTGCCGAGGGCATCGAGACCACCGAGGCCAAGGCCAAGGCCTTGCGTCCGATTGCCGAGCGTCTCATCTCTAAGGCCAAAAAAGCCCAGACGGGTGACGCAGCAGCGCTGCACAAGATCCGCCAAATTCAGGCGTATCTCAACGACAAAGAAATGACCAACAAACTCGTGAAGAACGTTGCCCCTCGCTACATGGAGCGCAACGGCGGATGCGTGCGCATCTTGAAACTTGGCGAGCGCAATGGTGACCGCGCCCCAATGGCGCGCATCGAACTGGTCTAAGTACCGGTACAACACAGTTCGCCATGAGCGCTGCCACGCAGCGCACTGCACGGTTGGTCATTGCCTATGACGGCAGCGCGTTCCACGGGTTTGCCCCCAACCCTGATGTGTCGACTGTCGACGGTGCGTTGACCAAGGCACTCGAAACAATCACGCAAACCAAAGTGCAGTTAGTGGCCGCTGGTCGCACCGACACAGGTGTGCATGCGCGCGGCCAAGTGGTGAGCGTGGTGTTGCCAAGTCGCACGAAGATTGACGGGCTTGCCAAGAAGATCAACTCGTTGTGTGGGCCGCAGATTGCAGTGCGCGATGCACAGTGGGTAGATGCCTCGTTTCACGCTCGGTTCTCGGCAATCTGGCGCCACTATCGATACACGATTCTCAACACGCCGGCACCAGACCCCTTCTCGGCAACGACCGCTTGGCACGTGTATCAGCCGTTGGAGATTCGACCGATGCAGTTGGCAAGCGACGCAGTGATGGGCGAGCGCGACTTCTCGGCTTTTTGTCGCAAGCCCAGCCCCGACGATGCTGACGACAAGCGCCAGGTGACCATGGTTCGGTTCGTCATGCAAGCCGCCTGGAAGCGTCTTGATGAGCACGTCACTTTTGATGTGCGCGCCAATGCTTTTTGTCATCAGATGGTGCGTTCGTTGGTGGGAACTTTTGTTGACATCGGGTTGGGCCGTCGCCCACCGAGTGACATGATGGCGCTCATTCGTTCGGGCAGTCGTGAGGATGCGTCGCAACTAGCGCCACCACATGGCTTGTGTTTGTGGGAAGTCGGTTATCCGACGACGAGCGAGTAGCAACCTGTGGTTGACAATGCGCGCCCGCCAAAAAACTTGAGCCTGGTTTCGGTTGTGGTGCCGACATATAACCGCGCGCAACTCTTGCCGCGAGCGTTGCAGTCGGCATTGAGCCAAACCCATGCCTCGCTGGAAATCATCGTGGTGGATGATGGCTCGACCGACTCAACGCGCGAGGTGGTCAGCCGCATTGCTGCGGTCGATGCACGCGTGCGCTACGTGTATCAGGCCAATCAGGGTTTGGCGAGTGCACGCAACACCGGCATTGCCACCGCGCAAGGTGACTACGTGACGTTTTTGGATTCAGACGACGAGTTTTGTGCCGACCATATTGCACTGCGTGCCGAGCACTTAGATGAGCACCCGGCAACGATGATGGTGCATGGCGGCCTTGAGGTGGTCAACGGCAGCTGGATGGTGCCCGACTATTACCGGCCAGGCGAACTGGTCGATGTGCGTGAATGTGCTGTAGGCGCGACCTTCTTTTTTCGCCGCTCAATCGTGGCCACGGTAGGGGGGTTCGTGCACCGCACCTATGGCGAAGACACCGAGTTTTTTGAGCGGGCCACGGCACGGGTGGTGGTGGCCCGGGTGCCATGGCCGACGTATCGCTATTACCGCGATACGCCCGACAGCATCGTGACCAAAGAGCTCGGCACAGCTAACGGCACAGCCACGGGTAATGGCACAGCTAACGGCACAGCCACAGGCGGGAATCCGCCAGGACAGTAGTCGGCACGTAATCGGCACGTGTTCGGCACGTGTGACGGGCGCAAAATGCCCGTATCCTTCAATGCTCGGGTGTGTGCCGCTACCGAGGTGCGCTCGCCAGATCGAAAGGCCATAGACATGCGAACATTTTCAGCAAAGCCAAGTGACGTGCAACGCGCCTGGCACGTGATCGATGCTGAAGGTCTCGTACTCGGCCGCATGTGCACGCAGGTCGCTGTGTTGTTGCGCGGCAAGCACAAGCCAACTTTCACCCCCAGCCTTGACACCGGTGACCATGTCATCATCATCAATGCATCCAAGGTCGTCATGACGAGTGGCAAAGCCGACGACAAGATCGTGGCTCGCCACAGCGGTTACCCAGGTGGTATTCGCGTCGAGTCGTATGCCCATTTTCTTGACCGCAAGCCAGCTGACGCAATCACGCGCACGGTGCACGGCATGTTGCCCAAAGGCCGCCTTGGTCGTGCGATGATCAAGAAGTTGCAGGTGTACGGCGGTGCCGAGCATCCACACCTCGCCCAACAGCCCAAGCCCTTCGACATGAGCGACGCCAAGGCGCGCTAAGTCGCACCACAATTAACGAACATCGCACGAGAGGAAACACATCACCATGGGCTCCAAGCCACTCACCCAAACCACCGGCCGCCGCAAGAGCGCAGTGTCGCGTGTTCGTCTGCGTCCTGGCTCGGGCAAAGTGACCGTCAACGGTCGCACGTTCGCTGAATATTTCCCCACCGCAATTCACCGCAACAATGCCACCGAGGCGTTGCGCATCACCGAACAACTGCAGACCTACGACGTTGATGTCGACATCATTGGTGGTGGCATCTCTGGTCAGTCTGGTGCGATGCGTTTGGCAGTGGCTCGTTCGCTCGTTGAGCTCGACCCAGAGTGCCGTCCGGCGTTGAAGCGTGCTGGGTTGCTGGCTCGTGACTCGCGCAAGAAGGAAAGCAAGAAGTACGGTCTGAAAAAAGCCCGCAAGGCGCCGCAGTACACCAAGCGATAATTTCGCGGCTCGGCATCACGATGCCGTTCAGCAGTGTGTGGTGCTCCATATTGGGGCTCTGCGACGGGCAAGATGGTCATTGACATGTTGCAGTTTGGAACCGATGGCGTGCGCGGTCGCGTAGGTGTAGACCTCCACGATGCCGATATCTCCCGGCTCGGTGCGGCAGTTGCCCGTGAATGGCCGGGCACTCAAATAGTGATTGGTCATGACGGTCGCGAAAGCGGTGCGGCCTGGTTGGCTGCGTTTGCCAGTGGTGTTGCCACGCAAGGCAATGTGGTGGTGAATGCCGGTGTGGTGCCCACGCCCGCACTTGCCTTGGCCGCACGCGACAATGCCTGTGTTGCGGTGGCGATTACGGCTTCGCACAATCTTTGGCACGACAACGGGGTCAAAGTGTTTGCCCCGGGTGGGCGAAAGTTGTCCGACGACCAGCAGCGTCGGATCGAGTTGCTGTGGCAGTCGAGTGATGCAGTGTCGACTCTTGAGCCGGTTGGCGTCAATGCGGTATCACCATACGTTGCGCAGAGTTATGTGGCAGCCCTTACCCGCGGCTTGAGCCTCGACAGTTTTGGCGGCCGTGAAATTTTGATTGATTGTGCCAACGGTGCCACCAGCACGGTGGCGTCGTCGGTGATGCAAGCACTGCAGATTCGTGCCGATATTCGTCATGCCGAGCCCAGCGGGCGCAACATCAACGACGGCTGTGGTGCCACGCATCCTCAAACACTGAGTGCCGAATGTGCACAACGTGGTGTGATTGGCATTGCCTTCGACGGCGATGGCGACCGCTTGATTGCTGTTGATGAACAAGGCCATGTGGTTGACGGTGATTGCCTAATTGCGCTCGCAGCGGTTGATTTGCTGGATCGTGGTGTGTTGACCCACAACACCGTGGTGGTCACGAGCATGACCAACCTTGGGTTTCATCGCGCGATGGCTGCGCGCAACATCACCGTGGTAACCACCGACGTGGGTGACCGCGCCGTGCTGGTGGCGATGGAAGCCGGCGGCTATGTGCTGGGTGGCGAACAAAGTGGGCATCTCATCCACGCTCTGCACGCCACCACGGGCGACGGTATGTTGTCGGCACTTCTGCTGCTCGACGTAGTGCGTCGTAGTGGCCGCTCGCTGTCTGACTTGGCAAGTGCTGCAATGCAACGTTTGCCGCAGGTGTTGCGCAACGTGCGAGTGAGTGTGAAGCCTTCCAATATTGAGTTGTTGTTGGCGCACGAACTGCAACGTGAGCGAGCGTTACTTGGCGACGATGGTCGCATCGTGTTGCGTACCTCGGGCACCGAACCAGTGGTGCGCATCATGGTGGAAGCCGTGTCGATAGCCCTCGCTGACGAAGTAACCACGCGACTTGAGCAAGTCGTGCGCTCGCGCACCTAGGTAGAATTGGGGTATGTGCGGCATTATCGCGGTGTTGTCGCGCCCCGAAACTCGCCCAGTTCCTGTGGCGCAAGACTTGCTGGCCCAGCTGGATTCGCTGCTTGCCGACTGGGCGCTGGCCAGTGAAGCACTGCCATCTGATGACCAGCTGCACACGATGGCCACTGCCGCTGCTGGGGTGGATGCCACCTTGCGTGGCGACGCTGGGATGTGGCTCATGGCCGGCAACCGCGAGTTCATTGCAGCACTCACCAATCGGCTCGACCAACTCGACGCGCATCTCGCCCGCAGCGACCAGCAACTTGAGCACCGTATTGAACACGCCGATGCCTCGGTCAGCGCAGCAGCGCTTGAACGCACTACTAACTTGCTGACCGCCGTACGCGACGCCACCTGGTCGCTGCGTAAAGATCGCATTCGAACCGCGTTGGCAGTAGATGGATTGGCGGGCGTAGGGGCAAGCCGCTCGGCGCTGGCCGCGTATTTGTCGATTCAGCAGGTGTTGTCGGCCATTGATCGTCTCGAAGTGCGCGGTCGGGATTCTGCCGGTGTGCACGTCATGGTGTGGAGTCACGGCTTAACCATCGACGATGCGCGAGTCGCAGGTTTGCTCGGTAGCCGCCACGACGACAGTTTGTTTACGTCTCGCTCGGTGCGTGTCACACGCAACGCGTGGTCGTTTGTGTATAAAGCAGCCGCGGAGATCGGTGAACTGGGCGATAACACCCGCGTGATGCGAACTGCAATTGTCGACGACGACTTGTTGCGCTTGTTGGTGAGCCAGCCCGATGCCCGAGTTGGGGTATTGGGGCACACTCGTTGGGCCAGCGTTGGCATCATCTCTGAACCCAACGCGCATCCGGTGAACAGTGAAGAACTCGAATCAGCCGCCGACGCTGCGTATCTCGTTGCTGCGCTCAACGGCGATGTCGACAACCATGCAGATTTGCGCGCCCGCCACGAATTGCGTCTAGCCCAACCGATCACCACCGATGCCAAGGTGATTCCGGCACTCGTGTCGCGCAATTTGGCCAAAGGTGCGACGTTGCCCGAAGCATTTCGTGAAACCGTGGCAAGTTTCGACGGCTCGGTGGCAATTGCCGCTGCGTCAGCCGAGCAGCCCGAGATGTTGTTGTTGGCGTTGAAAGGCAGTGGTCAGGGCTTGTGCGTTGGGTTGGCCGACAATCGTTTTATTGTGGCCAGCGAGCCGTACGGGGTAGTTGAAGAAACCCAGCGATACGTGCGAATGGATGGCGAATCTTTAGCCGATGCCAGTCGTCCGTCTAGCCGTGGGCAAGTCATGGTGCTGGATGCAGCACACGCTGGCTCGCCAGATGGCATCACGTTGGTGGCCTATGACGGCACGCCAATCGACCTCGGTGCGCACAACATGCTTACTGCCGAAGTCACCACTCGCGACATTGATCGCGGCGAGCACCATCACTTTTTGGCCAAAGAAATCAACGAAGCGCCACGCAGTTTTGCCAAAACGTTGCGCGGCAGAATTGTCGAACGCAATTCACAACTCAGTGTGACGCTCGACGACTCGCAGTTGCCCAAGCGCATCGTCGACGAGCTTGCTGCCGGCTCGTTGCGCCGGGTCAGAGTTATCGGCCAGGGCACTGCGGCAATTGCCGGTCGCTCACTCGCCAACTTGTTGAGTCAACTCACCCAAGATCGTCTGCGCGTCGATGCGTTACCCGCAACCGAGTTGTCGGGTTTCGGTCTGACCCTCGACATGAGCGACACATTGATTATTGCCATCAGCCAGAGCGGCACTACGACCGACACCAATCGCACCGTCGACTTGGCACGTTCACGTGGGGCTCGAGTGCTGGCCGTGGTCAACCGTCGTGGCAGCGAACTTTCGGCCAAAGCTGATGGAGTCATCTATACGTCAGACGGTCGCGATGTGGAAATGAGCGTGGCCAGCACGAAGGCCTTTTATGCCCAGGTGGCTGCCGGGGCGATTGTTGCCTGTGCGATTGCCCAAACGATTGGCGCTGGTTCACCCGAAGATCGTCACAATCTGCTGGTGGCGTTGCGCTCACTGCCAGATGCGCTGGGCGAAGTGTTGCAGTCGCGCCCCAAGATCGCCGATGCAGCACGCACGTTTGCCACATCGCGCCGCTACTGGACCGTCGTCGGCAACGGCCCCAACGCCGTCGCTGCCGAAGAAGTGCGCATCAAATTGAGCGAGCTGTGTTACAAATCAATTGCCTGCGACATCACCGAAGACAAAAAGCACATCGATTTGTCGTGTGAACCGTTGATCTTTGTATGTGCTGCTGGTTTGAGTGGAGGCACGGCAACCGATGTCGCCAAAGAAATTGAGATCTATCGCGCCCACAAAGCGCTGCCAATTGTCGTGGCCACTATCGGCGAGCAGCGGTTTACAGCGGCAGCAGCCGTGATTGAAGTGCCAGTGGTGGACCCACGCGTGGCGTTTGTGTTGTCGGTGATGGTCGGGCATTTGTTTGGCTACGAAGCCGCTCTTGCGATTGATGCATTGGCTCGTCCGCTGCGCCAAACCCGCGAAGTGGTCGAGCACGCAGTCGAGCGTGGTGGCCAGGGCTCGACGCTGTTGACCAAGGTGCACGGCGAAATTGGTGTCGCAGCCAATCGGTTCTTTGACGCACTTTCCACTGGCACCTACGACGGCAACCTCGAAGCGTCGACTGCGGTGCGTGTGGTTGGCATGTTGCGCACAGTCATGTCGGCCAACCCGTTGCAGTCGTATCAACGCGATTTCGGCAAAATTGCCACCCCTGAAGCACTGCTCGACGACATCATCGCTGCCTTGACTCGCGCCATTGACGAACTCACGCGCCCAATCGACGCCATCAAGCACCAAGCGAAAACGATTACGGTCGGCATTTCGCGCAGTGAAGAAGGCTTGCTCGACCGCACTCTCGTGCAAGCTGTGCTCAACGCCGGTGCTGCGCGCGACCGACTGCCGTATGGCGTGTTGAAAGTGCTCGCCGATCTTGACCCGGCAATCAGCCAAGTGGTGGGCTTCACGCGCTATCGCATCGAAGGCGACCCGTCTTCGCCCGAGTCGACCGTGATGATTGTCGACCGCGGTGGCATCGCCCGCGATCTGCAGTCGCGGGTGGATACGAGTAATGCATTGCGGGGCACTAAACGCCGTGTGGCAGTTTCGCAAGAGGTGCTGGTGGCGCGTGGGCGTCGCGATAGTCGCACGGTGATCTTGATTCCAGAAACCAAGGGCACCGAAACCACTGGCATCACATTGGTGCACGTGTTGTTTCACGACCGGTTGCCCGCCGGCGTGCTGAAGCAAGTGTTGCAGGGCTACGACAACCGCTTCGAGCGTCTTGTCGATGCTGTGACTGAAACTGAAGCAAGTTTCCGGGAAGATCGCTTGGCCGAAGTGTCGGTGGCAGACGCATTGATTTTGCCGATCACCTCGACCGCCGACATGTGGCGCGCCGGTGAATAGTCGGACTGGGCTGAGCGCATGATCGGTGTGGGAATTGACGCCGTCGATATCGACCGGTTTCGGTCAACGTTGGAGCGTTCGCCGCGAATGGCTGATCGTTTGTTTACCGCCAGCGAACTTGAGTTAGCTGCGCGACGCGCCGATACTGCTGCGGTGTTGGCGGCGCGTTTTGCCGTGCGCGAAGCAACCATGAAGGCCCTCGGCGTAGGGCTTGGTGCCTTTGATTTTAAAGATGTTTCGGTGGTGAGCAGTGAGAGCGGGCGACCGGTGCTCAACGTGCAGGGCCGGGCTCGCGACTTGGCCCGCGAGTGTGGCGTGTCGGCTTGGCATGTTTCGATCACACATACCGAGCACCTTGCTATGGCCGTTGTAACCGCCGAGTAGCGGCACGCCCAACATGACCACGAATC
The DNA here is from genome assembly GCA_030728545.1 of Ilumatobacteraceae bacterium. Classification (GTDB taxonomy): domain Bacteria; phylum Actinomycetota; class Acidimicrobiia; order Acidimicrobiales; family Ilumatobacteraceae; genus F1-60-MAGs027. Next base: position 33,028 of record JANQZQ010000046.1, read on the forward strand.
ACGCCAGCAACACGGTGGATGCAGCCATGCTGGCCACGCGTGCAACGCGTGCCACTATCGACCTTGCTGCACTGCGTCACAACGTTGCCGTTCTGGCCGAACAAGCCGGCACGTTGCAGTTGTGGGCGGTGGTTAAAGCCAATGCGTATGGTCACGGCGCAGTGCAATGCGCGCAAGCAGCGCTGGCAGCCGGTGCCCATGGGCTATGCGTGGCCTTAACCCAAGAAGCTGTCGAGTTGCGCACTGCTGGCATCGACGCACCAATCATGGTGCTGAGTGAGCAGCCCGTTTCCGACGCGCCGATTCTGGTTGCCCATCGTGTGGTGTGTGTGGCCTACAACGAGCACTACATTGCTGCATTAGCCAGTGCTGCA
>JANQZQ010000047.1 GCA_030728545.1 Ilumatobacteraceae bacterium
GTTGGTAGCGGTGTGCTGTCACCACCGTCGTCACCGCCACCGTCACCGTCACCACCACCACCGTCATCACCACCGCTTGGCGGAGTCGGCGGAGTCGTAGTCGGCGGCGTTGTAGTCGGCGGCGTTGTAGTCGGCACAGTCGTTGGCGGAGTCTCGTCATCGGCACTTGGCACTGGGGTGAGCAGTGAGTACACCAGTCGATTGAGAGAACCCTGGCCAGGGTTCGTGACCACATTGCGGGTTGACGATGTCGCAATTGCCGCCGCAACATCAGCAGGGGTCAGGGCGGGGTTCTGCCCCAGCGCCAGTGCAGCTACACCCGCCACATGCGGAGCAGCCATTGATGTTCCCGAAAACGTACGTGTTGCACTGTCGTTGGTGTGACCTGCCGAAACAATATTCGACCCGGGTGCAAATACATCCAAGCAGGTGCCAAAGTTGGAAAACGACGAACGTTCATCGGTCGATGTGGTGGAGCCGACCGTGATGGCCAACGGCTCACCGGCTGGCGACACCTGACATGCATTGAGGTTGGAGTTGCCAGCGGCAACCACGAACGACACTCCGTCTGCCACACCGCGCGCAACCGCCAGATCAAGAGCTGCAGAACGGGCCCCACCCAGGCTCATGTTGGCCACGGCAGGTGCACCGGCTTGATGGTGGGTGATAATCCAGTCGATGCCCGCGATGATGTCAGAAGTGCTGGCAGAACCACTGCAGTTCAAAACCCGAACAGGCACGATGAGTGCCGCAGGTGCAACGCCATAATTGGTGCCAGCAACCGTTCCAGCCACATGGGTGCCGTGACCGTGACAGTCTTGCGATCCGTTTCCATCACTGATGGTCGAGAACCCTGTGGCAACGCGCCCCACCAGTTCGCTATGGGTTGAACGCACACCGGTGTCGATCACATACACAGTTACACCAGCACCAGATTGGGTTCGGGTATACCGAGTGTCGAGTGGCAAGTTGCGTTGATCGATGCGATCGAGACCCCACGAAAGCGTGGTCACGCCTTCGCTGGGCTCACTATTCGGCGTGACCGAATCCGATGCAGACGAGGCGTCACTGGTGCCGGCACTATTCGTGGCAGTGACCACGAAGGTGTAAGCAGTTCCATTGGTGAGCCCAGTGATTTCGCAAGTGAGCGCACCCGTAGTGATGCAGGTGCGACCACCTGGCGAAGCCGTGGCGGTATAGGCCGTAATTGCAGCACCGCCATTACTTTCTGGCGACGACCAATACACCGTGGCACGAGCGTTGCCAGCAACGGCGCGCGCGTTGCGCGGTGCATCTGGTTTTGTTGCGGGTGCTGCTTCAGAAAAGCGCCAGTTCAACACGGTGTTGCCCGTGCGACTGCCGTAGCCATCAATGGCAACCCAGTACGTGGTGTCGATGACTGGTGCCAATTCGACTCGGCTCCAGTTGCCGCCACTGGCGTCGTCGTTGGCAATCACGGTGGTGAGCGCATTGACCGCCGACCCGGTGTACACACCGAGCAACGTGTCAAAATCGCTACCTTGGGTGTCGATTACCACTGTTCCTGCGCGAGCGAGGCTGAATGAATACCAGATTGACGCCGAGCCTCCGTAGCCACCGTGGCTCGGCTCACCAGCTTCACGTGTGGCCGATCGTGTCGAGCTTGTCGCCCGCACCAAAGCGCCTGCCAGACACTCGCTTTCACACACGATGGGCGCCGCCCCGCTAAATGCATCGTTGGCCAACGCAGCCATTGGCACTACCCCACCCGACACGGTGGACGTGGCACCTCGACCCGCTGAGTTGACCGCACTCACGCGGAAGATGTGAGTGACGCCAGCAGCGAGCCCTCGCAGGTTGGCAAGAGTTGCGGTGCTTGTTCCGTCGGCGAAAATGGTCCACGAGGCAGCCCCGTCGGTGGAATACTCCACGACGTAGTCGGTAATCGGTGCCCCACCATCACTCGTAGGGCTATCCCAGTCAAGTTCAACGACAGCAGGTGTCGCCGTACCCACCACGTTGGAGGGTTGCCCCGGAGCAACAGGCGTAAGAGGCGTCAATGGTTCTGTTACCTCAGATGCTGAACTAGTACCAATCGAGTTGTAGGCCTTCACACGAAAGATATGCGGCTGCCCATCAGTCAGATCAGTGACCGTGCGCGACATGTATTGACAAACACAACCTTCGACACCGGTGTTGAACGGCCACGTTGTCCATGAGGTGCCAGCATCAACTGAATACTCAATGGTGTATCCACGAATAGCGCTGCCGCCATTTGAAAGTGGTCTTTCCCAGCGCAACATGATTCTGCGTGGGCCTGCCTCAACGGCCCGCACGTCTTCGGGCTCGCTCGAAATTCCTGCAGCGCGTGGCGCCGTGGGGCTAGACGGTTCGGAGTTGCCGTTGGAATTCGTGGCACGCACACGGAAGCGGTACTCGGCTCCCGACACCAAGTCGTAGGCCGTGGCGAACCATATGCCCCCGTACCGTCCACCAAGTCCAGTGAGGCGTGATGTTGACCAATCAACACCATCAGTGGACTGTTCCACCACATAACCAGTGATGAAGCCACCTCCGTCGGTCGTGGGAATCAACCACTCGAGGGAAATTGACGTCGCCATAACCGAGGTAACAACGAGGGAGCGGGGTGGACTGGGCGAAGTTACCTGCCACGGCACCGCTGCTGTCGAACTTGATACACCGCTACTGCCAACTGCATTCAGCGCGCTTACTCGAAACGTGTGCGTAATACCGTTCACCAGCCCTGTCACCGTGGCAGCCAAGGCAGTCGACACGCCGTCGTCGAAAGTTGACCAAACGTTGCCGCTATCGGCTGAAAATTCCACGATGTAATCGGTGATTGCCGACCCGCCATCGGCGGTCGGAGCCATCCAACGCAATGCAACTTGGGCAGCACCAGCAGTGGCCACCAAGCCAGTCGGCGCCGTCGGCACACCGACGACTGCCCGAGCAACTTCGCTGGCTGGGCTATTGCCACTGGCGTTTACCGCCGTAACACGAAACGAATACGTAACCCCATTGGTCAGGCCCGTCACGACCGCTGTGGTGGCAGTGGTAACCCCATCGGCGAATGTGGTCCACGATGAGCCACTCGTGGAAGAAAACTCAATGATGTAGTCAGTGACATCTCCAGATCCCGTTTGGGTTGGTGCAACCCACGAGAGAGCTGCCTGCTCCACACCGCCAACTGCAACTAGTGACTGTGGCGCACTCGGCGCCTCGGGTGTTGGGGGCATCCAGCGAGCGTGGGTGTAGAGCAAACGATTGACCGAACCCAGACCCGAGTTAGTCACCAAGTCGGGGGTGGCATATGCGGCGAGTTCTTCCATTACTTGAGCCGGTGTGCGCGATGGGTTTTCTTCAAGCAGTAATGCTGCGGCACCCGCCACATGCGGAGCCGCCATTGAGGTACCCGACAACGAGCGTGCCTCGGTTGATGAGCGATGAAACGCCGAGGTGATTCCCGAGCCAGGGGCGAAAATGTCTAGTAGCGGACCAAAGTTTGAATACGAGGCGCGACCATCGTTGGACATCGTGGCACCAACCGTGATGACAGTTGGTTCAGACGCTGGAGAAAATGTTGAAGCATCGCGGTTGCTATTGCCAGCAGCCACCACAACAGATATGCCGTCAAGCACGGCATTGGCAACTGCTTGATTGACAGAACTGTTTCGACTGCCGCCAAGACTGAGGTTGGCAACCGCAGGAACCCCCGCCAGGTGATGCTCAATCATCCAGTTGACGCCAGTGATGACGTTGAACATGCTGCCTCTGCCAGTGCAACTAAGCACACGAATCGGCACGATTTGTGCAGCCTTGGCAACACCATAGGTTTGCCCTGCAACGGTGCCGGCCACATGGGTGCCGTGGCCATTGCAGTCTTCGCTACCTCGCCCATCATTGACGCGCGTGGTTCCTGCTACAACGCGCCCGCCAAAATCGCGATGGTCGCTACGCACACCAGTGTCGATGATGTAGGCGTTGACACCTGCACCTGTGTAGTTGTAGGAATAATTCTGGTTGAGAGTTCGTGAGCGCTGATCAATGCGATCCAAACCCCACGACGGGGGGTTTGCCTGATCGCCCGTGATACCCACCACGGTGTTTTCTTCGATGTATTCCACGTTCGGATCGCTCGCCAGCAAAGCAAGTTGTGCCTTGTCAAGTCGGGCCCCAAAACCATTGATCGCCGATGTAACGATGCCCAGAATGTCGGCGCCTCCGTCGGCCTGGGCAGCAGCAAAGGCCATGGCACCCACGCCGTCGCGCAATGTCACGATGTATTCGTCGGGAATTGCGTCACCAACTTCAAGATCGTCTGGCGATAGTGACGAGGCGATGGTGCTCGTCGTGGTGCTCGGAGCAGAAGTAGTCGTCGACGAAGACGAAGACGACGAAGTTGATGACGAAGACGTAGAAGTAGACGACGTAGAACTAGAAGTGGTCGACGGCTCTTGGGTGTCAATGATGGACATCACCGAGTTGGGCTCAACAATGAGCACCTGAGAGTCTTTATTCAGTCGCCGCACATCGGCTGGGTCAAGTTCTGCAACGAAGCCTTTGACCTTGCTGGCGAACACATCGTTGACGTCGTTGCCGAGAGATGCTTCCTTGTTCACCTTTGCCGCGAGGCTGGCCGAGTTTTTCAAAATAACGATGTACTCGCTGCTCGGCGCCGTCGAATTCTGCAGAACGCCACTAACGGCTCCGGCTGACGACACTGGCACCAGAGCCCCCAGCAACACCGCACACAGCAGTGCACCGAGCACTCGTTTTTTACCCACAACCATCTAACGGCAGGATATGCCGCACCTGTAACAACAATCTGAACGAGCTCTCCGGCAGGCCCGATAGCCCCTCAAACAAGTACCGTTTAGCCAATGGGTACACCTACGGCAGTGGTTACCGGTGCCAATTCGGGCATCGGACGCGCCACCACACTGGCTTTTGCCCAAGCGGGATACCACGTTTTCGGCACGGTTCGCGGGCTGGAAAAAGCCGACAAACTGCTGGCCAAAGCAACCAGCCTGAGCCTGGCTGATCGCATCACCTTGGTGGAAATGGATGTTGCCGACTCTGCCTCGGTGACCAAGGGCTTTGCCCAAATTTATGCAGCCACCGACCAAGTTGATGTGCTCGTCAACAATGCCGGTGTCGGCGGCAATGCAGTAACCGAAGAATGCCCGATTGACACCTACACCGAAGTCTTCAACATCAACCACAACGGCTCGGTGCGTTGCATCCAAGCTGTGCTGCCGCAGATGCGCAAGCGCGGCAGCGGTGCGATCGTCAACGTCTCATCGGTGGTCGGCAAAATCACCGCCATCGCTCAATCGCCGTATTACGTTTCGAAGTGGGCAGTCGAAGGCATGAGCGAAGGTCTCGCCCACGAAGTAGCGCCGTTTGGTATTCGTGTAGCGATTGTTGAGCCAGGCATCACGCGCAGTTCAATTTTTTCTAAAAACATTGACGCGCCAAATCAATCAGGGGCCTACGACGCGCATTACCGCCGCCTGTTTTCTTTCTACGCCGCTGGCATCACTAATGCCACACCAGCCGAAGAGGCCGCTGCCACCATTTTGGAGGCGGCGACTACTTCATCACCACGACTGCGTTGGCATTGCTCGTGGGGTGCTGGCGAACTGTTGGCCGCGCGCGCAGCAATGACCGATGAAGAGTGGGTGTCATTTGGAAGTCATGTCGATGACGAGGCGTACTACGACGAATTCTTAACGCGCTTTAACCTAGATATTCGTCCGCAGCATTAGCCTGAGGCTGTGACCACACTTCCTGCACCATCACTCACCAACTCTTTGAACATTGCGGCGCGTGCCGTCGGGGCCAGCAAGATCTACGGTTCGGGCGACAGCGAAGTTCGCGCCCTCGACAACGTCGACGTAAGTTTCGAAAAGGGTAAGTTCACCGCAATCATGGGGCCAAGTGGCTCGGGCAAGTCCACGCTCATGCATTGCGTAGCCGGGCTCGATTCGCTCACCACTGGCAATGTATTCATCAGCGACACTGATCTTTCGTCGCTGAACGACAAACAACTCACCGAATTGCGCCGCAAAAAAGTTGGTTTTATTTTTCAGGCCTTCAACCTGATTCCCACGCTCAGTGCCGAAGAAAACATCATGTTGCCACTCACCCTCGGGCGCAGCAAGGGTGACCGCACCTGGATTGACGGTGTGATTGACACCATCTCGCTACGTGATCGCCTGAAGCACCGCCCCAGTGAACTTTCTGGTGGGCAACAACAGCGTGTGGCCATCGCCCGAGCGCTGGCCAGCCAACCCGACATTATTTTTGCCGACGAACCCACTGGCAACCTCGACTCCAAGACTGGCCAAGAGGTGCTCGCCTTCATGCGTCGCGCTGTGAGCGACCTTGGGCAAACCATTGTGATGGTCACTCACGATGCAGTTGCTGCCAGTTATGCCGATCGCATCGTGTTTTTGGCTGACGGCAAGATTGCCGGCGAAATGTTCTCCCCTACTGC
>JANQZQ010000048.1:0-819 GCA_030728545.1 Ilumatobacteraceae bacterium
TACGAACACTGGCACCTGAAGCCAGCGCGTCTGCCATTTCGCCACTCGCCCGAGTGAAGCACCTTTACGCTAGCGACGACGAAGCAACGACTCCACGGTTGGCCGGGTGTGCGCTGAACCCGCAATCACGTACACCAACAACACGCCTGCCAACACCAATGATGCAGTGGACAACAAGTGAAACCCGATGGCACGACGTACGAAGCCTGAGGAAAAACCAGCAAGGCCACCGCAAAAACTCATCAACAAATCTGCTGTGCCCTGCACGCGTACACGTACCGAGTCGTCAATTGACTCCACTAGCAAGCTCGACCCACCAATCAGGCCAAAATTCCAACCAATTCCCAACAACCACAACGATGGAAACAACATCGGGTTGCCTTCACCCGACACTGCTGACAATGCTGTCGCCACGACAAGTAACACTGCACCGAGAAAAATGGCGTTCACCCGCCCGTAGTGATCGGCATACTTGCCGACCAATGGGCTGAAGGCAAACATGCCAGCAATGTGCAGTGAAATCACGTAGGGCGAAACATTCTCGTAGCCGTGCAGTTTGAGATGCACGGGTGTCATCGTCATGACTGCCACCATCGTGGCCTGCGATACGACCATCGCTGCGAGCGCCAACCGACCATTGCCCGTCGAGGTGATGAGCCGGAATGCAGCGACAACACCCCTCCGCGTTGGCACCTTGGCCTGCGACCCGCTCACCACCAGTGGGTCGGGGCGCAATCGCACCGCAGTGTTAATCGCAGCCAACACCAAAAATACCGATGACACCAACCAGGGGCCGCTATATGTTGCCAGACCAAACCA
>JANQZQ010000048.1:829-6439 GCA_030728545.1 Ilumatobacteraceae bacterium
AAACACGGCGCCGAACGTCGATGCAAACACCACGTAACTCATTGCCGACGAGCGCTGTTCAGGCAACGCCAAATCAGTTGCGGCATACCGGGCCAACAAATTCGCTGCCTGGCCATTGCCAAACAAAAACAATCCAGGCAGAAACCACGGCAACGACTGCAGCTCTACCCCGACCACTGCAATCACACCACCGATAGCAGCGAGCAGATAACCAAGTTGCAAACCACCCCGTCGGCCGTGTCGAATCATGACTCTCGCCAACATCTGAGACATGAACGCCGTACCCATGGTGACGGTTGCAGTGGCCAGACCAGCGAACGGCGTGTCATCGCCAAGGATGTCTTGGATAACAAATGCGCCGATGGTCACTGCTGAACCGAGGGCTGCTGCACCAACTATTTGTCCACCAATCAATACTCGCAAGACGCGGCGCTGCAACACCGCGCGATCTTGCGCTGAAAGAACCGTCGGTGTCACCTGCGCATCTACCGCACCATGATCAGACACCACGCATGCTGACGCTACGTGATGACGCCATGTGATGACGTCGTGTGCAGCATCCGTAGCGACTACACACTCGTAATATCCATCATGCACAAGGCCCAGCCGTAGACTAAAAACGTGGCGTTGCGGGCATATGACTCAACAATTCGCCCAATTGAGATAGGGCGGCGTCTTCTCGGAGTGGTTGATGCCCAGGTCGCCGACGACACCCGCGGCATACCCCACGCCTACACCGTGGTGATGCACCCGACTGATCGAGCAGCATTTTCCGACGTAGAGCCCGATTTGATTCGAGAACTCACCGAAGTGGTTACCCAACACAGTGAACGCGAGTCGTATCGACTTGCTGAACCAGTGATTGTTGCGCTGCGTAGCGATGAAAACACCAAGCGCGGCAACATCACCGTGCTGGCGTCATTGGTAGTTGAAGAGACACAGATTGAATCTGCGGAGGCCGTGGTGGTGCAACCCATTGCTGTATCGATGGCCACTTCGGTGGCAGGTGCAATCACTTCGGCCATCGTGCTCGAAGACGGCAGCCGACATGTGCTCGATACCGAGCGTGTGACGATTGGTAGGCAAAGTGGATGCACGATAGTTATCCGAGACACCAATGTGAGTCGTGAACATGTGGCGCTGCGTCGACGACCCACTGGTTGGACACTGCGCGACATCGGCAGCACCAACGGCACCAAATTGAATGGTGTGCGGGTCGAAGGCGAACAGCTGCTGGCCAACGGCGATGTCATCATGCTCGGTGCCATCAAGGTCATCTTCGAGATTTCGTGACCACCTCATCACCTTCGGTATCGTCATGAAACTCTCGTGGGGTGCAGCCAGCCATGTGGGCATGGTTCGTCAACAAAATGAAGATGCATACGTAGCCGAGAGCAACGTGTTCGCCGTGGCTGATGGCATGGGCGGCCACAACGCAGGTGAAGTCGCCAGTGCACTCGCCGTCGATGGGCTACGCCGAGCCGCAGCCGCAGGGTTCTCGGCAGCCGAAGGTCTCGTAGCTGCCATCAACACCACTAACGCCACTATTCACGAAGCAAGCGGTGGACTAAGCGAGCAACGTGGAATGGGCACCACGCTCACGGCCCTCGTGCCGTTGCCGGCCACCGACGGTGAGCCACAGCGAGTGGTGGTGGCCAATGTTGGTGACTCGCGAATTTATCTCTGGCGTGGTGACGAACTCAAACAAGTCAGTGCCGACCACTCCTACGTACAAGAGCTGTTATCAGAAGGCTTGATTACTGCCGAGGAAGCACGCATTCACCCACGGCGCAACATTGTGACTCGAGCACTTGGCATCGAAGGTGATGTCAACGCTGATTCGTGGGTGCTACCGATGGTGGTGGGTGATCGATACGTGTTGTGCAGTGATGGCCTCGTCGACGAAGTTGACGATGAGGAAATCGCCACAATCCTGCGTACCAGCATCAACCCCCAAGTGGCTGCTGATCATCTAGTGCGTGTTGCCAACGAGCATGGTGGCCGTGACAACACGACTGTTGTAGTAGTCGACATCTTGGCCGACACAGCAGACGTCATATCGCAGGACACAACCCAAGACACATCAGCAACACGCACGACTCCGACTGAGTCATCGGCTGCGTCACCTAGTGATGCAGCCGCACATGTTGCGGCGTCGGCTCGACCACGTCGGATGCTGGTGGCCGTCGCACTGGTTGCAGTGCTGGCACTTGGTGTGCTGTCTGCGGTTGGATGGTATGCGCGCGGCGGTTACTTTGTGGGGTTCGCAGGCGAAGGTGATCAAGCGCAACTGGTGGTGTTCAAAGGCCGTGCCAACCACATCTTGTGGTTCCACCCCACTATCGAAATCGATAGTGGTGTCGTGCGACAGGAAATATTTCCCTCGCTGGCCGATGACATTGACGACCAACCAAAGTACGACTCGTTGGCGCGCGCCGAGGCCTATGTGAACTCGATTCGCGATGTAATTGAAGCCCAGAAACCCGCAGCAGGTGACGGCACATGACCGAACCCGTCATCATCAATTCGCGTTACGAGCTGGGCCGTCGCATCGGCCGCGGTGGAATGGCCGAGGTCTTCGTCGCCCGCGATCGTTTGCTGGATCGCCCAGTAGCAGTCAAGATTCTGTTTGCGGAATACGCCAAGGACCCCCTGTTTGTGGAACGTTTCCGCCGTGAAGCAATGTCGGCAGCGTCGCTGAATCATCCCAACATCGTTGGTGTCTACGACTGGGGTCAGGTGGACACCACCTATTACATCGCAATGGAATTCGTGCAAGGTCGCACGCTTGCCGACATACTCGCCAAGCATGAGCGCCTCAGCGTGTTGCAAGCCTGCGATATTGCATTAGATATTGCGGCCGCTTTGTCATCAGCCCACGCTGCTGGTGTCGCGCATCGCGACATCAAACCAGCCAACATCATCGTCAGTGCCACTGGGCATGTGAAGGTTGCTGACTTTGGCATTGCGCGGGCAATTGGCGCAGCCATCGAACAAGGTCTCACCCAAACCGGTGCCGTGATGGGCACCGCTACCTATTTTTCTCCCGAACAGGCCCAAGGTGCGCAGCCTGACCCACGATCGGATCTGTATTCCCTCGGCGTGATTATGTATGAAATGCTGGCTGGCGAACCGCCGTTCACCGGAGAAAATGCAATCTCCATCGCCTACAAACAGGTGCACAACGTGCCGGTGTCACTGCGCAGCATGAACCCAGAACTTGCACCTGCCTTCAGCGCCATTGTGATGAAGTGTCTAGCCAAGGATCCAAATCGCCGTTACGCCACAGCGCTTGCTCTAGCCGATGACCTGCGCCGATTCATTGACGGCAAAGAGGTGCGGGCACTGCTCGACGAACAATCTGCTCTTGACGACGCTGGTCCCACCATCCAACTTCCCACCACGCAGATGACATCCACTGGGGGTGGACGTTCACCCCGTCGGCCCTCATCGGGTGGCCAGTATCCGCCTTACGACGAAGTGGTTCCGCAACGCACCGCTGCTTGGGTATTTGGTTCGGTCATCTCTGTCATTGCACTGGTGGCTGTGGCAATCTTCGGATTTCGTGCCTTTACTGACGAAAATGCCGGCACCAATATTGCAGTGCCGAACCTCATTGGGTTGAACATCGAAGAGGCAAAAAGTTTGCTCATCGACCTCGGCTTGACACCCATCGAAGACCCGAAGGTGCGTGAGAACGCCAGCAACGACATCGTGTACGAACAATCCCCCACCGCCGACACCATGGCACGCCAAGGTGAAAACGTAGTACTGGGGTACAACCCCGGTTTTGAACCAGTCACGATTCCCAACTTGGTCGGGTTGTCGGTGCAAGAAGCCAGCAACATCTTAAAACAAGCTGGCCTGCGGTTGGTCGTGAACAACTTCGTTGCCTCCCTCGATATTCCTGCCAACCAGATTCTCGTGCAAACTCCAACCGCTGGTCTTGGGGCTCGACCCAATTCGGTGGTGACCGTGGATGTTTCAGGTGGCACCAACACCGTGCGCATCCCCGATGTAATTGGCGACGTGCAGCGGGCCGCTACCAAACTGCTTTCTGCGGCACCACTCAACTTCGTGGTCACCGTGGTGGTCGAGACCAGCGATGTGATCGAAACAGGTCGGGTCATTCGTACCGAACCGCTCGGTGACACCGCAGTGGCCCCGGGCAGCACCATCACTGTGTTTGTTTCGACTGGCCGAGCCTTAGTGGCCGTACCGAATGTGATTGGCCAGGAAGCGACAGCTGCCAGCACCGAACTTACTGTTCAAGGATTCTTTGTTACCACCAATGAACAAGTACTGGCCGAGGGTGACCTAAACGATGGTCTGATCATTGCTCAAAGCATTGCCGCAGGCACCAACGTCGAGCCCGGTAGCGCAATCACCATCACCATTGGTCGCGCTGAGGTGCCTGTAACACCCTGAGCTCTTACTACAGCACTTGGGCACGCACAAGAAAATTACGCAGCATCGCGTGACCATGTTGGGTCAAGATGCTCTCCGGGTGAAACTGCACACCTTCCACCGCATACTCACGATGGCGCACACCCATGATTGTTCCGTCGTCGGTGGTCGCAGTCACCACGAGTGAGGTTGGTAGCGACGCTGGTTCAACCACCAGTGAGTGATACCGCGTGACTTCAAAAGATGATGGCAAACCCGTGAACACACCACTGCTGTCATGGGTTATTACCGATGTCTTGCCATGCCTGAGTTCTGGGGCGCGCACAACAGTGCCACCAAAGACATGTCCAATCGCCTGGTGACCCAGACAGACTCCGAGTATCGGGGTGCTTGGCGCCGCCGTTCGAATCACCTCGCAGGTGATGCCGGCATCTTGCGGGCGTCCGGGGCCAGGAGAAACGACGATTGCAGCACACTGCAGCGACATCGCTTTAGCAACAGTCACTTCATCATTGCGAATGACGACTGGTTCGCAACCAAGTTCACCGAGGTACTGCACCAAGTTGTAGACAAAGCTGTCGTAATTATCAATCACCAAAACTTGCTGCTTTGCCACGGCTTCAGCCTGCCAATGCTTTCGAGCCATTGCACCAGCAACTTTGCTCTACACTGACAGTGCGTATGGCTCCCAAAAAACGACACACCGGTGGACGCACCACCCCAGACGCCAGCACGCGCTATACGCCGCCGGTTCCTGAATCCTTCAAAGAAAGCCCGCGCTGGGTGCCAATTCTCATGTTCGTGTTGCTCGGCTTGGGTTCACTCGTCATTTTGTTTTACTACCTCGGCTTCGTGCCCGGTGGACGCAGCAACTGGTATCTCTTTGCTGGTCTGAGCATGGTGCTGGGCGGTTTGTTTACCGCCACCAAATATCGCTAACCAGCCCTCACTCGGCAGGGACAATCACATCCATGTCTTCGAGACAATGGCGCGGTGGCGGTGGCTGTTCGTCAGGGGCCATCGTGAGCCGTAGTTCGACTCCGCATACCGAACAGCGGTAGCGAACGTTGATGCGACGCATCTCACCAGTTGGTGGTGGTGGTGGCAGTGACGTTGTCATGCTGCGCAGCATCCCGAAGCCAATCTTCCAGATGTATCGCACCAATAACAGCCCGATCGCCACCCAAACGATCGTGCCGAACA
>JANQZQ010000049.1 GCA_030728545.1 Ilumatobacteraceae bacterium
GAGTTCAGATGCACCATCAACGTCGTCGACTCGGCCACCTGGAAACACGTACATTCCGCTGGCGAATGCCGCTGTGGTGGTGCGCTGCATCATGAACACCTCCATGTCGTGCTCGCTATCGCGCAAGAGCATGACCGTCGACGCAGGTCGCAGTGGCACAGTGCTCAGGTCAAGCGGTTGCTGCGAGTGGCTAGACATGTGCTGCGCCTACGCCGTCAGGGTAAACCGGGTTACCGGGGCTTGCGCATTTCGCGATAGTCGCGAGCAGCACCTTCAAGTGGTTCGACATCCAGCGTGACTCCGTCAATGGCTGCCACCCGCACGGGTTGGCCGTTGTTGATCGGTGTTGCACGATTGGTGCGGGCCCGCCAACGTGCACCTTGCACCGTCACTTCGCCTTCGGGGGAGATATCGGTAGTGGCCATTCCTTCCAAACCGATTAACCATTCGCGTCCAATCGTTGGGGTCGCAAACCGAGTGCGCACCATGGACGGCATTCCAACGATGAAGGCCAATGCCATCGAGGCGATACCTGCCACCAGAGTGAGCCACGAAATGCGCAGCGCATCTTCTTGTACTACGCCATACAGCGTGAATGATGCGATTACGAATAGCACCATACCGATGGCGGTCCATACGCGCGGAATACCCACTTGTACGTCGATGGCCAACGCAATGATGGCCAAGATCAGCAACGCCAATGCGACCGGACGCACGGGGAGTTCGGCCAGACCAAAACTTCCGAGCAGCGTGGAAACCGCACCGACAAAGCCCGCGATGCCGATTCCGGCAGTGAAAAACTCAAACACCAACAACGCCAGACCAAACGCAAAGAGCAAGTAGGCCAAGGCTGCGCTGGCTGAGGTGTGCATGAGTTGTTCGAGGGTGCCAAGTTTGAAGAATCGTGTCGTGGCAGCTTCTCGCACGATTGCGCCGTCATCCCCCACCACTTCAGCAACGGTGTCCAGCACTTTGCCCTTCACAGTTAGCCCATCAAGGGCAAACAACATGTTGCGCAACACCGGCACACCTTCATCAGAAATTTCAAGTCGCAGCACACCCTGCTTGCGGGCCTGTGCAGTGTCCAAGGTGCCGCTACGCAACAGGGTTGTTGCTTCACCGAGTGACAACGGCACATCGTCGAGCAAAAATGGCAAACCTGTTTTACCCACGCTGGCGTTCGGCGCCATCGCAGAAACATCGGCAACAGCAAGCAGCCACGTTGACCAACCGTGGGCTTGCGCCCCGCTCGGGCCAACCCACACACCGATCGGAATCGACGAGTTACGAATGGCCAGCAGCACCTCTTGCATACGGGTTTCGTCAATAACTGCGCCACGCGAGTTCACCTGCAACACCAGGGCCTGTGCTCCGTTGGTCGACGATCGCTCCACTGCGCGTTCAATTCCGCTGGCAACGACGCCGTCAATTAATCCCGTGACTTCAAAGACATCCACCTTGGCCAGTGCATCGGCATCGACCGAAGCCTGTGGCGCGGTGCCTGCCCCAAAGAACACGGCGAGGCTCAGAGCAAGTGCGGCGAACATGACACGACAACGGTAGCCACGCCAAGAGATAACCTTGCCTCGTGCATGTTCTGGTGGCTACCGACGCTCAACACATGCTCGACGACATCATTGCAGCGCTTGGGACTCCGGAAACTTCGTTCACGGTGTGTCGTGACGGCCGCGATGTGACACTTGCCGTTACCCAACGCACGCCCGATGTGGCGGTGCTCGACCTCCAGGTGGGTTCGATGGGCGCCATGGCCGTAACCATGAATCTGCGACTCGACGAAAGCGGTGGTCGCTTGCCACACATCCCCGTGGTGATGTTGCTCGACCGTATCGCTGACGTGCATCTCGCACGCCGCAGCGGTGCCGAGGGCTGGTTGGTCAAGCCAATTGACTCGCTGCGTTTGCGACGAGCAGTCAAAGAAGTATGCAGCGGCGGAGTGTGGCACGAATCCGTGCCACCCGCAATGCAACATTCGTAGCGCTACGCCGGGTCGCCCTGCGCGCGCGACCCACAATTGAACCCCACCGTTAGGCTTTCACTCGCAATACGGGGATTAGCGCAGCTTGGCTAGCGCGCCACGTTCGGGACGTGGAGGTCGGGAGTTCAAATCTCCCATCCCCGACCAAATGCGCGCATCGCGCCTACAGCGTGGCGACTACTAATTCGGCAATTTGCAGTGCGTTCAGTGCTGCACCTTTGCGCAGATTGTCATTCGACACGAACAACACGAGACCACGGTTGCCGTCGACTGACTGATCTTGTCGGATGCGCCCGACATAGGCCGGGTCTTTACCAGCGGCCAAAAGCGGTGTCGGAATATCCACCACAGCAACACCAGGTGCGCCAGACAGAATCTTGTGGGCTTCGGCCGGCGTGATTGCCCGAGAGAACTCGGCATGCAGTGACAACGAGTGCCCGGTAAATACCGGAACGCGCACACACGTGCCCGACACGCGCAAATCTGGGATGTGCAGAATCTTGCGAGTTTCGTTGCGCAGTTTTTTTTCTTCGTCGGTCTCTAGTTCGCCGTCATCCACCAACGCCCCAGCAAATGGCAACACGTTGAACGCAATCGTGCGCGCAAACTTGCTTGCTGGCGGAAACGTCACGGCGTCTCCGTCATAGGTGAGTCGGCTCACATCGTGTGCGGCGGCGACTTGGTCATCCAACTCGGCGACGCCAGTTACACCCCCGCCGCTGACTGCTTGGTAGGTGCTGGCCGTTAATCGCACCAACGTTGCGGCATCGTGCAGCGGCTTCAACACCGGCATGGCGGCCATCGTCGTGCAATTCGGGTTAGCGATGATTCCTTTTTCGGCGCGGGCAATGTCTTGTGGGTTTACTTCCGAAACCACGAGTGGAACCTGCGGATCCATCCGCCAGCACGATGAGTTGTCCACCACGATGGCTCCAGCGGCAGCAAACTTGGGGGCCAATGCCCGCGATGTGCTGGCTCCGGCCGAAAAAATCACTACATCCAAACCAGTCGGGTCGGCGGTTGTGGCATCTTCAACGGTGATCGAGCGACCAGCGAAGTCGATGGTGGATCCTGCCGAACGCGCTGAAGCAAAAAAGCGCAACTCGTTATGCGGAAACTCGCGCTCTGCTAGCAGCGAGCGCATGACATTGCCGACCATTCCGGTGGCGCCGACCAGGCCGATGTTAGGAATTTTGCTCTTTGGCACTCGTTCAGGCTAACCGTGCGACAAGCCACCAATGGCTCGGGTGCACGCGTCGCACTGCCAATTTTTTCACGCCGGCCGCTGAGACCCTCACGCGCCGACGTGGCGAATGAATGATGGTGACTTCACGCAACTGCGTGCCGATGAGGTCCAGCCCAATTGTGGCCAACACATCGTCGGGGCTCAACCGGTTGGCCTGCCAGCCCAACCGAGTGAGAGAGCGAATACGCGCCATGTATTTGGCAGCCTTGGGCGTACGCCACAACACCCGCACCAAACCACCAAGTGGCACCAGCGCCGCATCCAGTGGCGTCCACGTGCGAAAATTGAGCGCAATCAACCCACCGCGCTTGGTCACACGCATTGCTTCGCCCACGAGCGAGCGCGCATCGTCGGCACCGCAGTGCTGCAGCGTGATGTAGGAGAAAGCAAAATCAACCGACCCCGATGCGATATCGAGGGTCCGACCGTCTGCAGCATGCACGGTACGCAGCGCCGTGGGCTCGCCGTGATGAAACACCGTTTCGCGACAACGCTCGAGAAATGCGGCGTCGACATCCGCGGCATACACGGTGCGAAATCGTTTACTGAAACCAGCAGTCATGCGACCGATACCGCTACCGATTTCCACCATGGCGAGATTCGCCGTTGAGCCGTCTACAAACCCAAACAGCCGCAGGTATCGCCGCACCTCTTTATCGCCACTCGTCGTGAACGACTCCAATGACACGTCGCCGGTCTTGTTGTCAAAAACCCAACCGGTGCTGCGCACTGCCTCGTCAGCACTGAGCGACTCGGTGCGCAAACCAGCACTTCTCCAGGGCACGCCTTGCGGGCGACGCAACCGCTCGGCGATCTGACCCCAAAGAGACATCGACTACTTACGTTCAGGCAAAGGCGCCGCATAATCGTCGCCACTATCCAGGCCAAATGCCGTGTGCAATGCCTGCACTGCCGTCTGCATCATCGCTGCGCGAACCACGACAGAAACCCGAATCGTCGACGTGGAAATCATTTCAATGTTGACCCCGTTGTCGGCCAACACGCGAAACATCTTGGCTGCCACACCCGGGCTCGTTTTCATTCCTGCACCCACGAGTGACACCTTGGCGATGCCGTCATCATGTGTGACCGCACCGGCGTTCAATTGTTTAGCCACGCGCGACATCACTGGCTCGGCAGTCGCCACATCTGCTTTCGGCACCGTAAACGAAATATCGGTGGTGCCGGCTGTCGAAGTGTTCTGCACGATCATGTCGACGTTGACGTTTGCTTTTGCGAGCGCCTCAAAAATGTCTGCCGACACACCCGGTCGATCAGGCACACCAAGGATGGTGATCTTTGACTCGCTGGCGTCTTGAACGACTCCCGAGATGACTGGCTCTTCCATATTCTTCATCCTTTCGTGATGGCGACCGACAACCCACGTTCCTTCTTCCCACGTGAAACTTGATCGCACATGAATTGGCACATCGTGATTGCGAGCAAATTCGACTGAGCGCAGCGCGAGCACCTTGCTACCCGCGCCTGCCATCTCCAGCATCTCATCAAACTGCAATACAGCCACTTTGCGGGCCTGGCGCACGACGCGCGGGTCGGCGGTGAACACACCCGTGACATCGGTGTAAATCTCGCATGAGTCGGCTTGCAGCGCAGCGGCCAGAGCTACGGCTGTGGTATCGCTGCCGCCACGGCCAAGTGTGGTGATTTCTTTGGCCGTGCTAATGCCTTGAAAGCCGGCAACCACCGCAACTTTCTTGTCGTTGATTGCCGCTCGGACTCGATCGCCCTTAACTTCAAGAATCTTTGCCTTGGTGTGCACCGTGTCGGTGATGATGCCCACCTGCGAGCCAGTGAAGCTCACTGCCTCTACACCTGCATCATGCAGAGCCATGCATAACAGCGCCATGCTGATGCGCTCACCCGTGGTGAGCAACATGTCCATTTCTCGGCTGGGCGGGTTGGCTGACACCTGATGGGCCAGTTGCATCAAGTTGTCGGTGGCTTTGCCCATCGCCGAAACCACCACCACGAGGTCATGCCCTGCTGCACGAGTGGCAGCAATGTGGCGCGCCACATTGCGCATGCGCTCGGGGTCGGCCACCGAGGTTCCCCCGTACTTTTGCACGATGAGGGCCATGACGAAGCAACGCTATCCGCGAACGATTACCTCAGTAGGTAGCATTTCGTGCTCGTGGGTACAAACAAGCGTGAACGCCAAAAACGAAACCGTGATAGTCGTCGTGACCAGGTGACCCGTCGGGCACAGCAGGGCAAACTGCGCAAGCGTGGTATGCAGATTGCAGTCGTAGTGCTCATTGTGGTGGCTCTGGTTGGTTTCGTGTTCGCCACCGGCAACAACTCCGACGACACCGCTATTACTGAAACCGGGCTCGACACCACCGAGGTTTTGGACGATGTAACCACTGACGAAGCTGCCCCCGAGAACGCAGCCTTTGAGTTCGGCACGAGTGAGTGCCCGCCGTCAGACGGCAGCGCCGATCAGCGTCGCGAGTTTGCCGACGCCCACCAGCTGTGCATCGACCCCACTAAGTCGTATACAGCCAATTTTGACACCAACCAAGGTTCGTTCACGGTGCAGTTGCTGCCTGATCAGGCCCCTGGAACCGTCAACAACTTTGTGTCGTTGGCACGCTGGAAATATTTTGATGGCACCAAGTGCCACAGGGTCATTGAGGACTTCGTCGTGCAATGTGGTGACCCCACAGCGACTGGCACCGGTGGCCCTGGCTATTCGTTTGCTGACGAATTGCCCGGTGATGGCGAATACACGATTGGTTCGCTGGCCATGGCCAACTCTGGGCCCAACACCAACGGCAGTCAGTTCTTCATCATCACCGGCGACAACGGCGCATCACTGCCACCGAGCTACAGCTTGTTCGGCCAAGTCACTGCCGGGCTCGACACTGCAGTCGCAGCAATGGCAGCACTGTTCAACCCTGATCCGGCCGCCAACGGGGTTCCACCCGCGGCGGACATCATTCTGAACAGTGTGACAATCAGCGAGGCGTAAGCACGCTGCGCGCAAGTGCTGCGATGGTTTCATC
>JANQZQ010000050.1 GCA_030728545.1 Ilumatobacteraceae bacterium
AGCAGGGGACTCATAATCCCTTGGTCGTAGGTTCGATCCCTACCTGGCCCACTTGTAGCCCCGTGGCTCGGCTCGAGTGGCTCGGCTCGAGTGGCTCGGCTCGTCGCCGAGCGCAACGCTCAGATTGACTTTTTAAACTCTTTGACAACCTCAGATGCCTCGGCAAAGCCCTGGGCCGCGAGGGCCTGGGCGATATCTGTCTTAACGGCTTGCACCACTCGGTGAGTGCCGTTGCAGTTCTTTTCTGGATCAGTCGTGTAACCACATCCGCATGCGCCCATGGTGAAACCTCTTTCGCTTGAGGCTGAAACATGACCTTATCAGTGCCTAGTGGTCTCTACTATGCTCGGGCACAACTACAAACACGTGCGACACCCGTTGCACGAGAGGGAGAAATACACAATGAGAAAGCACAAAGGACTTAAGTCCGCTGCGCTCGCTCTTGCCGCATTTGCGCTGATCGCCAGCGCCTGTGGCAGTGACGACGCAGCAGAAGAAGTCACCGAAGAGGCAACCGAAGAAGCGGCCGACCCTTGCGAGGGCACCGATCTCAGACTCGGTTTGGCCTTTGATACAGGTGGTCGTGGTGACGGAACCTTCAACGACTCCGCCGCACGCGGATCTGACCAGGCTTCCACCGAACTCTGCTACCAAGTGCAAGAACTTGAAGCAACATCCGACGACGACCGTAAGCCAAACCTCGAGGCACTCTCGGGCACCGGCAATAACCCGGTCATTGTGGTGGGCTTCGCATTCGGTGGTGTGATTGAAGAAATCGCCGCTGCTAACCCAGACACGGTGTATGGATGGGTTGACGGATACCTCGACCTGCCAAACGTGAAGACGCTCACCTTCGCCGAGCATGAGGGTTCGTTCCTCGTCGGTGCAGCTGCTGCGTTGAAGAGCGCAACTGGCACCATCGGCTTCATTGGTGGTCAAGAAATTGACTTGATCAAGAAGTTCGAAGCCGGTTACATCGCTGGTGCAAAAGCCATTAACCCAGACATCGTCGTGAAGTCGCAGTACCTCGGTGCTGCCGGCGACAACGCTGCATGGGGTTCACCAGACAAGGCGAAAGAAATCGCCCTTGCTTGGTACAAAGATGGCGCAGACATCGTCTACACCGCAGCCGGTGGCTCGGGTCGTGGCACGATCGAAGCAGCAGTTGAAGCTGGTGAAGGCAAGTGGGCGATCGGCGTTGACTCAGACGAGTACTTCGTTGACACCGACGAGCAGAAGGCACATCGCCTTACCTCCATGCTGAAGCGCGTCGATAACGCCGTGTTCCAGACCGCAGAAGCCGTCCTGAATGGCGACCTCAGCGGTGGCTTCAAGACGTTCGACCTCAGCACTGACGGTGTTGGCTATGCAACCTCGGGTGGCTACCTCGACGATGTCGTGGATCAGCTCGAAGAGTTGAAGGCCAAGGTCATCAGCGGCGAGATCGTCGTACCAACCCAGCCATAAGCAATATCGCAACCCATCGCGCGGCGTGAGTCGCGCAATGGTTGATTGGGGCCCGGGCGCAAGCCCGGGCCTCGGTCGTTATGGCAGTATTTAGCGATGCCTGAGCAGCGAGCAGATGCGCCTGCGGTGGAATTGCGCAACATCAGCAAGGGCTTCCCTGGTGTAATCGCCAACCGCGATATCTCGATGAGTGTTGAGCGTGGCACGATTCACGCCATTGTCGGCGAGAACGGCGCCGGCAAATCCACCTTGATGAAAACTCTCTACGGGTTGCATCGGCCCGACTCGGGAACCGTCGCAGTGCACGGCCAAGTTGTTGACTTTCGTTCGCCTAGTGACGCCATCGAGGCCGGCATCGGCATGGTGCACCAGCATTTCATGCTCGCTGACAACCTCACGGTGTTGGAGAACATCATTCTCGGTGCCGAACCGGCAAAGGCAGGCGTGATCAATGCGCGAGAAGCAGGTCGCAAAATTGCTGAGCTGGCTAAGTCGCTCGGTGTGGAGATCGACGTCAACAGCCCAGTTGCCGAACTTGGGGTGGGGCAGCGCCAACGCGTAGAGATTTTGAAGGTGCTGTATCGCGGTGCAAAGACGCTGATTCTCGACGAGCCCACTGCTGTGTTGGTGCCGCAAGAAGTTGATGAATTGTTCGACAACCTGCGGCGCCTTGTTGCTGCTGGAACCACCGTGCTCTTTATTAGTCACAAATTGGACGAAGTGCTGGCCGTGAGCAATCGCATCACCGTGATTCGCCAGGGCACCACAGTGGGCACCGTGACACCTGCCGAAGTCACCCGGCGGCAACTTGCTGAAATGATGGTGGGTTCCGACTTGCCGCAGCCCGCACCGCGAACCACACAGGTGCGTGAGCAGGTGCGACTTGAAGTGAAGAACCTGACAGTTGCTCGCGTTGGGCAGCGAGATTTGGTGCGCGACGTATCGCTTGCCGTGCGCTCGGGGGAAATCCTGGGTGTGGCAGGCGTGGAAGGCAACGGCCAGTTCGAACTCTGTTCGGCATTACTCGGGCGCGAGCACAGCACGGGCACGGTGGCCATTGATGGCAACGACGTATCCCGTGCTTCGGTGCGCGAGCGAATGAATGCAGGGCTTGCCTATGTGCCGTTCGACCGCCAGCGAGAAGGGCTCATGCTTACTTCGTCACTGTGGGAAAACAACTTGCTCGGTCAAGAAGAGAAGTTCACCAAGTTTGGTTTTGTCAATGTGGGTGCAGCACGCGCTGCGTGTCGCACGGTGATCAAGCGATTTGGTGTGCTCACACCAAGTGAAGAAGTGCCGGCTTTTGCGCTCTCTGGCGGCAACCAGCAGAAGTTGGTGGTCGGACGCACGATGTCGATGAATCCGGCAGTGCTCTTGGCTGCGCACCCCACCCGCGGCATCGATGTCGGCGCTCAGGCCGCCGTGTGGGAAGAGGTTCGCCAAGCGCGTGACGCGGGGCTCGCCGTGCTGCTGGTGTCGGCTGACCTTGATGAACTGCTCGGGCTTTCTGATCGCGTCATCGTGATGTTCGAAGGCGCGATTGTTGCCGAACTGCTACCGCGCGAGGCGACCCCCGAATTGCTGGGCACCTACATGACTGGGGCGAAGGTGGGTTCGTGATGGCCAAAAATCGAAACGTGATCGATGCTCTGCCGCGACCAGTGGTCACCTTGCTCAGTTCATTGGTGGCGATTCTGCTGGCACTCGGCATTTGCGGCTTGCTGCTGTTGGTCACCGGCAAAGATCCAATTGCTGCCTATCGCACCATTCTGGAAACTGGCTTGACTGGCAACAAATTGCTGGAGATGCTGAAGCGCAGCACGCCACTGATGCTCAGCGCGAGTGCTGTGGCAATCGGATTCAAAATGAATCTGTTCAACATTGGTGTCGAGGGTCAGTACTTATTTGCTGCGCTCATCGCAGCCGAGTTCGCTTCACGCATTTCTGCGCCACCCGTGCTGCACGTGTTGCTCACGCTCATGGTGGCGTCGGCGGCCGGCGCATTTTGGGCCAGCATCGCGGCCATGTTGAAAGTCACCCGTGGCATCAACGAAGTGATTTCCACCATCATGCTCAACTTCATCTCACTGTCGGTCATGCAGTGGTTGTTTGACAACTACATGCGCGACGACTCTGACGGCGGGCTGCGTGTAACCACCACCGAAATTGCGCCGTCTGGCCAAGTGCCCGACATCGTTGATGGTCGGCTCAATGGCGTTTGGCTCGTGGCGCTCTTTGTGGTGTTTTGTTACTGGCTCATCGTGTTTCGCAGCAAGTTCGGGTTCCGATTGCGGTCGAGTGGTCTCAACTCATCGGCTGCACAAACTTCGGGTATTGCTGCCAACCGCATGATTGTGGTGGCGATGCTGCTCTCGGGTGCCATCGCTGGGCTAGTGGCCATGCAAAGTGTGGTGGGTGAGGAGTACGCGTACGGCCCGCAAGCCACACCAACCGGCTTCGGTTTTGCCGGCATCGCCGTGGCGCTCCTTGGGCGCAATCACCCCGTGGGCATCGTGGCTGCCGCAATGCTGTTTGGGTTTCTTGATTCCACTTCGGCGGTGTTGCAGTTGTCGGGTATTCCGAACTCAATCGTCAAGGTGATTCAAGCCGTTGTCGTGCTTACCGTGGTGATCGTTAATGAAGCCACGGCCCGTTACATGAACCGACGCACGGCCGAGCAAACTGCAGCAGCGCTGCGGGCCGACAAGGTTGGCGCATGAAGCTGTCGAGGCGCGCACGTTTGTTGGTGTTGTTCGCGGTTCCAATCGCGTTGATGTCCATCGTTCGGCTGTGGTCGGGCGAAGACGGATTGACATCTTCAGACACCATTGGCGCGTCACTGCGATTGTCGGTGCCAATTTTGCTGGCCGGCTTGGCGGGTTTGTGGGCAGAGCGCTGCGGCGTGTTGAACATCGGCATCGAAGGCATGATGATTTTCGGTACATGGTTTGGTGGCTGGGGTGCATGGCAGTTTGGCCCGTGGCTGGGGCTCGCATTCGCTGTGTTGGGTGGCATGCTCGGCGGTTTGATTCACGCGATTGCCACAGTGCGATTCAACGTTGATCAAATCATCTCTGGTGTGGTGTTGAACTTGCTTGCCTTCTTTGGTGTTCGCTACATGAGCGACCTGGCCTTTGTGGGGCAACCAGGTGGCGGTGTGAGCCAGTCGCCGCCGCAGACCTCGGCAATCCCGCGCTTCGATGTGCCGTTCATTTCGGGCGGCGACTTGTTTGGCTGGAAGTCGCCAAACGTTCTGCTCAGCCTCGAAGACAGCGGTTGGTTTTTCATCGGAGATCTGGCAGGAATCCTCTATGGGCTGACCAACAACCTGTCGTGGGGCACCGTGATTGGTGTGGCAGCAGTGCCGGCAACGTTCTGGATTTTGTGGCGAACCCGCCTTGGTCTGCGTTTGCGTTCGTCGGGCGAGTCGCCCACGGCGGCAGAAACTCTTGGCGTGAATGTCATTCGTTTGCGTTATGTCGGCCTGTTGGTGAGCGGTGGTTTGGCGGGTTATGCGGGCGGAATTTTGGCGATTGTTGCCTCGTCGTATTACCGCCAGGGCCAAACTGCTGGTCGTGGCTATATCGGCCTAGCCACCATGATCTTTGGTAACTGGCGTCCGATTGGGGTGCTCGGTGGCGCCTCGTTGTTCGGTTACACCGAGGGTGTGAAGTTGGTGGCTAACGACGCCATCTCGACATTGTTTTTGTTCGTGGCGCTGGCGGCAGTCTTGCTAGCAGTTATGGCGGTGGTGAATCGCACGACCACCCGCGGAATCGTTGCAGTGTTCGTGTCAGTGATTGCTGCATATGCCTACTTGGCGATTGAAGATGTGCCGCAGTCACTCACCCAGTCGTTGCCTTATCTGGCAACGCTGATTGTGTTGGCGACAGCAAGTCAGCGGTTGCGACCACCAGCCATGGCGGGTGTCCCGTATCGACGCGGAGAATCACATTGAGCACTCAGCACAACTCGCAAGAGGGCAGCACAGCCCAACAGACACCGCATTTTGCGTTTCGCAACAAGCGCGTGGTGGTCACTGGTGCTGCGTCGGGTATCGGTCGACGTGTGGCCGAGCTGTTGCTCGAGGCTGGCGCAAAAGTAATTGCGCTAGATCGCAATGCCGTTGATCTTCCAGTCGACCAATTTGTGACTGTGGATTTCACCAACCCAGCGTCAATCGAGGCTGCCGCCAAGGCAATCGTCGGCGAAGTGGACGTGTTGTTGAACATTGCCGGAGTGCCTGGCACTGTGGCGGCCGAAACCACGATGCGCGTCAACGTGTTGGGGTTGCGAATGCTCACCGAGTTGTTGGTGTCGCGCATTAATCGCGGGGGAGCCATCACCAACGTGGCGTCGATTGCCGGTGCCCAGTGGCAAGCACACCTCGACGAAGTGCAGCGACTGCTTGCCACACCCGACTACGACAGCGGTGTGGCGTGGGTGGGTGACCACCCGATGGATGGCAAACGGGCCTACGACTTTTCGAAAGAGTGTGTTGTGGTGCTCACCAAACAGCACGGCAAGTTTTTGCGTGAGCACGGCGTGCGAGTCAACTCGGTGAGCCCGGGGCCCGTGCATACCCCAATTTTGAAAGATTTCCGCGAATCGGTGGGGCCCATTTTGGATCTGGTCACTCGCGAAACCGGTCGTGATGCCACTGCCGACGACATTGCGCGAGTGCTGCTCTTTGTATCCGACCCCGTGTTGCAGTGGCTGAATGCCACCGATGTACAGGTGGACGGCGGCTTCATGAGTGGTCTCGTGGGCGGATGGGTGAATCTCGGCGCCTAGCCG
>JANQZQ010000051.1:0-4171 GCA_030728545.1 Ilumatobacteraceae bacterium
ATGTGCCACAACTTGGCTATCTGTCATTTCAGAAGGTGCCGGAGGAGCGAACGGTCAAGAATCGTGTGCATCTTGATCTGGATGTTGATGACATCAAAGAGGCAGTAGCGAGCGCAGTTGCAATGGGTGCAAAAGCCCTCGGAGACGTGATCGATGAAGGAACGGGGCTTTTGCAAGTGATGCTTGATCCTGAAGGCAACGAGTTCTGTTTTATTCGCAGAACGCCTAAGTAACTCGTGAACAAATCGATTGTTCCCGACGACAAGAACTGGACGTGGGTGCTGGACCGTGCGTGCCCCGACTGCGGGTTCTCTGCTGGCACGTTCGACGTCGCAAACACTGGTGCTGCGGTGCGCAAAATTGCGCTGCGCTGGGCTGCAGTTCTAAATCGTGCCGACGTGGCTAGGCGACCCAACGCGACTACGTGGTCGCCGCTCGAGTACGGGTGCCATGTACGCGACGTATTCCGTATTTTTGACCGGCGCTTGCAGCTGATGCTCGAACAGGTCGACCCGCAGTTTGAGAACTGGGATCAAGACAAAACTGCGGTCGACGATGACTACCCGAGCCAGTCAGCCAGCGTCGTAGTCGGCGAGCTGTCAAGTGCCGCCAAGCTTCTTGCTGATCGCTTCGACAGTATTGTTGGTGATCAGTGGGCCCGCCGTGGTTTTCGCAGCGACGGCTCGGTGTTTACCGTGCGAACCATCGCCCAGTATCTGCTGCACGACCCAGTGCATCACCTGTGGGACGTCGGTGCTCCAGTACCGAAGTACTAGATCAACGCTCTTTTACTCGGCCATTTGCCCCACACGTGCTGGTAGGAATCGCAGTGCGAGGAGCGATCCGAGAATCGCCACGATGCCCACCGTGGTGCAAGCAACTTGGAACCCGTCGAGGAACGAAAGACCAGCGGCCTCACGAATCGCACTCGACACAGTTGGGTCGCCGACCTGCTCAGACACTGCAAACGCAGCACCAACGGACTCTTCAGCCGCCGACACTGCTGCTTCGGGCAGCGAGAAGGGGGAGAGCAGGTCGACGATCTTGGGGCCGTAGGTGGTGGCAAAGATGCTGCCGATGATGGCAACACCGAGCGTGCCACCCACTTCGCGACTGGTGTCGTTGATTGCCGATCCGACACCGGCCATATCGCGCGGGAGGGATCCCATCACCGATTCCGATGCCGGGCTGGTCACGAGCGACAACCCACAGGCCATCAGCACCATGCTTGCCACGACTGGCCCGAAGTACATCGAGTCGATCTCAAACGTGCCAGCCCAAATTTGTGCGATGCCCATGAATAACAGACCAATGGGCACGATTCGTTTCGGTCCGTAGCGCAAAGAGAGCCGCGCAGCAATCGGTGCAGTGATGCCAGCACCAACTGCAAAGGGCAACGTGCGTAGACCCGACTCGAGTGGGTCGTAGCCACGTACAAACTGAAAATACTGCGTGACGAGGAACGTAAACCCAAACAACGAAAAGAATGCAATTGCAATCGCCGAAGTTGCCGCCGTCACCCGCATGTCGCGAAACACACCCACGTCAAGCAGGGGGTGTGCAGTGTTTCGCTCTCTCCAGATGAATGCAGCAACCAACAGTGCTGTGCCGATGAACCCGCTGATCGACTCGGTGCTTGTCCAACCACGGTGCGGGCCTTCGATAATTGTGTACACGAGTAGCGATACGAAGGCGATGGACAAGAGGAAGCCTGGGATGTCAAGTCGCTCAGAGTTCGGGTCTTTTGATTCAGGAACGAACGCGCCCTGCAACAGCAGGGCGATGATGACGATTGGAATGTTGATGAGGAACACCGAACCCCACCAGAAATACTCAAGCAACAGACCCCCGGTCACCGGGCCGAATGCCACGGCTGCGCCTGACACCGCGGACCACACACCGATGGCCTTGGCGCGTTCGACAGGGTTGCGAAACACGTCGATGAGAATCGCCAATGTGCTCGGGAAGACGAGTGCTGCGCCGATGCCCATCAAGCCACGACCGACAATCAGCTGCTCGGTGGTGTCGGTGAATGCTGCCCACGCAGAGAACACGCCGAACAGCACCATGCCAACTTGCATCACCAGTTTGCGGCCGAAGCGATCGCCGAGACCACCGCAGGCCAGCAGCAAGCCGGCGAACACGAGCGCGTACGAATCGACGATCCACTGCAATCCACTTGTGGTTGCTTCGAGTTCGCGGGCCAGGGTGGGGATGGCCACGTTGATGATGAGGTTGTCGACTACTACGAGAAACACCGACAGGCTGAGAATCGCAAGAATCCACCAGCGGCGCGCATGCACCTTGGCGTTGGGGTGGGTGGTACTGATGTCGGTTGTCATGTTGACACTGTCTAGTCGCTTGACTTGATAGTGTCAAGTCGTGCCACCCAACCTGCGCGAAAAAGTGCTGAAGGCCGCAGTTAAATACATTGCTGATTCGGGCCCTGATGGCTTGTCGTTTCGTCAGATTGCTGCCGATGCGGGTGTCAGCCACCAGGCGCCGTACCACCACTTTGGCGACCGAAGTGCGATTTTCTCAGAGATCGCGCTGCAGGGGTTCCGCAAGTTTACTGCAGCAATGAGCGCACCTGCGCATGTCGATGAAGACTCCAACCTCGTCGTACGAATGTGTGAGCGCTACGTCGAATTCGCACTCGCCAACAAGGGCCATTTTCGGGTGATGTTTCGCGCCGACTTGTGCCATATGGACGAGTCACCCGAGACCCAACGTGCTGCCGATGACGCATTTGGCACGCTGCTGCAGGCGGTCGGCGAGATCCTCGGTCCATCGGCGTCAATCGACGAGATTCGTGTGCAGGCCACCGCAATGTGGTCGGTGGCGCACGGGCTCGCGACGTTGCTGATTGACGGGCCGCTGGAAAACAAAATTGGCAAAGTGAGTGACCGCCGAGTGCTGGTGCGGGCTGTTGCTCGCCGCATGATTGACGGCATCACCTCGCACTAACTCGGTCGGCGCTACCGCAGTGCAGATTCGTAGCGCAGTGCCACCACCTGGTTGGCACCATCGGGGCACGTGTCAGGATCGGGGCCGGTGAGAGTGAAGCCGGCGCGCTCGGCAGTGCGCCGTGAAGCAATATTTGTTTCGGCAATCAACGCTCGCACTGTGTGGGCTTGGGTTTGTTGAATGATGATTGACTGCAATATCTGCAGTGCGTTTGCTGCTGCTCCGTGGCCGCGACCCCAAGGTGCTATCCAGTATCCAACCGATGCCACACCATCGCGCACGTGATGCAAACCCGCCACACCGATCGGTTCATCCGTAGCTGAAGTGACGATTGCGTAGGCGGCAAGCTCGCCACCGCGATCAACGACGAATGAATCTGCGTGTTCGCGCGTGTAGGGGCGCGGAATCATGGTCCAACGTTGAATGTCGGTGTCCTGACAGGCGCGATAGATCCACTCGGCATCGTGTGGTTGAAGTTCCCGCAATCGGTGAGCAAGCGAATCGATACTCACGACCACATAGTCTGCCACTGACGTTTGGTCGTTTGTCAAAGAATGAACTCGCACGACTGGCGTCTGCCTTCGAAAAACTTGGTCCACATCGTTAGCGTTGTCGGAATGCCCGACTTAGAAATGTTCCCAGCGAATCCTGACTACATCCAAATTCATACCCGTCGCTACGAAGTGCGGGCATTTCACATGGCCGAAGACCGGTTGATGCTGCGTGGTGTGGTGGTGGATGAAAAGCCTGTCGGGTTGTATATCGAAAAAGACCCTGACCCGCTTTGGATGCATCACATGATTCTCGATCTCGAGATTCATTTTCCTTCACTGGTTATCGAAAAAGCAACCGTCACCTTTCGCGAGCACCCTCATCTTGACTGCGTCAACATCGTTGACCATTACAAAAAATTGGAAGGTATGTCGATTACCCGTGGGTTCAACGCCAAGGTGCGCGAGTTGTTTGCCGGCCCGCGCGCATGCACACATACCACCGCACTGTTGCAGGCAATGGCACCAGTCGCCGTGCAAAGCATGTGGTCGATGCGCGTTGCGTCGGCTCGCAGTCGAGGGGTGTCGATTGAACAGGTGGGCGATGGCCCGCAGACCGCCAGCCCGGTCAACACTTGCCACATGTGGGAAGAAAGCGGCGAGTTGGCGACAGCCGTGCGAGAGGGCCGCGACATCGAGATTCCATTGTCGAT
>JANQZQ010000051.1:4271-6198 GCA_030728545.1 Ilumatobacteraceae bacterium
ATGGGGGCTGAAATTTCGGGTCAACTTGCCGAACGCGCTCTAGCGGCTCTCGGTGTTGCGGCTGCTGACGTGACCGCATATGGCAAAGGGGCCATCGTCGGAACAGCGGGCGAAATTGAGCATGCCGCTGCGCTCATTCACCCGCGCTTTGGGGCACCAGTTCGAAAGACGGTGGTGAAGGGCGACGACATCATTCCATCTACAAAGAAAATCGGTGGCCCTGGTGCACACATCACGTTGCCGATTACGAACAAAGACGACATTTGGTCGTTTGACGAAATGGACGCGATCGATGTGTGGATTGCTGACGCGCCGCACGCCAACGAAATTGTGGTGAGCGTCGTGTTGGCCGTTGGCGGGCGCCCATTTGCGCGCACAAAGAAGCCGTCATGAGTTTCAAGGCAATGATTTTGCTCACGCGTCGCGCCGACATGACACACGAGCAATACGAGCAGTGGTGGCTCAACACGCACGTGCCACTTGCCAAGCAACTGCCGGGCTTGCGTGGCGCCACGTTCAACGTGGTGCAGAACCCCAGCGCAGGCGAGCCTGATGGCATCACCGAGTTGTGGTTCGATACGCGCGAGGCGTTCGACGCTGCTTATGCCAGCGAGATCGGCAAGCAAGTAGTGGCCGATTCAATGGCCAATGTTGCCAGTCGGGTGCGAATGTTCGTTGACGAACACCGCGTTGTTGGCTAACTCGTTTAGGCCTCGACGCTCGTTAAATCGGGCCCAGCAACGATGTTGCCTGTGAAGTGGGCGGCAGCCTGGGCAATCCACTCTGTTTCTTGACCCGGTTGCATTGCTGGCACATAGTGGGTGAGTACGAGTGTCTTCACCTTGCAGCGCGCCGCAGTGCGCCCAGCATCTTCCACCGACGAGTGATAGTCGAGAATGTCGTGTAGTCGTGGGGCTTGGGCCGGCAACATCTGTTTCATTATCTCGATGAGGTCGGGTCGCAGCACGGTTTGCACGTAGACATCGGCATCTTTGCACAGTGCATCGAGTTCGTCACACGGCACGGTGTCGCCAGCTAGCGCAGCAACTTTTCCTTCGGCCTCAAATCGGAACCCCACCGTTGGGGCAACGGGGCGGTGGTCGGTGTGGCCGACAATCACCTGCACGTCGCCAATGTTGAATGTGTCGCCGGGTGATACTTCGGTGACGGTGATCTGCATGCCCGGGCCAGAACGCAAGTCGGCGTGGTGATCGCAGCGGTATTGCTCGTCGAGCGCCAGCATTTGCAGCAGGCCATCAACCACTTTCTGGGTGCCGACTGGGCCATAAATATGGGTGACAATCGGTTGTGGCGACATGATCCAGCGTGACGTGACGAGATCGTTCAAGTCGCTGATGTGATCGCTATGCAGGTGGGTG
Source organism: Ilumatobacteraceae bacterium (assembly GCA_030728545.1). Classification (GTDB taxonomy): domain Bacteria; phylum Actinomycetota; class Acidimicrobiia; order Acidimicrobiales; family Ilumatobacteraceae; genus F1-60-MAGs027. The sequence goes on from JANQZQ010000051.1 coordinate 5,651, forward strand.
AGCAGAATCGCCGAGAGAAACGGCGGAAACAATCCTGCGCCGGTAAGTCGCATGACGCAACCGCGGCCGCAGTCAACCAAAATGTGTTGGCCCGCCGCCTGCACGAGTGTTGACGGGCCCGCGCGATTTGCGTCAGGTATCGGGCTACCCGTGCCGAGCAGTGTGATTTTCATACGGCGAGGTGCTTGGCGAAGAAGTCGAGGATGATTTCGGCCCGCTGCACACGATGCACTGGCGAACCGCTGCGTGATAACTCGTGCGATTCACCTGGGAAGCGATAGAAGGTCACGTCTTTGCCAAGTAGTCGCATGGCGACGAATAACTCTTCGGCTTGGCTAATAGGGCATCGGAGGTCGTCTTCGCTGTGGATGATGAGAAACGGTACGTTGATATCGCGCACGTGGCGAATTGGCGACATTCGCTTGTATTCCTCTTCGTCTTCGAGGTGATTCGGGCCGTGCTCCACACGGAACACCGTGCCGATGTCACTTGACCACTCTTCAGACAACATGTTGTTGACAGCGCGCTCAGAGCAGATGGCTTTGAAT
>JANQZQ010000052.1 GCA_030728545.1 Ilumatobacteraceae bacterium
GGGTGACGATAGGTATTGGGCCTTGTTTGATCGGCACTTGGGCAATGAGCGGGGCGGCCTCTCCTCGAAATCGCGGTGCGCGGCGCAGCCAGGTGCCCAAGCGAAGCTTGGCCACATCACGTGGCCCCATCGACGTGCAGACCTTTTGCCCATAGCGCTCACGCACAGTGTCAAGCCGCGCATCGCTGAATGATCCGATGCACACCCGATCAAAGACGTCGCCCACATCCAGCCGCTGCAACAAAAACGGCAGGGCATGATCACTTTTGCAGTCGATATTGAAGTTGACTGACGTCCACGACGAAAGCAGGTCGTCGAGTCGCGGAATCGGCTCACGCCCACCTACGCGCACGGCCGACACTTCGGCAGCGCTCATCTCAGAGATGAGACCCGTCACCCCACAGGTTCGCTGCAAGTCGGCATCGTGAAATGCAAAAAGCACCCCATCGCGCGAAGCGTGCACGTCGGTTTCCATGTATCGGTAACCGAGTTCGTAGGCATGAGCAAATGCAGGCAATGTGTTTTCTGGATGATGACTGGTGCCACCCCGATGGGCGAACGCAATCGGCAAAGCGCCGCCCAAATATGGGTGTGTCATCGGTGATGGTGGGTCAGATCGACCGACCAGCGTTGGCCCAGTACTCGTCTTTCAGCAAGCGCTTGTACAACTTGCCGGTCGGATGGCGCGGCAAGTCGGGGCGGAAGTCCACCGAGCGGGGGCACTTCACGTCGGCCAACTGCGAGCGACAATAAGCAATGAGTTCTTTCGCCAGTTTGTCGGCCTCAGCAGGTGAGGCAGGCATCGTTACGGGTTGTACGACGGCTTTGACTTCTTCACCAAATTCGTCGTTGGGCACCCCAAAGACCGCAACGTCGGTCACCAGCGGATGGTTGATGAGCACGTTCTCTGATTCCTGCGGATAAATATTGACGCCACCCGAGATGATCATGAATGCCTTGCGGTCGGTGAGGTACAAGAACTTGTCATCGTCGAGATATCCGATGTCGCCAAGAGTGCTCCATCCGCGGCCTTGCGGGTCGCGAGATGACTTCGTCTTCTCGGGGTCGTTGTGGTATTCGAACACTGCGGGTGACTCAAAGAACACTGTGCCTGTTTCGTTGGCTGGCAGTTCGTTGCCTTGTTCGTCGAGGATGTGCAAGATGCCAGAGATTGCCTGACCCACGGTGCCGGGATGGGCCAACCACTGTTCGGAATTGCAATAGACGAAGCCGTTGCCCTCGGTGCCGGCGTAGTACTCGTGAATGATTGGCCCCCACCATTCGATCATCTTGCGCTTGACTTCGACTGGGCATGGCGCTGCAGCGTGAATCACAGTGGTGAGCGACGAAACATCGTGTTGGTTGCGCTGGGCCTCGGGCAGTTTCAACATGCGCACGAACATGGTTGGCACCACCTGTGAGTGGGTCACTGTATATTTCGGGATGCAAGCGAGGTATTCCTCGGCGTCGAAGTGTTCCATGATCACGGTGGTACCACCGAGGCGGTGCACGGCCATGTTGAATCGCAGTGGCGCTGCGTGATACAGCGGCGCGGGCGAGAGATACACCGTTTGCTCATTGAAGCCGAAGACAAATTGCGCCAGCATGAGCAAACTCGGCGGGGTGCCGAGCGGCTCGGGCTTGTAGACGAACGCCACGCCCTTGGGGCGACCTGTGGTGCCGCTGGAATACAACATGTCAGTGCCTTCGAAGCGCTGTGCCAACGGCTGGTCAGATTGCGCTGCGACAGCGCTTTCGTATGAGTCGTAGTGCGTGGTCGTGCCGTCGAGCATGTAGCGCGCCACCAGATTTGGCGTCGACGCAACGATTGCTTCGGCCTGATCTGCTTTGTGTTTGGAAGTAATGAACACCTTGGCGCCGCAGTCGTTGATGATGTAGGCAAGTTCGTCGGTGGTGAGGCGGCTCGAGCAACAGGTGTAGACCAATCCGGCGTAGTGACAGCCCCACACGGTTTCAAAAAACCGTGGATGATTCTCGAGGCAGATGGCCACGTGATCGCCAGGTTGTAACCCGTGGCTGGTCATCAACTGGCTGACGCGGTTGGCGCCTTCGTCAAGCTGGCGATAGGTGAGGGTTTCACCCGTGCCAGCCATCACGATGACGGGGCGGTCGGGGGCAGTCTCGGCAATTTTTCCGGGGAACATGGTGACTCCGAAGATAGTGCGAAGGCGGGAAGGCGGCTACTCTCAAGTCATGCCGACTGACACCCTCGCCAGCAACCATTTGCCCGCCTCCTCAGACGAAAAGCACGTCATTGACCTCGTCGACGGCCTGATTGCCGACCTGCCGCCAGCGTCAACAGACACCATCGTCTTTCTCGGGGCCCAGTTTGACCGAGGTCTGGCATGGGTGAACTTCCCAGTTGGGCATGGCGGGTTGGGCTTGTCACCCAAATATCAGCGCATCGTCAACGAACGGGTCTTTGCCGCTGGTGGCCCGAACGCCTATTTTCGCAATCCCATCGGATACGGCATGTGTGGCCCAACCGTGGTGGAGTGGGGAACCGACGAACAAAAGCAGCGTTACCTGCGCCCGCTCTTCACCGGTGAAGAAGTGTGGTGTCAGTTGTTTTCTGAGCCTGGCTCGGGTTCAGACTTTGCCGGCTTGAGCGGCAAAGCAGTGCGCGACGGCGACGAGTGGATTGTGAATGCCCAAAAGGTCTGGACCACTCTGGCGCACGTGTCGCGCTTTGGGTTGTTGGTCGTGCGCACCGACACCGAAGCCGTCAAACATGCTGGGCTCACCGCAATGGTCGTGGACATGAAAGCCGCTGGAGTCGAAACCCGACCGCTGCGGCAAATGACGGGCGAAGCCGAATTCAACGAAGTGTTCTTCACTGATGCTCGTGTGCCAGTTGCCGAAACACTCGGTAAGCCAGGCGATGGCTGGCGGGTGTCGCTCACCACGCTCATGAACGAGCGAGTAGCCATCGGCGGCATGATTCCGCCAAAGGCATCGGGCCCGATTCGCGAAGCACTCAAGCTCTGGGAAGCGTTGCCAGCTGATCGTCAGTCGAGTGCAACCCGCGACGACTTGATGCGTTTGTGGATTCGCGCTGAAGTGGCGCGGCTCACCAACATTCGCGCCGGCCAGATGCGCAAAGTTGGAGCGCCAGGCCCCGAGGGTTCGATCGGCAAGATGGCCAGCGCAGATCTCAACAAAGATGTCTATGCGTTTTGTATGCAGTTGCTGGGTGCCGATGCAATGTTGTACGGCGAATATGCCATGGTGCGACCGAGCACTGCCATGGGCCCGACAGATGGACTACAGAAGTCATTCTTGCGCAGCCGAGCCAACAGCATTGAAGGTGGAACCAGCGAAGTGATGCGCAACATCCTTGGGGAACGGGTGCTCGGATTGCCTGGTGATGCGCGAGTGGATCGCGATAAACCGTGGAGTCAAGTTCCGCGCAACTAATGAGGCGTCGAAGAAGACGTTTAAGCCGATAAAGAAGCCAACACCGCGCTGGCGCTAATCGAACGGTCGTCATACGCGCGGCGCGAAGCCATATCTGCCCCACACATCACCGTGATGGCGGTTTCCATCGCGTGCTGGAGTTGTCGAATATGGCGTGGTGGCGGAAAGTATTCGTCTTCTTGTGTGGCACGCACTTCGGTGAACCCATCGCGGGGAGCCAAGCGTTCGATGACTTCAATGACGAGCTCCTCGGGTGCCGAAGCGCCAGCAGTAACCCCAACGGTGCCGCGCAAGTCGTCGGGCAGATCGTCGGCTCGGTTAATGCGCACCACACGTGGGCAGCCGATTTCGCGAGCCAAGCGCTCGAGAGCCAGGGTGTTGCTGGAGTTCGCTGAACCAATGACCACCATGGCATCGACGTCTTTGGCAATGTGGGTCAACGATGCCTGGCGGTTGGTGGTGGCAAAACAAAGGTCGCTGCGGCCCGGAGTCCACACATCGGGGAAGCGCAACTTGACCGCGTTGGCAACTCCTTCCCATTCGCGATGCGACAGCGTCGTTTGGGCCAACAGTGCAACGGGTTCACTGAATTGATCAAGGGCAGCAACTTCGTCGAGGCTTTCCACACGTGAAATTGCATCGGGTGCCACCGCCATAGTGCCCACTGCTTCTTCGTGACCAGCATGCCCGACATACACGATGCGGTAACCCTTGCCTGCACGCGTGCGAACCTCGTGATGCACCTTGGTGACCAACGGACACACGGCGTCAACCATGTAACTGCCGCGCTCGTTGGCATCGTCCACCACGCTTGGTGCCGAGCCGTGCGCCGACAACATGATGGGGCTTCCAACGGGAACGCTGAGCACGTCGTCAACAAACACCACACCTTGGGCTTTGAATCGGTCAACCACAATCTGGTTGTGCACAATCTCGTGGTAGCAGTAGACCGGGCCGTCAAACGTGCGCACCATCCAGGCCAGCGCCTTGATCGCCATTTCGACTCCGGCACAAAAGCCGCGGGGCGCAGCGAGTAACACTCGATCGACATTCATGCGTGCTGCCAACGGTAGTGCGCACAGTTCGCACTTGGTGTAACACTGCTCAGCACATCTAGAAGCACAGCCGTCGGTAGCCTGAATGTGATGACAAATTCTGACGCCCGCAAGAGCGTCGTCATCGTTGGTCGGCCGAATGTCGGCAAGAGCACGCTCTTCAATCGCTTTTTGGGCGAACAAGCAGCAATCGTCGAAGATCACCCAGGCGTTACTCGCGATCGCAACACCCGCGAAGTGGAGTGGTGCGGACACCATTTTGATGCTGTTGACACAGGCGGATGGATGCCAGGTGGCAGCGTGCTCGACTCCAAGGTGAGCCGGCAAGTGGAAACCGCTGCCCGCGAGGCCGACCTGGTGTTGTTTTTGGTGGATGCGACCGTTGGGCTCAATGATGACGACGAGGCCATCGCGGCGTGGCTGCGAACAACCAGCCGACCAATTCTGCTCGTAGCCAACAAGGTGGATAACCCAACTGCAGAATCGGACCTATGGCAGTTCTTGTCGCTGGGTTTGGGTGATGCACTGCCGGTTTCAGCGATTCACGGTCGCAAGTCGGGCGACTTGCTCGACGCAATTGTTGACCAATTAGAAATCGTCGCCGATGAAGCACCAGCGGGTGGTGCCTATGTGCGCGACCCGGAGACCAAAGAACCACGAGTGGCCATCGTCGGGCGCCCGAATGTGGGCAAGAGCACGTTGTTCAATCGTCTGGTGGGCGAAGAGCGATCAATCGTGCATGATATGGCCGGCACCACACGAGATGCCATCGACACGCGAGTGGAAACGACGGACGGGCCGATTGTCTTCGTTGACACTGCTGGCATGCGTCGCCGCAGCAAGGTCGAGCCAGGCACCGAGTACTACTCGATTATCCGTGCCCTGCGGGCCGTTGACGAAAGCGACATCGCGTTGTTGGTGATTGACGCAACCGAAGGCGTCACCAGCCAAGACCAGCGGCTTGCTGAGCGCGTGGATGCCAGTGGCTGCCCAATTGTGCTGGTGCTCAACAAGTGGGAATTGGTGGATGCTGATCGTCGCGAAGTTATCGAGATTGAATTGCAGCGAAAGTTGTACTTCATGGGGGATTCCCCGATTGTGCGCCTGTCAGCGCTCACCGGCAAAAATGTGCACCGGTTGCAACCCTTGCTTACCGATGCGATCACCAACTATCACCGCCGTGTGCCGACCAAAGATGTAAACCGAGTGATAGCGGCCGCCCAACAACAGCAGCCGGCGGGGCAGGGGGCACGTGTGTTGTACGCACTGCAGGGCGCTGCTGATCCTCCGACGTTCACCTTGTTTGTCAATCGCGAACTACCGCAAACATATTTGCGGTATCTCGAACGCTCGATTCGCGAAGCGTTCGAATTCGGCTCAACGCCAATCAAACTACGCGTGCGAACACGCTCCGAACAGGGTTAACGATGCCGTGGTGTGAGCCATGCTCCCGCTATTTTGCACCGTCAGCGGTCTCAGTGCAGGGCCGTTGCCCGGTATGTGAGCGGGCCATTGAGATGCCCATTCGTGCAACGAGCGATGCACCATCACTGCGTGAGTTGCAACGGCTGAGTGGTGAGAAGGCTCCGTGGCATTTCAAGCTGCTCATGTTCACGTTGGTGTTGTATCT
>JANQZQ010000053.1 GCA_030728545.1 Ilumatobacteraceae bacterium
TCGAGACGCGATTTAGCGTCGAGACCTGGCGGTGCGTCGAGACGCGATTTAGCGTTTTTGTTGCCGGCGCTCGCGCCGTGCGGCACGCTTCGCTGCTTGCTCGGCCGCATTCGCTTGCACCGGCATCGCAACTTCGCCGGCGGGTATTTTGAAGCGGTCATCTTCGGTGACCAAGCGACGAAATCCACCTAGTGCGGCCGAATACTGCACAGCCATGAGCCGCACCGCATCGAGTGTGAACTTGTCGATCGCTGCCGGAATCACTGCCTGCAGGTCTTCGAACGACGGGTCGTCGCTGGCGTCACCGAGGGTGTCAACGAAATATTCGGTGCACGGCTCGCTCAACAGCACGCCAGCGTCGATGATGGCTTTGCGAGCCACCATTCCGGTGCGAACGTTCGCGGCCAAGGTGTCGGCTTCGTCGAATGCACCACGGCGCAAACCAACAGCGCGAGCGAATGGGTCGCGCAACGCTTCGGGCAGAGCCTGGGCAAGCGCACCTAATGACTGGTCACTAATGGTGGCGAATACGGCGATGTAACGCCGCTCGACAATAATTTGATCGCGGGCCAAGTTCATGGGCATAGCTCATTGACCCCTTGAATCAATTCGAATCAGTTCGAATCACATCGGGACAGACGGGGAAAGCCCCGTGGCAAGTCAGCCGATGACTTTGACGTTGTTGGCTTCGACGCCCTTGCGACCTTCGCCGAGTTCGAACTCGACTTGTTGGCCAGCCTGGAGCGACTTGCGCCCGGTGCCTTCGATGTTGGAGAAGTGAACGAACACATCTGAATCGCCATCGCGAGAGATGAATCCAAAACCCTTTTCATCATTGAAGAACTTCACGGTACCTGTTGCCATAACCACTCATTTCGTTGTTTGCTATTGACATATCGATCGATATGTCTTATGGCCAGACTACTGACGCACTTGGCGGTTTCCTAGCCCAGGCGAACAATTTTGTGCTAACGCAAAATTACCGCCTGCAACTCGCGCACCCGAATGCCGTAGGGGGCGCCAAGCCGCAGATCCGGCAGGCGCCCGGACACCCCAACGTTGGTACGCCAGGTAATCGACCACACCACGTCGAGCCGAGCACGAAAGACGCCCCCTTGCTGGTGGGTAGACGGAATGGCGTATTCATAGGTGCAGTCGGAGTCAACGAAGCTCGGCAGCAACGGCGACCACGACAAGCCCGGGCCATCGCAGTCGGCCACGTCGCCCGTGCCGTCACCGGGGTGGAATTCGAGCGATGACGGCGTGGCCGTGGTGGTCATGGTGACGATTCCCCGCGGCGTGGGCACCCGTGCTGTGACCGATATGGGTCGCCACAACGCAGGGTGCACCCAAAACCACGTGGGGGTTTTGACGATTCCCCTGTGGGGTGCCGGAGAAAAATGGTGCAGCAACTGCGGCACGCGGTCGCGCACCACATCTCGTGTCGACTCGGCTGCGGTTTCTACCGAAATATCGGGCAACCACACCAGGCGAGATTCGCCATTGCGTTCACAGTTGTACAGCGTCCAAGAGATGCCGTTCCAATATCGAATGGTCAGACCTGCTCGCACGCCAAGTTGGTGCATGCTTTCTGGTAGCACCCATTCGCAGCGATCAAGCGACGTGTCACCCTCGTAAGAAATTCCGGCATAGATGTGTTCGCCATCGATGCCTGCTTCGGCGGCGTTGGCTGGTGTGGCGTGCGGGGAAAAAATAGCCAGCAAGATTGCGACAGCCAGCGTGGCAGCCGCAAAGGGGCGGGGAACACACCAGCGAATGTTCATGGCGCACAAAACCGCACGGCGGGCGAGCGACGCTCGATTCGTCGCGACCACAGTTGCCAAGACTCGTTCACCTTGGCCAGAGTCCACTCCACTCGGCGTGTCCAGATTGTGGAATCAAAAATGATGTCACCAAGTTCGGTGTCGGCCATGCTGGCGTCAAAATAAATACGTGTGTCGTATTCGCATGTGGTGAGCCGTACGCGATCACTTGATGTAAACGTGAGTGCCTCTAGTGACCACTCCAAACGGCCCTCGTCGGGCTTGGTGCGCAGTTGCTCGTTGGCATAAAAGGCCAGCGCTTCACCAAGCCGTGTGCGCTCGGGTGAGTCGGGGGCGGTGAAGCGTGCGATGTCGCAGCGCACGGGGCGTTGAAAACACCCGACCCACTGCGCCAGCAATGCAGTAAATGATTGCTCGACATCCTGCGGGGTGGAGTCGCTGGGCTGTGCGGAGTCGCCGGGCTGGGCGGGGCGAGCAACCACGTCAGCAGCGGGTGCTGCAAGCTCATCGGGCGGCGAAAACTCAGCCGGTGTTACAGACTGTGTTTTTGATAGTGCCGAGTCGAAACTTAGTTCGGTTGGGGCTGCACATCCAGTGGCCAGCACCACCGCAACGCACACGTAAGCACACGCATAAACACCCAGTCGTCGTTGACGCGGCATACATGGCTCCTTGTTTGTCGTAGCGAATATGGCTTGGCACGCTTGACTACCAACTCGGAACCAAGCATGACTTTGTCAGATGTGTGCCCCGGGCTGCGTAATCGTGCGTTGATTTTTTTCGGTAGCATTCATAAACCCAAAAAATGACTGACCAGTCCAACCACCCCGATCTCGCCGACGAACAAGCGCACATTGACCGCGCCTATCGGGCCCTTGTTGACGTGCGGGAACGGGCCCTGGCCGTGCGCAACCTGACCGAGGGGCAGCGCGGCGGCACCTTTCAAGAGCGTTATGAGCGCAACTACTTTGACGAAAAACTGGTGCAAATGCTCAACGGGCTCGACATTGGGGATGCTGCCTTGGCATTTGGCCGCATCGACCGCACCCCCGATGGTGGCGGCAACCCCGAGGCTTTTCACATCGGTCGGCTGGCGGTGGCAGATGCGGACAGCAACCAGTTGATTGTCGATTGGCGTGCACCCGTTGCCGAACCGTTTTATCGGGCGACGGGTCGCGAAACGATGCAACTCATGCGTCGTCGGCACTTCATGATGGAAAGCCGACAACTCGTGGCCATCGAAGACGAGCTCTTTGGCGCCAACCGACTCGGCATCGGGCGCGACGACGGCCTCGACACGCCACAGTTGCGCGGCCAAAGCACCTTGCTCGCAGCACTCAGCAAAGGCCGCAGTGGCCAGCTGGGCGACATCGTCGCCACGATTCAGTCAGAACAAGACGTCATTATTCGAGCACCAAACAAGGGCGTGTTGGTGGTGCAGGGTGGGCCGGGCACTGGCAAGACCGTCGTTGCGTTGCATCGTGCTGCATATTTGTTGTACACGTTTCGATTTCCACTCGCCGATCAAGGTGTATTGGTCATCGGGCCCAACCGAGTGTTCTTGCGTTACATCGAACGGGTTTTGCCGTCGTTGGGCGAATCCGGCGTGCGCGAAGCGGTGCTCGGAGATCTCGTCAGCGATGTTCACTATGGGGCAGTCGATACGCCGTTGGCGCGCCGCACAAAAGGCGATTTGCGCATGGTCGAAGTTTTGCAACGAGCAGTACGCGACCGCCAACGAGCACTGAAAGAACCATTCGAGTTGCCGTACGGCGGCGGATACCTGCGTTTGCAGCCAAGTGATACCGCACGTGTGGTGAAAGAAGCAGCGCGTCGTAGTCGGCGACACAACGAACTGTGTCGAGCAGTCGAAGGTGAATTGGTGTCGATGCTGATGCCGATGATGCGCGATGAAGAACACACTTTGACCACTGCGCGAGCACGACTGCGCGAGATCCCCGAGTTTCGCGCACTCGTGTTTCGCATCTGGCCGGCGTTGTCGGCAGCCGAATTGTTGCACGACCTTTTCGGTTCAAAGGCACTGCTCAAGTCGGCAGGCCGCAACCTGTTGTCAGACGCTGAGATCGAGTCGCTGTATCGTCCTCGGGCTGCCGAATTGAGCGCTGCCAAGTTCAGTGACGCCGATGTGGCACTGCTTGACGAAGCTCGACACATGCTTGGCCCCAGGCCGCGCAAAGGTGGCGTTATTGAAGAGGCCGATGAAATCGAAACCTACGGCCACATCGTGGTTGACGAAGTGCAGGACTTAACTCCGCTGCAGTTGCGCATGGTGGGGCGTCGGTCGCTCAACGGGGCAATGACGGTGGTGGGCGATATCGCCCAGGCCACTGGGCCATTTGCACCCCACGACTGGAGCGACGTGCTGGCGCTACTTCCTAAGAACCGTGACGCAACGGTTGCTGAATTGTCGGTGGGGTACCGCATCCCGCGCCAAATTATGGAGTTGGCCGCCCGACTACTGCCCACTGCAGCACCGCAGCAGACCCCGCCGACAGCCGTGCGCGAAGGCGATGCTGAACCTCGCATCATTAAGACGTCTCGCGAGCAGCTGTTTGCTGCAGTAGCCAAAGAGGCCCGCACGCTGGTGGCCGAGCTCGCCACTGGCCGCGTGGGCATCGTGTGCCCCGACAATTTGGTGGATGCACTGTCGTCGTCGCTTGAATCAAATGGCGTGAAGTTTGGTCGGGCAGGGGCCAGTGCACTTGAGGCCACATTGACGGTGGTGCCGGTCAGCTTGGTAAAAGGTCTAGAGATGGACGGTGTGGTCGTGGTCGAGCCAACCGATATTTATGAGTCTGTTGATGCTGGGCCACGCGGGTTGTATGTCGCCCTCACGCGTTCCACCCAGCGCCTTGTTGTGGTGCACTCGCGCGAGTTGCCAGTCGAACTGCGTGACTAGTTACGGCTAACTACTGCCGCCAGAGTGATACAGCTATTGCACGTTGAGTGAAGCAAGCGCCAGCCGCAGAAACGCATTTGCTTTTCCGGCATCTGCCGGGCGATTGCGTTCAACTGCACTGCGGGCAAGTTCAATGACGCGTCGCAGGTCGTAGGTGAGTTGATCGGCCAGCTCGCCATATTGAGCCACGATCAACGGCTCGATGTATGCCCAGGCAGCGTTGATGCTCACGAGATGCTCACGCGCTGCATCGCGATCGGTAACAAATATTGCCTGGCTGAGCAGGTCGACTTCGTTGCGCAAAATCACTGTGAGTTCGGCCAATGTCGCGTCAGCCGAAACGTTCGGTGAAATGGTGCTGTTGACTTGGCCGTCAACGGTGGTGGCTGGTGCGTCAAGCTCGATGATTTCGGTGGCGCAACCCGTGGCGACAAATGCCGTCGTAAATGTCATCACCGTTGTGAACGCCACGACCTTGGTTCGAAGCAAACCCTGCGCAATCATGACGTGCTACTGCGTGACGAGCAGTCGCGCGCTGACAAACGAATCAAGGGTTGCGGCATGATCGGTGGTGTTGTGCACGATGAGCTGTGCTGCACCGTCGCGGTGTTCGACAAGCGTGCATTCGCGACCGGGCGTGATGTGTTGTGATTGCAGGTCGCGGAGCGCACCATCACGCTCTTCGATTTCTTCGGGAATACGCACCACGGTAAATCGTGTGCCTTTGGCAACCTTGGCCAGCGCGGTCACTGCCACATTGCTGGGCGCCGTGCCTGGAATCGGGTTGCCGTGCGGGCACGTGGTGGGGTTGCCCAGCAAGCGAACGAGACCTTCTTCGACGTCGGCACTGATTACGTGCTCCCACTTGCAGGCTTCGTGGTGGGCGCGCTCCCACGGGAGCCCGATGACGTCGATAAGAAACCGTTCGGCTAGCCGGTGGCGGCGCACAATTCGCGACGCCAGCTCTTCGCCTTTAGCGGTGAGTTGGAGTTGGGCTTGGTCAACTTTCAGCAATGAGGCGGCCTCCATGCGCTTCACCATTTCTGACACCGAGGCACGTGACACATTCAGCCGTTCGGCTAGCCGAGCCTGGATGATTTCGGCTTGGTCCTCGCGCATTTCGTAGATGCACTCGCAGTATTCCTCGAAGGCGGGATGATGCTCACCAACCACGGGCATGGCGCTCAGCGTACCTATCGGCACACCGAGTAGGTACTCTTCGGCAGTGGCTACTGACACCGTGCTCGACCAGTTTTCGCCGGCGGTACAGGCGTGGTTCGCTACGTCGTTTCCGGCGGCGACCCCCGCACAGGCCGAAGGGTTCGTGCACATCTTGGGCGGCAATCACACACTTATTTCTGCACCAACTGGCAGCGGCAAAACACTCGCTGCATTCCTGGTGGCGATTGATCGTTTGGTCACCCGCGACGTGGCCGAAGTATCGACCACACGTGTGTTGTATGTGTCACCGCTACGGGCACTGGCCTTTGACGTCGAAAAAAACTTGCGGGCACCCATCGTCGGAATCCGTCACGCAGCCGAACGACTCGGGCACAACTTTCGCGAGCCGGTAGTGGCCTTGCGCACCGGCGACACCAGTGCTCGTGATCGCCAACGCATGTTGCGCCACCCACCAGACGTGTTGATTACCACGCCCGAAAGTTTGTATCTCATGCTCACTTCGTCGGCGCGCTCGACGCTGGCCAACATCGACACGGTCATCATCGACGAAATCCATGCGATTGCTGCCACCAAACGTGGAGCGCACTTGGCATTGTCGCTCGAACGCCTCGAAGAACTCACCGCGGTGGCCCCCCAGCGCATCGGGCTCTCGGCCACGCAACGCCCACTCGAAGAAGTCGCACGATTCTTGGGTGGCTATCGCGATGGCGCACCGCGAACGGTTTCCATTGTCGATGCCGGCGCCCGCAAGCCGATGCAAATCGAAGTCGTGGTGCCCATCGAAGACATGGGTTCGATCGGCAAAGTAACCACCGAACTTCGCAGTGGCCCAGCCACGGCCGCGGGTGTCGAGCGACGCACCAGCATCTGGCCGAGCATCACCCCGAAGATTCTCGAACTGGTGCAACAACATCGCAGCACCATTATTTTTTGCAACGCCCGACGTGGTGCCGAACGACTTGCGGCACAACTCAACGAGTTGGCAGTTGACCTGGGTTTAGGTGAGGCCGACTTTGTCAAAGCGCACCACGGTTCGCTGGCACGCGAACAACGAATCGTGATTGAAGACCAACTCAAGCGCGGGCAACTGCGTGCCATTGTGGCCACCAGCAGTCTTGAGTTGGGCATCGACATGGGGGCAGTGGATTTGGTGATTCAAGTTGAGTCACCTGGCGCAGTGAGCCGCGGTCTGCAGCGCATTGGTCGCGCCGGGCACTCAGTGGGTGAGGCCAGCAAAGGCAAAGTGTTTCCAAAACATCGACATGACTTGCTCGAAGTTGCCGTGGTGGCCCGACGCATGTTGGATGCCGACATTGAATCCACCAGGTATCTGCGCAACCCACTCGACGTGTTGGCCCAACACATCGTGGCGCACGTGGCCATGCACCCTGACTGCAGCGTTGCTTCGGTTACGGCGATGATTCGTCGATGTGCCAACTTTGCCGAATTGTCCGACGAGGTGCGCAACAACGTGCTGGATTTACTGGCGGGCCGATACCCCAGCGAAGAGTTCCGCGACTTGCGCCCGCGCATCGTGTGGGATCGCATCGCTGACACATTGCGGGCTCGCGACGGCGCGCAACGGTTGGCGGTCACCAACGGTGGCACGATTCCCGACCGGGGCATGTTTGGTGTGTTTTTGCCAGACGGCACTCGGGTGGGTGAACTCGACGAAGAAATGGTGTACGAAACACGCCCGGGTGAAACGTTTGTGCTCGGTGCTTCAACTTGGCGAATCGAAGACGTGTCGTTTGATCGTGTCATTGTCAACCCGGCGCCAGGCGAGCCAGGCAAGATGCCGTTCTGGCACGGCGACCGACTTGGTCGCCCGGTGGAACTTGGGCAAGCAGTTGGTGAGTTTTTGCGCACGATTCGCGACGAAGAGATGCAACCAACGGCTGGTGCCGAAAACTTGCTGGTCGAGCGCCACTGCCTCGACCCACTCGCGGCCAAAAATCTGCTCATGTATATCGACGAACAAGTGCAAGCCACTGGCACGTTGCCCACCGACCGCACCATCGTGGTCGAGCGCTTTCGCGACGAGATTGGCGACTGGCGTATCTGCATTCACTCGCCGTTCGGCACACCGGTGCACGCACCGTGGGCAATTGCCATCGAACGCCGCCTGCTCGAGCGACTGGGCATTCCCGTCGAAACCATGTGGGGCGACGATGGCATCGTCTTGCGCTTGCCCGAAGCCATCGATCGTTTGCCAATCGAAGAGCTGCTCATCAGCCCAGACGAAATCACCGATGTGCTGGTGGCTGCCGTGCCGCAAACGGCGTTGTTTGCCGCGCGCTTTCGCGAATGTGCTGCGCGAGCGCTGTTGCTGCCGCGTCGTCGCCCCGATCAACGCACCCCGCTGTGGCAACAGCGCCAGCGAGCCGCTGACTTGTTGGCCGTGGCCGCCAAGTATCCGACGTTTCCGATGTTGCTAGAAACCAGTCGCGAGTGTCTGCAAGACGTATTTGATGTCCCGGCATTACGCGACGTGTTGTCGCGGCTGCGGTCGCGCGCCATCCGCTTGGTGAGCGTCGACACGCCCAAGGCTTCGCCATTTGCCCAGAGCCTGCTCTTCAACTGGATTGCGGCCTATATGTATGAAGGCGACGCCCCGTTGGCCGAACGTCGAGCGGCGGCGCTGGCCCTTGATCGTGACTTGCTCAACGACTTGCTCGGCTCTGAAGAACTACGTGAACTGCTCGACGGCGAAGTGTTGGCGGATATCGAACTCGAACTACAGCAACTCGTCGATGAGCGACGCGCCAAGACCATCGACGAAGTGCATGACCTGTTGCGGCGAGTGGGCGATTTGACGCTCGACGAAGTGTCGTTGCGATGCGAGACCGATGCATCAGTCGCAATCGCCGAACTAGTTGCCCAGCGTCGCGCAATCGAGTTGGTGGTGGCTGGCGAGCGGCGATACGTAGCCGCCGAAGACGCAGGGCGTTTTCGCGATGCACTGGGTTGTGCGCTGCCGCTCGGGTTGCCCCAAGCGTTTACCGACCCAGTCGACGCACCACTGGTGGAGCTTGTTTCGCGCTACGCCCGCACCCATGCGCCGTTCATCACCCGCGATGTTGCAACTCGCTTTGGCATCACGGTCGAGCGCATTGCAGTAGCACTTGCCCAACTCGAGGCTGCACACCGTGTGGTGCGTGGTGAGTTTCGGCCATTCGGTACCGAACGCGAATGGTGTGACAACGAAGTGCTGCGTATGGTGCGGCGGCGTTCGCTTGCCAAGTTGCGCAAAGAAGTCGAGCCCGTCGATCAGCAAACATTTGCGCGCTTCTTGGCCGAGTGGCACGGTGTGAGTGTGCCAACCCACGGTGCTGACGCGTTGGTCGAAACCCTCACAGTGTTGGCCGGTTCGGCGCTGGTGGCCTCGACGCTGGAGACCGACATCTTGCCGATGCGTGTGCGCGGTTATCGTTCGACGCTGCTCGATGATTTGTGCACGAGTGGCGAAGTCGTGTGGGTGGGTGCTGGCTCGCTGGGTGGCAACGACGGGCGAATACGACTATTTTTTGCCGACCAACTCGCAGCATTTTTGCCGGCATTCGAACAACTTGATGCGCCCGTTGGCGGTGTGCACGATCAAATTCGTACGGCTCTCGGCGAACGTGGGGCGTGTTTCTGGGGTCAGTTGCGTAGCGCGGTGCGCGGCGCAACGGATACCGAATTGCTCGCAGCACTGTGGGACTTGGTCTGGGCAGGCGAGGTGACCAACGATTCACTCACCCCACTGCGAGCAGTGTTGCACGGGGCCCGCAGTGGTAAGAGTGCGCGGTCGCTACCGGCGGCAAGCAGTGCTCGTCGACAGGCGGCACGGTTGGTGCGACCGCGCCATGTGCGTGGGGGCAGCAGTGGACGAGTTGGCCCACCAGCAGCCCAGGGGCGCTGGAGCCTCGTGTCGCAACTCGTTGAACGCCCATCTAGTGCCACCGAAGCACTGCACGCCATCGCCATGCAACTGCTGGAGCGCCACGGTGTGCTCACCCGCGAAGCGGTGCTGGCTGAACATGTGCGCGGTGGCTTCGCCGGTGTCTACGGTGTGCTCAAAGCACTCGAAGAGCGGGGCACGGTGCGCCGTGGATACTTCGTTGATGGTTTAGGTGCTGCACAATTCGCGGTGCCTGGGGCTGTCGATCGACTGCGGGCCTGTAAAGAAATAGACAGCACGTTGAGTGTGGAGGTGTTGGCCGCAACCGACCCTGCGCAACCGTACGGCGCCACGCTCGACTGGCCGGCAACCACGGGCCGCCCATCGCGCAGTGCGGGGGCGGTGGTGTTGATTGGTGGTGGCGAGGCCTTGGCGTGGTACGACGTGCGCAGCCATCATCTGGTTACTTTTGCGGCATCACTCGAGCCGCACAACTGTTCGGCGATAGTCGATGCGCTCGGCACGCTGGTGAAAGATGGGCGTGCAAAAAATATTGAAGTGCGCAAAATCAATGGTGCAGGTGTGCACGATGCAACACCCGAGACCGTGCAGATTGCGGCGTTGCTCGAACAGCATCGGTTCGCCCGCGGATACCGCGGCCTTGTCTTGCGCGACTAGGAGCGCAGTTAGTTGTTGGTGCGTCGCTGCGGTTCGACACCGCGCAGGCCGGCCCATACAAAGTTGGCGAGTTGCGAGCCCACGAGAGTGGCGTCAAAGGCTTCACCAGTGCTGATGAGGTGTCGGCTCACCCCTTCAGACATACCGACCAGCGCATAGGCGAGGCGACGCTGGTGTTCGGCATCAAGACCCGCGTCGATGAGCGGCGCGATTGCTTCGGTAACGAGTCGCTCGACATTGCGCACGGCCGTTGAAAACTCTTCGTCGCGCCGGGCACCACTGCCAAAGAGCAAAACGAAGGCGTCACGATTGACTGCCATCCATTCGAAATAGGCAATGACGCCTCGTTCGGTTTGGGCACGGGCATCAGGTGCATTGGCGGTTGCTTTGCCAATGGCTTCCAGCATGCTGGCTGCGACTTCATCGATGAGCGCGAGGTAGAGCGCGCGTTTAGACGCAAAGTGTTGGTACAACACAGGTTTGGTGATGCCACCGGCGGCGGCGATGTCGTTCATCGATGTGGCGTGAAACCCTGCCGCTGAAAACTCGCGCAAGGCCGCCTGCAAAATCAGTGGGCGCCGCTCGGCTGCCGACAGCCGGATGCTCACGGTGTGGTCTCGCTCACGATGATGTCTCGCTCACGGTGTGCTCTTGCTCACGATGAGGTCTCGCCGTTCGACGGGGTATTCGGCGGGGCACTAGACGGTGTGGTCGCTGCTGCAGCTGCAGCGTCTTCACGGCGCGCCGCACGAATGCCGTATTTCACCACGATGCTTGGCGCCAAGATAATTGAGCCAATGATGAGGGTGGCACCGCTCACGAAGTGCATTGCTTCGGTCAACGACGACCACAAGCCAGCAAAAAATGTGACCACCGAAACACCCCACATGCCGTAACCGCTGCGCGACGCGATTTTGTTGTAGTGATCAATACGGTTGCGACGCAATACGACGGGGTCGTTTTCGGGATTCATGGTTCACTCGTCAATCTAGGCTGAAGTCCTATCGAGCGACCATCCGTAACAAATTCTGTGGCTAGTGACACGACGATTCACTTGTCGAACGTGGTCGTGGCGCTGGGCGGGTTTCCGGCCCTGGCGGGTGTCACGTTTGGTGTTGGTCGCGGCGAGTTGGTGGCGCTACGCGGCGCTAACGGAACCGGAAAATCTACCTTGCTGCGGTTGTGCGCAGGCCTGGTGCCGCTGACTCGTGGTGCAGCAGTCGTAGCCGGAGTCGATTTGTTGGTCAATCGAGTTGCAGTGCGGCCGCATGTCGGGCTGCTGGGTCATCGCAACGGTTTGTATGGCGATCTGACTGCCAAACAAAATGTGCAATTCGTTGCCGACTTAGTCGGTGCTACGGCGAGTGATGTGTCGTCGGCACTCGAGCGCTTGGGCATCGACCAGCGAGTTGCATCAACGTCGGCAAGTTTGCTGTCAGCAGGCCAGCGGCGACGCACGGCATTGGCGGCACTGGTGGTGCGACGGGCCCAACTGTGGTTGCTTGATGAACCACACGCAGGGCTGGATGCTGCGGCCCGACGCGAGTTGGATGTGATTCTGCGTGATGCCACAGCCAGCGGTGCGACGGTGTTGTACACCACGCACGAAATTGATCAAGTGGCCGGCACACCCCGCACCATCACCCTTGACGGTGGATGCGTGGCGAGTGATGTGGCCTCGACGATTGGCTCGGCACGATGAACGTGGCGTTGTCGATTGCCCGCAAAGATTTGCAAATTGAATGGCGCACACGCATGTTGTTGGCGCGGGTCGTGCCGTTTGCGCTGTTGGTGATGGTGTTGTTTGCCGTAGCCCTTGACAGTGAACCGCTCGTCTTGCGCGCTGCGGCCGGGCTCGTGTGGTTAGCGATGTTGTTTTCCACCATGTTGGTGGTGCAGCGGGCCTTCGATATCGAAACGGCTGATGCGGCAATCGACACGTTGCTGGCCTGCGCAGTTCACCCGGCTCGAGTATTTTTCGGAAAAGCGCTAGCGCTCTTTGTGCAGTTGTTTGCCTTGGTTGTGGTGTTGGTGACAGCCGCAATTGTTTTGTACGGGGTAACGGTCAGTGGCAGCCGTGTGGTGCTGTTGGTCACGGTCGTGATTTCAGCGACGAGTGGGCTCGCTTTGGTGGGTACTCTCTACGGTGCCGTGGTTGCCAACATGAACGGACGCGATTCACTCTTGCCGTTGCTGGCGCTGCCCGTTTTGGCACCCCTTCTTATTGGTGCTTCGCGCGCCACCGAGGCTGCCTTCGGCAGTCAGACCATTGATATGGCCAACGGCTGGGCGTGGGTCGGGTTGCTCGGCGTTTACGGCATTGTGTTCGGTGCCGCAGGGTCGGCTGCATTTTCGCCATTGACCGAAAGCGATTCTTGAGATGTCGATCTACACAGCAACCGCAGCCGTACCTGGTGCAGCTGCACGCACGGGCACCCGAACCACCCGAGTGATTGGTGTTCTGGCACTGGTCACCACGGCATTTGTGGTCGTGAGTGCCTTTTTTCTGACACCAGCCGATTCTGTGCAGGGTGACTCTGTGCGAATCATGTATGCCCACGTGCCAACGGCTTGGGTTGCGTATCTCGCGTTTATCACCACGGCAGTTGCTTCGGGTTTTTCTCTGGCCCGGCGTCATCGCACGCTTGGCTTTGACCGGGTGGCAGGCGCTTCGGGTGAAGTCGGTGTGTTGTTCATGGCGATGACACTGCTCACCGGAAGTTTGTGGGGTCGCCTCACCTGGGGCACGTTCTGGCAGTGGGATCCACGATTGACCACAACATTATTTCTGTTCATCACATATGTCGGATATCTCGCCGTGCGTCGCATTGACACCGACCCACGTCAACGCGCTCGACGCAGCGCAGTAATCGCATTGCTGGCCGTGCTCGAGATACCACTCGTGCACTTTTCGGTGGTGCTATGGCGCTCACTGCATCAAGAGGCCAGCGTGCTGAGTCCTGATGGCGACGTGCGACTCGACGACCTCATGCTGTTCACTTTGTTCGCTGGTGTTGCTGCATTCACTTTGATATTTGCGTGGTTGGTGATTCACCGGCAACGACTCACCGCACTTGCAGACATCCGTCAGACGGTAGGGCTCGACGCCGCAATTGCCTTGCGCCGCAGCGAAACCAGTGGGGTGGTCAAGTGAAAGACCTGGGTTTCATTCTCGCCAGTTGGCTAGCCACCCTCGGGTCAATCGGGGTGCTGGCGGCGCTGACCATTCGTCGTGCCCGCGAACTTTCCCGCCAAGTTCCTGACGATGCAAAGCCCTGGGTCTGATCTAGCGATGGATCTTTCGCCGCGTGAAGTTCCCGATGCCCCCCGCGCTCAGCGCCGGTGGCTGCCGATTGCGTTTGCCGTGTTCGCGGGTGTGGCTGGCTTGGCAATCATCGGAGTCTTTTTAACTTCATCCATCGACTATTTCTGCAACGTCGACGAAGTCGGTGTGCGTGAAGGCTGCAACGACGACGAGCGGGTGCGCGTGCAGGGCAGTGTGGATGAAGGCAGTTTGCAATTGCAGGCGGGCACGACCTCGTTCGTAATGTCATTCAACGGGGCATCGTTGCCAGTGGTCTATGACGGCGAGCCTGGCGGAGTTTTTCAGGAATGTATTCCTGTTGTTGCGCACGGTCGGGTAGTTAACGGCACCTTGATGGCCACTCGGATCGAGGTGAAGCATTCCAACGAATACGAAGCAGAGAATGCCGACCGAATTGAGGAGTCCGAGAGTGCCGCATGCTCATAGCAAGTGCCACTGCCCATCTCGGTAGGGCAATACTGCTGGCCGGGTTTCTGGCCGCATTCTTTGGTGCGTTTGCCGCAGCTATAGGGGCACGCCGCAACGACCCACGAACATTGCGTCTGGTGCCGCGTTTCGTCGCACTGGCATCATTCATGGCACTCGCTGCATTCGCCGTCATGGAATGGGCGATGATTACGCGCGACTTTTCGCTGCTGTATGTGCAAAAAGTTGGGTCGTCTGCCACGCCGGCTTTGTACAACTTCGCGGCCGTGTGGAGCGCCCTCGAGGGTTCGATTTTGATGTGGGTGTTGGTCTTGGCGGGGTATGTAGCAGCGGCCATGTGGTGGATGCGCAAACGGCTCAACGAACCACTCGTCGGTTGGGCAATGGCAGTGCTGCTCATCGTGCTTGCGTACTTTTTTCTCTTGTCGTACGGGCCAGCAAACCCCTTCGTCATTGGCCCACCTGGGGTAACCGATGGGCCGGGGCCCAACCCGCTGTTGCAAAACCACTTGTTGGTGATGTTTCACCCACCAATTTTGTATTTGGGTTACGTCGGCATGACAGTGCCATTTGCTTTTGCGATTGCAGCGTTGATCGCCGGCAAAGTCGAAGATGGCTGGCTGCATCTCACCCGTCGCTGGACCGTCACGGCATGGGGGTTCCTCACGTTTGGTATCGCACTCGGCGGCTGGTGGAGCTATGAGGTGCTCGGCTGGAGTGGCGTGTGGGCGTGGGACCCGGTGGAAAACGCATCGCTTTTGCCGTGGATCACTGGCACTGCTTACATTCACTCGGTGATGGTGCAAGAGCGCCGTGGTCTGTTGCGCGTCTGGAACGTGTCGTTGTTGATTGCCACATTTAGCCTCACGATTTTGGGAACGTTCCTTACCCGTTCGGGTGTGTTGAACAGCGTGCATGCATTTTCTGAAAGCGATATTGGGCCCTGGCTGTTGGCCATGTTTGTGGTCATCGTGGCAGTGTCGTTGGTGCTGGTCTATTTGCGAGGTGACCAACTGCGGGCGAGTGGTGCCATCGACAACGTGTTTTCTCGTGAGGGGGCATTCTTGGTCAACAACGTGCTGTTCGCAGTGTTTGCCTTTGTCGTGTTGCTGGGCACGGTGTTTCCACTCGTCATCGAGGCACTTCAACAACGACAAATCGTGGTTGGCGAGCCGTTCTTTGATCGACTGACCATCCCAATCGGCTTGACGATGTTGTTCATCATGGCGGTGGCTCCGGTATTGCCGTGGCGCCAAGACGGTCGCGAGCTGATGTCGCAACGGCTGCTCGTGCCGGCACTCGTCGGGCTAGCGGCGCTCGTCTTGTCGCTCGTAGTTGGTGCATCGGGCGTCGCGCCACTGTTGGCGTTCGCCTTGGGCGGGTTTGCGGCCGGCAGCGCACTGCGACACCTCGTGCGTGCCGTGCGCGTGCAGCGACTGCGCGGCTTCGTCGGGCGTGCCAATGGTGGGATGATCGTGCACCTTGGTGTGATTCTCATTTGCGTGGCACTTGCAGCGTCTAACTCGTTTACTCGCAGCCAAGAAATAGATCTGGTAACCGGTCAGGTGGCCACGTTTGCTGGGCACACATTCGAATTGATTGACGTGGTCGAAGTTCGTGATGCGCGCAGCACCACGGTGAAAGCCTTAGTGAAGGTTGACGGTGGCAAGGCGTATTCGCCGTCCATCACGAAATACACCCGCATCGGAATGAACGTAGGAACACCGTCGGTGCGCACGAGCTTTACCCACGACGTGTATCTCACGCTCGAGCCGCCAGTGCGACAAGATTCGGGTCAGGCGCGCATCAAGGTATTCGTCAAGCCGCTCATCTTGTGGTTGTGGGTGGGCACGTTCGTCATGGCCTTCGGCACGTTGTTGGCCGTGTTGCCGACGCGACGGCGTTCGATTCACGAGATTCGTGACGAGGTGAGTGGTCGATGAAATCAGCCAAGATCGGCACGTTGTCCGTGGCTGTTGTGGTGGCTGCATTCATCGCGGTCTTGCTGGTGTCTGACGGCGAGAGCGGCGTGGCAGTGCGATCGCCGTTGCTCGGCCAGCCCGCACCCGCGATTCAAACGACCACGATTGATGACGCTCCGTTTGACTTGGCACGACGCAAAGGGTCGTGGGTGGTATTCAATTTCTTCAACTCCACTTGCGTGCCGTGCATTGCTGAGCACCCGTCGCTCATTCGCTTTACCGAAGGAGAATCTGGACGACCAGACGGTGTCGAGTTCTACACCGTCATCAACGATGACGCTGACGATGCAGTGCGAAATTTTTTCGCTACCAACGATGGTGACTGGCCGAAACTGCGCGACAACGACGGAGCCATAGCAGTGGCCTTTGGTGTCGCCAAGGTTCCTGAAACATGGATCATTGACCCCAATGGCTTTGTGCGACTGCGAATTCTTGGGGCGGTTGCCGACGGTGTGCTCGAGGAGCAAATGGCGAAACTGCGCGCGACCGAGGGCTCGTGATGTTGACCCGTCGTCGGTTGATGTGGGTTGCAATCATTGTGGTTACTGCAGGCCTCCTGGCTTTCGGTGCAGTGCGCGACACGGGCCCGCTCACCCAACAAGACCGCATCGACACCATCACCAAGCGCATCGCCTGCCCCACTTGTGATGGAGAAAGCATTTATGTTTCCCGCGCATCGGCATCGCAGGCCCTTCGTGCTGAAGTAGCACGGCAAGTAGGTGACGGCGTGCGAACCGACGACGAGGTCGTTGCCTACATCGCTGACCGGTTTGGCGGTGAAGTGTTGTTGCTGCCGCGAGCAACCGGGGTAGATGCACTGATCTGGGTGTTGCCTGTGGTGTTGACGGTGGTGCTCGTCGGGGCGCTGTGGTTGGCGTTTCGTCGCTGGCGACTCGCCAGTGCGACCACGACGCCGGTGCAGGTTGCTTCACCGTCGCAGCGACGTCGTTCGCTCGCAATCGGCGTGGTGTTGACCGTCGTGGTGGGTGTGGCGGGCGGCGTGCTCGTGGCGCGACAGGCAGGGCAGCGGCTGCCCTTAGAAACCTTCACCGGTGGCATCGAAGACAGCACCGCGTCGATACTTGCGCAGGCCCGTTTGGCTGGGCCGAGCGATGTAAAGACGGCAATCGACTTGTATTCCCGTGTGTTGGAGACCGACCCCGACAACGTTGAAGCCCTCACTTATCGGGCGTGGCTCGTCATGCTTTCGGCGCGGCAGTTTGACGAAGCGTTACGCGCGCAAGCATTTGCCTCAACCGTCACTGCACTTGGTCGGGCAATTCAACTGGAGCCTGAGTATCCCGACGCGATGTGTTTTTTGGGAATCGTGGTGTATCGCGATGGTGGTGATGCTGCATCTGCAAAAGAGTTTGTCGATCGCTGCATTGAGCGCGACCCGCCAGTGCAGGTGCGTGGTTTGATTGACGCGCTTGCAACAGAACTGGATGCAGAACTCAAGCCGTAGCTGGCGCTACTCAACAACCGGTGGTGCCCAAGCGTGGGCAGTGACGAATCGGCCCTCGTGTCGCTCGAGCACCCACACACTGCCCTTGCCCCACTCGGGTGCCCCCTGCACGCGCATCCCGCTGGCACCTAGGGCTTCAATCAAAGCAGGAATCACATCGCCATGGCTGCAGACGACCGCATGATCGGGGAGTGAATACAACAAGTCAAAGAGTGAGGTATCGGGCTTGGCATGCTCGCTGCCTAGTTCGGCCAAGCGTTGGTCAGGCGTGATGGCAATATCGATGGCCACGGCGAGTGGCTTGACAGTTTCGATACACCTGCGATACGGGCTGGACACCACTACCGAAGGCGACACCGCGCTCAGGCGTCGACAGAGCTCGTCGGCCTGGCGCCGGCCAGAATTGGTGAGCGGTCGGTCGATGTCATCGCCATCGAAGTCGCTGCGTGAACCTGCTTTAGCGTGGCGAACCAAATATAAAGGCACCGCGGCAACCTAGCGGCTGGAAGTAAACGAAGAATTATCGGTTGGGCTGGCGTATTCAGTGGCGAAATGGCACACTGAAGCGTGGGATTTTTTGAAAAGAACCGAGCCGAAACGCAGGCCAAAGGTTTTGATGCTCAACGCTTGCCACCAGGTCAGTACCTGACCGATCGTTTCCCCGTGTTGCACGTGGGGGATGTGCCCACCTATCAGCCAGGTGAATGGTCGATCGAGATCTTTGGTGCAGTGTCGGCGCCGTTCACGCTTAACTACGCGCAACTTGTGGCGCTGCCATCGGTGTCGATCACCACCGACATTCACTGTGTTACGAAGTGGTCGAAGTTTGACACCGTTTGGAAAGGTGTGCGAGTTCGCGATTTATTCGCGCAGGCGGGTATCGACTCGAGTGCCACCCATGTGATGGCTCACGCTGAATACGGCTACACCGCAAATTTGCCGTTGGTCGATGCAACGGGCGACGACGCACTGGTTGCCTATGCCTACGACAACACCGACATCGAACCAATTCACGGAGGCCCAGTGCGGCTCGTGATTCCGCATTTGTATTTTTGGAAATCAGCCAAGTGGCTGCGCGGCCTCGAGGCCACTACGCAGGATGCACCAGGGTTTTGGGAACAAAACGGTTACCACATGTATGGCGACCCGTTTTTAGAACAACGCCACTGGGGCGATTAGTTCAACGCTTCGAGCGTCGTTTCACAGAAGCGGTCACCTTGGGGCAACGAGGCCAGAGTTTCGGCTGATGTCTCGCCGTAGATGGCATCGAGCATTCCCTTCACCATTCCACGATCAACGGCGCAAATAACGGGATGTTCGATTGCAACGTCGCCAAACGGGCAATGGTTGTTGATGATGCGCAACTTGTTTTGTCGCTTTTCGGTGTGAGCAGCGAACCCGTGGGCGGTCAAGGCGTCTGCCACTTTTTGCAATGCTGAGCGCAAGGATCGCTGGCCAGCTGCCACGTCGTCACCGGTCAAGCCAACGGCCATCGCCTGGCCGTACTTGCGGCCCACCTCTTCGGCAATCGCCTGGGCTTCTTCGTCGGGCAAACGTCCGAGAGCCTCACCGAGGAGCGACAGCACCAAGTCGTCGCTGCGCACAGGAAACTGTGTTGGCTCTGCTGAGTCAACGGCGCGATAACACTTGGATGGGCGGCCAGCACCAGCGTGTTCGATGCGGGCAATTTCAACTTCGAGATAGCCACCAGCCGCCAGTTTGTCGAGATGGTGGCGGGCCACGTTTGGATGCACGGCGAATTGCTCTGCAACCTGAGACGCAGTAACGCCATCGGCTGCGTCGCGAACGAACAAATACACGGCCCGGCGGGTGGGGTCACCGAATGCAGAGGTAATCGCCGACACTTGTGACGAGAATGCGCCACCCGTCACCCCGTTCACCACGGCTTTGTTGCGGGCCACGCGATTAGCCTAACGAGTTCATCATGAGCGTCGTCACTCCAGATCAAGTGATTGAGGCCCTGCGGCCAGTGCAAGACCCCGAGTTGCATCGATCGATTGTTGATCTCAACATGGTGCGCGACGTAAGCATCAACGACGGTGTCGTTGCCCTCACAGTCACGCTCACCATTGCTGGTTGCCCGTTGCGCAACGAAATACAAAATCGCGTCAACGGTGCGATTCGCCCCTTGCCCGGTGTGCGCGATGTGCAACTCAACTTCGGGGTCATGACCGACGACGAGCGTGCCGCCCTGCGCGAAAAGTTGCACGGGTCGCCCGCAGCGAGCGCAGGTAGCGCACCAGCCCAAGGGCATGCGCAGGGTCGCGCTATTCCTTTCGCTCAGCCCGGGTCAAAGACCCGACCATTGTTGATTTCGTCGGGCAAAGGTGGCGTCGGAAAAAGCAGCGTGACCACCAACCTGGCCGTTGCCTTGGCTGCAGCCGGACACAGCGTGGGCGTCGTTGACGCTGACATTTACGGATACTCGATTCCGCGCATGCTTGGTGCTGATCGTGAGCCAGTGGCAATCGACCAGATGTTGCTGCCACCAGAGTCGTACGGAGTGCGTTGTATCTCGATCGGATACTTCGTGCCCGATGGCCAAGCAGTGGTGTGGCGTGGCCCCATGTTGCACAAAGCGCTCGAACAGTTTCTGACCGATGTGTTTTGGGATGAACCAGATTTCTTGCTCGTTGACATGCCGCCAGGCACCGGTGACATTGCATTGAGTTTGAGCCAGTATCTGCCGCGCGCCGAGGTGTATGTGGTGACCACGCCGCAAGATGCTGCGCAGAAAGTGGCTCGACTATCGGCAGCGATGGCCAAGAAGGTCAACATGACCGTGCGCGGCGTGATCGAAAACATGTCGTGGTTCACCGGCGATGATGGCAAGCGATACGAACTCTTTGGCCAAGGTGGTGGCAAGTCGCTTGCCGACGAACTTGGCGTGCCGCTGTTGGCGCAGATTCCGTTGGTAAATCAACTACGTGAAGGCGGTGACAACGGCAAGCCGATTGCTGCCATCGCCCCGCAAAGTGAAGTTGGCCAAGTGTTTACCGAACTTGCCAAGAAAATAGCCGAGATGAAACCCAAGAAAATCTTCAGTCAGGCACTGAAGGTCAATTGACCTGCCACACTGGTAACCATGGACATTCGCATCGGAGTCACCCACTCGTCTCGAGACATCTCATTGGAAGTTGAGGGCGACGAAAAGTCGCAGGCTGCAGTGCGCAAGACAGTGGAAGAAGCACTCGCCGGCAAAGTTGAAGTGTTGTGGATGAAAGACAAGCGCGGTCGCGAAGTGGCGATACCCGCCGAAAAGATTGCCTTCGTCGAGTTCGGTGCACCAGACGGTGAGCGTCGACTGGGGTTTGGCGCCTGACGCTGCGCGCGTTACTTTCTCGTCGACTCGTCTTTGTTACAGGCAAAGGTGGTGTCGGCAAGTCTGGTGTCGCAGCAGCGCTAGCCAGAGTGGCTGGCGAGCAAGGCAAGCGTGTGCTTGTCTGCGAAATGGATGACAAAGGTTCGCTAGCTGCGTATCTTGGCTGCCCGACACTGAAGTTCGAGCCCACTGAAGTGTCACCGAACGTGAGTGCAATGGCGATGAACACCGAAGACTCGCTGCGTGAATACATTCGGCTGTTTCTGCGGTTGCCGATAATCGGCAGCCTCACACCGCTGGCTCGCATCTTTGACTTTGTTGCGAATGCTGCGCCAGCCGTGAAAGAAATATTGGCAGTTGGCAAATTGTGTTACGAAGTTCGTGAGCAGAACTACGACATGGTGATCGTCGACTCTGAAGCCAGTGGGCATTTCGTCGCCCAAGTGTCAGCCCCTGATGCACTAGCGACCTTGGTGCGAATCGGCATCATCGCCGACCAGACCAAGTGGATGAGCAACTTGCTGCACGACCCGCAAGTGTCCACCGTGCTGGCTGTGGTCACCCCTGAAGAGATGCCAGTAGCCGAAACGATTGAGTTGCGACAGCGACTGGCCAAAGCCACGCCCATTGACTTTGGCGGAGTGCTCATGAATCGCATGCCACAAGCCACCGTCGATGAAACTGCGCTGGCAGTGGCACGCCAAGACGCAAGTCTTGCCCGCACGGTGCAGGCCGGCGACTGGCTGGTGGCGCAACGCAGCGAGGCACAACAGCAGGTGCAGCGATTGGCCGAAGCATTCGAACTTGCCAATGTAGAGACCATTGCTGAGGCCCCGGCTGATGTTGCATCGCCGCAGCACATCACCGATCACTTGGTGGGCGAACTCCACCGACTGCTGAGTAGCGACGCGTGAACAGCGCTGCATCTGACGCTGGACACGTCGACGACCGCGTGATGTCGCTTGTGCGCGACTCGCGGATGATCATCGTGAGTGGCCCGGGTGGGGTGGGTAAAACCACTTCTGCTGCAGCGCTCGGGGTGTTGGCTGCCCGGCACTTCAGCAAACGAGTCTTGGTGCTTACCGTCGACCCGGCGCGTCGCCTGGCCACCGCACTTGGTTTGGATGCACTCGGCAACGCCGAGGTTCCGGTGCATCTGGCAGATGCCCAAGGTTCGCTCACTATGGCGATGATTGACACCAAAGCCAGTTGGGATGACATGGTGCGTCGTCATGCCCCAGATTCAGCAACACGTGAGCGAGTGCTGGCCAACGATCTGTACAAAACGCTCACATCGCGTTTCGTGCACAGCCACGACTACGTGGTGACCGAGCGTTTGTTTGACGCCCGCGAGACAGGCAACTACGACCTGGTCATCGTCGATACGCCGCCATCGCGAAGTGCTCTTTCGGTGCTGGATGCACCACAGCGCATGGAACAGTTCTTTTCATCTCGACTGCTCAAGTTGCTGACTGCACCAACGCAGTCGCGGTTGCTTTCAATTGCTTCGCGTCCGTTTTTCTTGGTAGCCGATCGTATTCTTGGTGCTGCATTTTTGTCGGATATTGCCGAGTTCTTTACGTTGTTTCGCACGATGGAAGGCCCGATCGTGTCGCGTGCCCGACGAGTGGGTGCCTTGTTGGCCGACCCAGCAACGGCGTATGTGGTCGTCACCAGTGCCGAGTCAGTCGCCATGGCCGAAGCCCACTACCTGGTCGACGAGTTGCGACGCAGACAGCATCGCCTGGAAGTGGTGTTGGCCAATCGCTTGATGCCGACCCAACTTGCAGACGGGGCCAGCGCCCGAGCCACGGCAGTCAGTAGTCATGCCGATAGCCGAGTG
The DNA here is from genome assembly GCA_030728545.1 of Ilumatobacteraceae bacterium. GTDB lineage: Bacteria > Actinomycetota > Acidimicrobiia > Acidimicrobiales > Ilumatobacteraceae > F1-60-MAGs027. The sequence goes on from JANQZQ010000053.1 coordinate 22,832, forward strand.
CGTGCGCTGGCCAAGGCAGAGCACGCCATCGCCCAGGTTGCTGCGCGCCAGGCTGGCGCTTTGGCCGAGATGGATAGCTGGGGCACCGACGTGGTGCTGAGCGAGTCACGGTCGGGTGATATCACCGATGTGGGTGCGTTGCTGGCCTTGGGTGAGGCGCTCACGCTACGTCAACCTGGAATACTGTCGCCCCGTAGCGGGCTAGCCAGCGGCAATAATGGTCGCTAGTCATGCCCACGCTGGTTGAACTCACCGATCAGCACACGTCGCTGTCGTCCGACGAAGTCGACCATCTTGTTGCGCTGGTGTCGGAGTGGGGCATGCTCGCTGATTTTTCATTCGCAGACTTACTGCTTTATGTTCCGGTCGCGTCAGGCGGTGGCATCAACTGGTTGACGGCTTCGCAGGTGCGTGCCGCGACGGGGCAAACGTTGTATCAGAGCGACCTCGTGGGTGAATACGCCGATGACACCGATCGGCCATTCATTGCTGCTGCAGCACAAAGTGGTCAGATTCAACAAGGTGAAATTACCCTGCCGTATCTGGCTGACCCGGTGAATATGTCGGCGATACCGGTGGTGTGCGAGGGCAAAGTAATCGCGGTGCTCACACGCGAGGTGTCTTCGGTGACTGGGCGACGACCCGGGCAACTCGAGCGCACGTATCTTTCGATTTTCGATGACTTCGCTGCGATGATTGCCGCGGGGTTGTTTCCTTTCGCTGGGCGTGTTGCCGACTCGAGTGTTTCGCCGCGGGTTGGTGACGGGGTCATCGTGCTTGATGGCAGTGCACGAGTTCGGTATGCATCACCCAACGCCGTATCGGCGCTACATCGTGTGGGCATTCGGGCCAATGCAGTCGGGCAGAGTTTGGCCGAGTTGGGTTTTGCCCACGATGCAGCCCGTGCCTCGTTCGAGCGCCGCGAGCCCGTGGTTGAAGAACTCGACCAGGATCACGATGTCACACTGCTGGTGCGTTCCATCCCCATTCTGAAGCGTGGGGCTCGTGCTGTGAACGTGATTGGTGGGGTGGTGTTGATGCGTGACGTGTCAGAGTTGCGCCGGCGCGACCGATTGATTCTCACCAAAGACGCCACCATCAAAGAAATTCACCACCGAGTGAAGAACAACCTGCAGACCATTTCGTCACTGCTGCGTCTGCAGGGTCGGCGCCTGAGCAGTGATGAAGCAAAAGCAGCAGTTGCTGATTCGGTGCGTCGCATCCGCACCATCGCGTTGGTGCACGAAACACTCTCGCGTGAGCCAGGTGAGGATCTGGCCTTCATCGAGATTGTTCGACCGCTGATTCAACTCACCCAGGAAAGCTTGCAGTCGAGTGATCGCCCGATGCGATTTGAGGTGCGCGGCGATGCCGGTCGTTTGCCGGCAACCATCGCAACACCTTTGTCGGTGGTGATTTTGGAGTTGTTACAAAACGTGGTGGATCACGCCTTTGGCGACTCACGCCGTGACGGCGTGGTGCGGGTGTTTTTGCAACGCGACAGCGAGGATGATGCACTGCATATTCGAGTTATTGACAACGGTGTGGGGGTGAATTCAGAGTTTGATATTGCCCAAGCCACTGGGTTGGGGTTGTCGATTGTGCGCACCCTCGTGACCACCGAACTCGGTGGCACGATCATCATGCGGCAAGCCACCGCCCAAGATCTCAGTGATGCCGCGCTGGCAGATGGTAGCCACGCGGCTGGTGGTCAGCGCGCTGACGGCACATCTGCGGGCACTGTTGCTGGCACCGTTGTGGGCACCGTAGTCGACTTGCGAATACCGACCGACGCGCTGGACTAAGCGAGGCTGGCGCGACGCGCTGCCGCATTGCGACGGCGAATATCGCGACGCTCTTCTTCGCTGGTGCCGCCCCAGACTCCACAGTCTTGATTGGTGGTCAGCGCAAACTCCAGGCACTCTTTGCGTACGCCGCAATCGGCACACACCGCTCGGGCGCGCATCAACAAGCGCGAAGCCTCACCGGTGTTGCCGATGGGGAAGAACAGTTCGGGATCAATCTCTTTGCAGTTGGCGTTTACTCGCCAGGTGTAGTCGGCTGAACCCAGGGCGAGGCTTTGAGCAAGGATGGACATGCGAGCGTCAGGCTAAGTGCCAAACCCTCCAAACACAAGGGGCAAATTGACTACTCTGACGCGAGTGAGGCTGCACCCATAACCATCCGCACCACCACCCAGGTCATGGCCCATCGTGGCGCATCTAAAGCAGCGCGTGGCAACACGATTGCGGCGTTTTTGCTGGCTCGCGAGCAAGGGGCACACGCAATCGAGCTGGATGTGCGCCAATGCGCAAGCGGCGAATTGGTGGTGCACCACGACCCAGGGCTCGCCGATGGCCGGCTCATCGTGCATCTGGGCAGGGAGTCGCTGCCGAGTTTCATCCCCACGTTGGATGAAGCACTTGATGCCTGTGGCGACATGTGGGTGAACGTTGAAGTGAAAAACTTCCGCACTGAACCCGATTATGACAGCAACGATGTTCGCACCATGGCGGTGCTGGACTTGTTGCGACGTCGTGTGAGCCACCACGGCGATGCAAAGCGATATCTGTTGTCGTGCTTCCGCCGCAAGACGGTGGACTTTGCACACGCCGCCTGGCCAGAGCTTCCCACGGCGTGGCTCACTATGAACGTCGGGAATGCCGATGAGCTTGCTCGCGACTTAGCGTCAAGCGGACATACGGCAGTGCATCCAGAAGTAACACGGGTGACTCGCGAAATGATCGAAACGTTTCATAATCACGGTGTGCAGGTAAACACCTGGACATGTGACGACCCCGTGCGAATGCGAGAACTCATCGCGTGGGGAGTCGACGGCATCTGCACGAATGTTCCCGATGTGGCGCTCAAACTCTTGCCCAGTTGATGCGCCTGGGGGCGTGTTGGTTAGTACTCCACCAGCATGGGTTTGATGAGCCGCAGTGCTTCGGCGCGATGACGCACCGTAAGAGTGGTGGCTTCACCAATGAAATCACCGTCGAGTTGGTATCCGAATGGCGCCGGGAAGTCGAACACCACTTGCTCGACATCTTCGGTGATGTCGATTCCACGTCGGGCATTGATGCCGCCATTGCGCATCGCATCCCAAATAGTGCGCAACATGAGCGGCGTGGATAAACGACGAAAGGTGATAGCCACCAAACGTTTTTCAAGCGATGCTGCCCGCGACAACTCGATCGCCCGCTTACCCACATAGGTGTAGGGGTTGGTGTGGAGCACAATCGTGAAAAAGCCGTTGGGCACTTTGCGGCCGTCAATTTCTGCGGTGAAGTGCGGATACTTTCGGTCGTAATCAACGAACCAAGTTTTGAGCGCTGAATAAGCAAAGAGTGGCTGGCCAACCAACCGTTTGAAACTGAAAGTGCGTTCCACTTGGCGAACCACTTCGGCATCAAAGCCGATGCCGGCGTGAAAGGTAAAAAAGCGACCGTTGGCCTCGCCCAAACCAATTGGCGCAATCAACCCGCCATCGATGCCTGCGGCAAGTTGGGTGACGGCTAACAATGGGTCGTTGGCCATGCCGAGCGATCGGGCGAACACGTTGGTTGAACCACCTGGCAGCACGCCAAGGGCAGTGGCGCCTCCAGCCAGACCTGTGGCCACTTCGTTGACTGTGCCATCGCCACCAAATGCGATAACGGCGTCCATGCCGCGCAGCACGGCGTCGGCGGCAAAACGGGTGGCGTGGCCACGTTCGCTGGTTTCAACCACCTGCACGTCGTGATGGCGGGCAAGGTACTGGTGCACCTGCACGGTCTTGCGTGGGGTCACCGAGGTGGCAAACGAATTGACGACCAGCAGGATCTGCACGCCATTGCACGGTATCTGGGGTCCATAGGGCACTAGACGCAGGTCACAGCCCGTTGTGGGGCGACTTGGCGGGCTGATTCTTCACCACCGTGGTGCAGCGGTAACAATGAAGGTCATGAAAATCGTCGTATGTGTCAAACAAATTCCTGATCCCGCCGCACCGGGGTCGCTTGATCCGTCAACCAACGCCTTGAAGCGCGACGGCAAACTCATTCTCGATGACTCCGATGCCTACGGCGTGGAGATGGCGTTGCAACTCGTGACTGCTGCTGGTGGTGGCGAAGTGAGCATCGTGTCGATGGCACCAAACGGTGAAACATCCGGAATGCGAACAGCGCTGGCCATGGGTGCAGTACGCGGGGTGTTGGTTTCAGACCCTGCCTTGGCTGGGTCTGATGCACTGACGACTGCCCGAGTGTTGGCTGCAGCAGTGCAAAAAGTGGGAATGCCCGACTTGGTAATTGCTGCGACCGAATCCACAGACGGATACACCGGCACGGTGCCTGCCCAGATGGCCGAAGTGTTGGGCTTGCCCTCGGTGACGTTTGCCAAGAAAGTAAAAGTCGAAGGTGGCGTGCTGAAAATTGATCGCCAGACCGAGGACGGCTACGACGAAGTTGAGTGTCCGTTGCCAGCGCTAGTAAGCGTCACGGCCGGAGTCGTGGAGCCGCGGTATCCGAGCTTCAAAGGAATCATGGATGCCAAGAAAAAAGAAGTCATCACAGTGACCGCAAGCGACCTTGGTATCACACCAGTGGGCTGGTCGGGTGCTGGACAGAAAGTGTCGTCAGTGACCCAAGCCGAGGCTCGCCAGGCTGGGCAAGTTATTGAAGACGACGGTGAAGCATTCAACAAAATTGTGGCGTTTCTCGAAACGCTGAAAGTCATCTAAGGAGACATCATCATGACGATCAACAACGTTTGGGTTTTTGCCCAGGGCAGCAATGCCACTGTTTCTAGCTTCACCGCTGAACTACTCACTAAAGCGCGCGACCTCACCGACAACGTGTCGGCATTCGTAGCCGGCGACGGGGCAGCATTGGCCGAGTCACTCGGCAAGTTCGGCGCCAAGAAGGTGTACTCCACTGGCGACCTCGGTGGTCGACTTGCTGGCGTTGCTGCTGCCAGTGCTATGGCGGCCCTGATTAGCGGCGGCGAGAAGCCAGACCTCATTCTGTTTCCTCAGAACTACGACGGGCGTGACACCATCGCGCGCTTGTCGGTGAAGTTGGGTGTGACCGTGCTGACCAACAGCGTGGACATCGCCGTAGTCGGCAGCGAAGTGGTTGCCACCACGCCAATCTTCGGCGGCAACGTGCTGTTCGCCACCGCTTTCACTGGCGCGGGCCCACACCTTGCATCGTTCCGTCCAAAGAGCTTTGCCGCCCAAGAAAGCGGCGGCGGTGCAGCAGAGGTTGTTGCAGTTGCAGTGCCTGATGCTGGTGCCACTGGCGCAGCCAAAGTAACTGCAGTTCATGTCGAAGAAACCAGTGGTCCGAAACTCGACGAGGCCAACGTGGTGGTGGCAGGCGGGCGTGGGCTTGGTGAATCGCAGAATTTTGCGATGGTCGAAGAGCTCTCCAAACTGTTGCACGGTGCTCCAGGTGCTTCACGAGCAATCGTTGACGCTGGCTGGGTGCCGTACTCGTACCAAGTCGGTCAAACCGGCAAAGTGGTGAAGCCCAGCGTGTACATCGCTGCCGGAATCTCAGGCGCCACGCAACACATGGTGGGGATGAAGGGTTCGAAGAACATCATTGCCATCAACAAAGACAAAGAAGCACCGATTTTTGCGGTAGCCGACTTGGGCATCGTCGGTGACGTGCACAAGGTGCTGCCAAAACTTATCGAAGCGCTCAAGTCGCGCGGCTAAACAAAGAGAAGCGCTCAAGTCGCGCGGCTAAACAAGCGGCCAGGGGTATCGCTGACCGCTTTCGTCAACCGGAAACTGTCGGTGCTCCAACATCCATGCCCCGCGCTGGCATAGGGCGGTTATCTCGTCATCTTCCAGCAGTGACGAAATGTCAAGCGGCAGTGAGGCGACAACTCGCTCAACTGCCTGAAGCGCCGGCGTAGGAATCTCTTCGCCGCTAAATTCCCAGATCACGGTACGCAGTTTGAAATCGGCCGAAAAACACAACCCATGATCGATGCCGTAAACCTGGCCACGCTGATCGATCAGCACGTGCCCTGACTTGCGGTCGGTGTTGTTTGCCAAGATGTCAAACACAGCAATGTCGCGAAACTGATCGTGCAGGTCGGGTCGTGATTCAAACAGCGTGAAGTAGTGCTGCTCAAAGTCGGCATCAACGAGCAGTTGTACCGAGCCCTCACCGTAAGGGCCATCGCGCATGATGGTGATTGGCACGAAGTCGTATCCCATTGCAACAGCTAGGCGATATGCAGCAACTTCACGACGGTGCAGGCCTGGGGCAAAATCCCACAGCGGGCGTTCGCCGCGCAATGGTTTGTAGATCGCCCTGTGCGAGTGCTGTTCGTGCGTGACGCGCACCAGAAAAGTGGCGTTGCTGCTGTATGGCATGCGCATTTCGATTTCGATATCGCCATTGGCGAGCAGCGAATGTGGGTCTAGTTCATTTTCGGGCATGCGTGTCCGTCGCGATTTACTGGCATTCCGCAATAGGCACATGGCGGGCGACCGGCACGAACGAGGCGCTCGGCGTGTTCGCAAAATTCAATTGCCTGCGCCGGCGAGATGCGCACACGCACACGGCTGGCGTCAAAATCGTCTTCATCATCGGGTGCCATTTCTTCAAATTGCAAAACAATTTGGTTCTCGCGACGGTCGTAGGCCAAACCCACACTGCCTAAGGCAAAAGCGGCGTCACGAGGTTCGACGAACTGCGGTTCGCGCAAGGTGCTCGCCGAAACTGCGGGTGCATCGTCGAGGGTTTTGCGAATAAAAGCTGCTAGCGCAGCGATTTGCTGCTTTTCACATTTGATTGACAGCACTTCGCTCGTGTCGCCGATTTGGAGAAAAAAGGTGCGCGCCCCAGGCTGGCCAACCACACCCGCACTGAATGCATCAGCCGATTCGTAGTCGCGATACAAACTCATGACGGCTTCAGATCTCGCAATGATCCACCAGTGGAGTTGACCGTGAGCACGATTGGCGCCAAGTCGGTGTACAAGATTGCGGTTACCGAGCAGGTCGAAATCACGATGCGCTGAAACAAGTCGAGTGGTGTGCCCATGGCGTGGGCAACGGCTGCTTTGATGGGGTCGGCGTGTGACACGCAGACCACGGTCTTGCCGGCATGACGCCGACGAATTACGTCGAGCGCACCAACCATTCGCGACTGCATCTCTACGAAACTCTCACCCTGCGGAAACCGAAACGAACTCGGTGCTCGCTGCACGGTGGTCCACTCGGGCTTTTTGTACAGACGTTGTAGTGCCTGGCCTGTCCAGGTTCCGAAGTCACACTCCAAAAGACCGCGTTCGATGTGCACCGGCATCTTCATGGCGCGCGAAATTGGTGCTGCCGTCTCGCGGGCGCGCTCGAGTGGGGATGCGTAGATGGCCGCAACCTTGCCCATCTCGGCGATGCGCTCAGCGACCCGCACGGCTTGCGCTTTGCCGCTCTCAGCCAGGTGCAATCCGCGGGCGCGACCCGGCAGGATTTTGCCGGTTGTTGGTGTGGTGCCGTGGCGAACCAGCAGCACCAGTGTCGGCTTGACAGACATGAACGCTCAACCTATCCCGACATCTCGTAGCGTCACGGATTGTGGGCAAACCTGAACGTGCGACACGCGACACGCAAGTGCGGCTGCGCCGCGAAATCGAGGCTTGCACCGCGTGTCCGCGTCTTGTGCGCTGGCGTAACACGGTGGCCAAAGAGCGCCGCGCCGCCTACCGTGACGAAACCTATTGGGGTAAACCAATTGCTGGTTTTGGTGATGCAGCGGCACGCATCGTGGTGTTGGGGTTGGCGCCTGGTGCCCACGGGGCCAACCGCACGGGGCGAGTGTTTACGGGTGATCGCAGTGGCGACTGGTTGTTTCGGGCACTGCACACCGCTGGGCTGGCGAATCAGCCAACGTCGCAGCAGCGCAATGATGGTTTAACACTGCGTGATGTGTGGGTGACCGTTGCGGTGCGCTGTGCGCCACCCGACAACAAACCCCTGCCGCTCGAGCGCAAACGATGCGCAGGTTTTCTTGATCGCGAGTTGACGATGTTGACGAACAAGCAGGTGGTGGTGTGCCTTGGTGGCTTTGCCTATGTGGCTGCTTGCGAATATTTTGCGGTGTCGCCTCGCCCTAAGTTTGCCCACGGGCTGGTTGTGCCGGCGGGCGATGTCACGCTGGTGTGCTCGTATCACCCGAGCCAGCAAAACACCTTCACGGGGCGTCTCACC
>JANQZQ010000054.1:0-4040 GCA_030728545.1 Ilumatobacteraceae bacterium
TACACCTACGAAGGCACTGACGCGCATCGCACCTTGCACAACTTGGGCGAGTTATGGGCACACCATGTGCACCGGCGTGCGCCATCGCCGAGAGCACTGCAACAAAGTGCCGACGCGCTTGCCACATTGTTTGCACCACTCGCTGGCAACGACAATCTCACACTTGCGCCAGCAGAACGAATCACCCAACTTGGTGAGCAGGCCGCCAAGCGAATCGACGACCTCGACCCAGCCGCACTCGAGCACGCGTTGCGCGACATGTGGGCACCTCTCGCGGCGCTGGCCGATGGCACAAGCAACGGTGACCAGCCGGCCACTGCAGTGGTGTCGGGACTCTTTCTTTCTGATGGAGGCGTGCCGAAAACGGCAGTCGACAGCGTGGAGATCGGTTATCGCGGCGTGCTCGGTGATCGCCAAGCGAGTCGTGCCCACCACGGCCGCCCGTGGCAGGCATTGTGTTTGTGGAGCTCTGACGTGGTCGCCGACTTCGCCAAGGCCGGGCACCCCATTCGTCCGGGGTCTGCGGGCGAGAACGTGTCGATCCGGGGCCTTGACTGGTCGCAGGCTCGCCCGGGGGTGCGACTGCAAGTTGGCACGGTGCGGGCAACGCTCACGGCCTATGCGATTCCGTGTCATCACAACGCCCGCTGGTTTACCGACGGCGACTACGAGCACATGAGCCACGAACGCAGCGACCACAGTCGGCTGTATGCCAGGGTCGACTCACCCGGGCGCATCTCGGTGGGCGACAGCGTGCACCTCGCTGGCTGAAGCCCAATATTCACGCCATTTTGTCGGGTATCCACCACTTGTTTGTGCACTTGCGCTCAGTTGGAAGCTGTCAGCAACGACGCTGACAGAAAGCGAGAACATCCACCATGTACACACTCGGAGCACTCCTCCTGGCAGCAATCCTGCTTGGCGCGGTCGTGTCGGTCATCGACTCGGTCTTGCGCTTGGCGGGCATCCACGGAGTCATTGCCAAACTCCCGGTCATCGGGGCACATTGGGGCCTTCTCATCAGCGTGCTGATGGTCTGGCTCACCGATGTGAACCTGGCTGCCAACTGGGGTCTGACGTTTCCCGACGAATGGATGGTGTGGGTCGCCAACGGCGCCATCATCTACGGAATGATTCCAGTGAAAGATGCAGCAATCTCGATGATCAATAAAGGATTCAGAATGTAACGAGCGGTCCAACCGCTGCACATAACCCGACCCGGCGACCGTGCCCCCAAACGGGGGAATCCCACGTCGCCGGGTCGACGTTTTCTAGGCCCACGCCCAACCGCTCGAGGGCAGCCCGCATCACCGGTGGGCGAGCGCGATTGGCGCCGTCACTAATTTTCAACGCAATCGCGCGACCGTCGGCCAGACCCACGGCGAACACAGCTTCGGCACCGTCTTTGGCCACGAGCCCCGGCACACCTTGCATGAGCAATGTGACATCACGCGTCGGGCCGCCCACCATAAGCGGATGGCTCGTCATGGCCTGCGCCACTTGGTGGGCAGCGGTGCCTGCTTCGGCGGTGGCAATCGTGCGAAATGCACGTGCCAAACCGATTAGCGAGAGCGCGTGTGCTGGTGCACCGCAACCGTCGACTGCAATGTGTGCCGCAGGCTCGCCAGCCAACGAGGGAATCATGTTGGTGATGTGCTGTTGCAGCGCGTGTTCGGCAGAGAGATAACTTTTGTCGGTTGGCCAACCAGCAGCAACGCAGGTGGCGAGCATGCTGGCGTGTTTGCCTGAGCAATTCATCTGCAGCGATGTGCGTTGCTTGCCGTCACGGATGGCGCGTTCGCGCTCGGTGTCGTCGAGTGGATAATCGATCAGATTGCCGAGCGACGATTCATCAAGCCCCGCAGTGGCGAGAATTTCTTTGGCCCCTGCAAGGTGCTCGGGGCGGCCATCGTGGCTTGCACAGGCGAGCGCCAACAATCGTGGCGGCAAGGTGAGCCCGGCTTCGACCATTGCGGTTGCTTGCAGCGGTTTGATCGATGAGCGTGGAAACACGATTGCAGTGGGGTCGCCGACGCTGAATGCCACCGAGCCGTCTGCGTTGAGCCCCTCTACTGTGCCGAAATGCTGCGATTCCACCTGCCCGTTGCGCTGTGTTTGTGCCACAAGTTCGTAGGTGTTCATATGGGCTAGTTCACCACCAAGTTGTAAGCGCGAGTGGTGGTGACGCCAGCACGGGTGATGGTGATTTTCACCCGACAAGTGCCGGGTCGAGCAAAGGTCAGACGTTTGGTTTTGCTGTTGACTGTGCACTGGGCCCGTGATTTTGCAACTGGTGCAACAACCACCTTGGTTACGTCAGTGCGGTCGATGAGCATGATGTTGAGTAGTGCATTGCTGGCTCGCGAAGTTTTTGGGGCAAACACTGGCGTAGTGAACGATTGTGTATCACCCACCGACGTGCCCACTGCATTGGTGGCCACAAGTCGCCAGTAATACGTCGTACCTGCTGCAAGACCAGCCAAATTGACAGCGAGGGTTGCAGTTTCGCTGCCAGCAACATCGCCAGCCATGGCGGTTCCATCAAGTGTTGAAAAATCGGGCAAGCGTGAATACTGAAAAAATGCTTGCGTTGCGATGTCGTTGGCATTCACCGTGCCAGTGATGTCAGCGGAGACAGATGACAAAGATGACGCCGCGCCGCTCACCACTGCTGGTGCAGTGCCTACTGGCTCGGCAACACCACCAGTGAGTTCGAGCGCCCTTGCGACAAGGTTGGGATATGCCGATGGCGCAAAACCTGTCATAGATGGTTGTCTTGATTCTGAACATGGCCCCGATGCTGCGGAGTTAATGCCGACGAGCACCACGTCATTGCCGACGCGAGTAACTACAGGGCCGCCCGAGTCGCCAGAGCAAATCCCGGTAGTTGTGGTTTGGGTTGCGCTAAAAGCACCCGGCCAGGTAACGGGTAGCGAGAGTGGTTGATCGATTGCGTTTGGCGCCAGCGACGAGGTGCTTGTGGGTGAAGTGCGACCGTAACCAAGCAAGGTCACCACGCGGCCTTCCTGTCTCCACGCGGCCACTTCGGCGGGGGTCGCAAGCCGGCGAATAACGCCGCCCGGTAAATCGGTTTCCAAGATCAGAAAGGCAATGTCGTCGGCTTGTGAATACCCCGAGCCGTCAAGGCGCCAACCGTCAACAGTAATAATCGCACTTTGGGTGACGGTTTGTGGCGACTGCTGCACATCCACACCTGGAAGATTCACAAAAATTGGGTTGCTGGTGACGGTTCCGCTCGCATCCACCACGCAATGTGCAGCAGTCACCACGATGCGACTCGTCCACAAGGCACCGCTGCAAACAGTCCTCCCTTGTTGTAGGCGAACGACTGCTGTGTTGCCCACCGCAGAAGTGCCACCAACCACGGCATCGGCGCGTGTTGTTGGCAAACCAACAATCGTTGCGCTGAGAACAAGCGTCAGGGCCACTCGTCTTATTTGTCGTAGACCAACAAACATGCGCCGCACCCAACCAGACTACGACGCATAGGTTTTGCGTCGTTAGGCTCAGCGCATGCCCTTTGACAAACCTGCACCCGACCTGGCCAAAATTCTTGTTGCTTGGCAAAAGTGGGAAAAGGGTGAAGAACAACCCGGGCGCACCCTTGCTTCGTTGAAAACTGCGGGGCTCGATGCGGTGCTGGCAAACCTGGTGGACACTGGTTGGAAGCCGGTTGCGTAGACCAGGCGGTCAACAACATCTGCCAAGGCCGGTGAACTGGCGGGCATTGCATCACGCCCCATGGGATCGCCTCGATACGCGAGCCCTGAGCGACATTGACGCTGTGTGTAGTGCACTCACACGTTTTCGCCCCGACCCAATTTTGCAGGTGCCCGCGACAGGTGCGCATGCATCAGCCGTCTTGGTGCCGCTGTATGTAGCCAACGACGAGCCGCATGTGCTGCTCACTCGTCGCTCGTCAACTCTGAGCACACACGCCGGGCAGGTTGCGTTTCCGGGCGGACGCCTCGAGCCAGGCGAAACCTCGATACAAGCTGCACTTCGCGAAACACATGAAG
>JANQZQ010000054.1:4140-5862 GCA_030728545.1 Ilumatobacteraceae bacterium
CGCCTCGAGCCAGGCGAAACCTCGATACAAGCTGCACTTCGCGAAACACATGAAGAGATCGGTGTCGATGCTCGTCACGCTCATGTGGTGGCTGAGTTGACTGCGCACCGCACAATTTCGAGCACGAGCCACATTGTGCCGCACGTGGTACGCCTGCCAAATGCACCGGCTGAGTTTGCCATCAACAACGAAGTCGAGCGTGTGTTCAGCGTTGCTCTGACAGAACTCATTCGCCCTGACACGTTTGCCCAAGAGCATTGGGTGTTTCCTGATCGTGAAGTGGTGGTGCCGATGTTTTATTTAGATGACGAAACCGTTTGGGGTGCAACGGCGCGCATGTTGCAAGATTTGCTGCTGCTCGTTTTACAGAAGTAGCACTTTACGGCCCGGCTGCCAATCGCACCGCGTGAAAAAACACCACTGCCCACGCATCACACCGCAGTCGTTCGCTGCGCCGGCGCTTCACACATGACGCTTGCAGGTCGCGTTGAAACTGATCATCGACAGCCGCACGCAGTGCTGCGTTCCACTCGGGACCAATGCCAAGTCGGGCGAGAGTTGCATAGTTTGCGTAGGCAAGATCGTGGCGCTCGCACGCGAGTCGAAAGTTGAACGATCGTCCGCTGCTGCCTACAACTGGGGCCGAGCAGCCATCTGTCGCCGTAATCAGCCAGCGATGCACTCGTTTTGCGCGGGCGCGTTCGCGACGAAACTTCGTGAGCGGGGTGTTGAACACCAAGTGGTCAACAACGCCTGAGTCAATCGGTGACGACGAGGCAATCAACGGTGTTGTTGGCACACTCGCCAGCACCGTGATTGCGACGGTGAATGCAGCCAACTGGCGCATAGGCACCTCGCAATGGCGGGGGTATTGCCGCCACCGTGCTGTGTGGGCGAAGTGTCGAGTTGGGCGTTATTTCCAGCGACGCATGGTGGCCACCATTTCAATGGCCACATCAGCCGCTTCGTAACCCTTGTTGGTGTCATCGGGTCGCGAGCGAGCAGCGGCCTGCTCGACGTTCTCCACGGTGAGCACGCCAAAGCCGATGGGGATGAGCGTTTCGAGTTGCACTTGCATAATGCCTTCGGCGCATGGGCCGGCAACATATTCAAAATGTGCGGTATCACCACGAATCACCGCGCCGAGTGTGACCAGCGCATCGTATTTGCGTGACAGAGCCATTAACCGCGCCATGACCGGAATCTCGTAGGCACCAGGCACCCAGAACACCTCGATGTTTGTTTCTTGCACACCGTGCTTGGCCAGGTTGCGACGGGCACCGTCGAGCAATGCGTTGACCACAAACTCGTTGAAGCGCGAGCAGACAATGCCAACTTTCAAACTTTTCACTTTGCGTGGGTTCATTACTTGGAGCCTTTCTCGTCGGCGGCGAACAGGTGACCAAGTCGGTCACGCTTGGTGGAAAGATACGCACGATTCTCGTCGGTCATGGTGACGACGATTGGCACACGCTCCACCACACGCAAGCCATAACCCGCGATGCCGCCGTATTTGGCTGGGTTGTTGGTCATTAACCGCAATTCTTGTGCACCAAGGTCGGCGAGGATTTGTGCACCGATGCCGTATTCGCGACTATCAACCGGCAAGCCAAGCTGGGTGTTGGCATCTACTGTGTCGACGCCTTGATCCTGCAGCGAATAGGCACGAATCTTGTGGCCGATACCGATGCCGCGGCCCTCGTGACCACGCAGATACACCAG
>JANQZQ010000055.1:0-4606 GCA_030728545.1 Ilumatobacteraceae bacterium
CGCTGGCCACCGAATTGCGCCTTACCACCGAGTGGTTGCTGAGTGATCATCGAGTATGGACCAGTTGAACGCGCGTGAATCTTGTCGTCGACCAAGTGGTGCAACTTCAAGATGTACATGTAGCCAACGGTGATTGAGCTGTCGTAGTACTCACCCGTGCGGCCGTTGCGCAAGCGCACCTTGCCGTCTTTGCCAACGAGGCGTGTGCCATCGATGCTTTCTGGGTTGATGCTGCCGAGCACGTCTTGGATAGTCGGGTGGTCGTAGGTTGCCGATGTTTCGTCCCAATGGGCGCCATCGAACACTGGAGTTGCGACGTAGACCGAAGGCTTGGTCACCGGACGTGTCTTGGTTTCGGTGCCGCGCAATGGTGCGTCACCAACGGCCTTGCCGGTCTTGGGGTCGACCCAACCCCAACGAGCGCCATAGCCAAGGTGTGCTTCAAGCACTTGACCGATGTTCATACGGCTCGGCACGCCGAGCGGGTTCAAGATGATGTCGACTGGAGTTCCGTCATCCAAGTACGGCATGTCTTCGATCGGCAAGATCTTGGAGATGACGCCCTTGTTGCCGTGACGACCAGCCAGCTTGTCGCCGACGCTGATCTTGCGCTTTTGCGCCACGTAGACACGCACCAATTCGTTGACACCTGGTGGCAATTCATCGCCGTCAGAACCATCTTGCTTGACGCGTTGCAACACTTCGATGTTGATGACCTTGCCGGTCTCACCGTGCGGCACGTTCAAACTCGTGTTGCGCACTTCACGGGCCTTTTCACCGAAGATGGCGCGCAAGAGGCGCTCTTCTGGGGTGAGTTCGGTCTCGCCCTTCGGGCTGACCTTGCCGACCAACACATCGCCAGGGGCCACATCGGCACCCACGCGGATGATGCCGCGATCGTCGAGGTCCGCCACGATGTCTTCACTCAAGTTCGGGATGTCACGAGTAATTTCTTCTGGCCCGAGCTTGGTGTCGCGCGAGTCGACTTCGTGTTCCTTCACGTGAATTGAGGTGAGCACATCTTCTTTGACGAGACGCTCAGAAATGATGATGGCGTCTTCGTAGTTGTAGCCCTCCCATGGCATGAGCGCCACGAGCAAGTTCTTGCCAAGTGCCAATTCGCCTTGATCGGTGCTGGGGCCGTCGGCGAGCAGGTCGCCCTTTTTAACTTTCTGGCCTTCACGCACGCGGGGCAACTGGTTGATAGTGGTGTCTTGGTTAGAACGACGGAACTTAACCAGCACGTGTTCGTGATCTTTTTTCGGCAGGTTCTCGTAGCGCACAACGATGTTGACACCGGTAACGGTTTCGACGACACCGTCGTCTTTGGCCAGTACCAGATCTGCACCGTCACGGGCGGCGCGTGCTTCGACACCGGTGCCGACGAACGGCGCCTCGGCACGAATCAGTGGCACTGCTTGACGCTGCATGTTGGCACCCATCAACGCACGGTTGGCGTCGTCGTGCTCAAGGAATGGAATGAGCGACGTGGCTACCGACACGATTTGACGTGGTGAAACGTCGATGAAGTCGACTTCTTGTGGGGTCACCAACGCGAGGTCGGTGGTGGAACCGAAGAACGACTCGGCTTCGAGCATTTTCTTCAGGTCTTCAAGCGTTGCTGCCTGAGGCGAACGACGAACGAGCACCTTTTCATCAACGAACGAGCCGTCTTTGTTGAGCGCTGTGTTGGCCTCGGCGATGACGTATTCCTCTTCTTCGTCAGCAGCCATGTAACGCACTTCATTGGTGACGCGACCGTTCTTTACGCGGCGGTACGGCGTTTCGATGAAACCGAATGGGTTGATCTGGCCATAGGTCGCCAACGCACCTTGCAGACCGATGTTTGGGCCTTCTGGTGTTTCGATTGGGCACATGCGGCCATAGTGCGAAAAGTGCACGTCGCGCACTTCGAAGCCGGCGCGCTCACGTGACAAACCGCCTGGTCCGAGCGCCGACAAACGGCGTCGGTGGGTCAAGCCCGACAAGGCATTGGTTTGGTCCATGAACTGCGACAACTGCGACGAGTTGAAGAACTCTTTGATGGCACCCACGAGCGGACGCACGTTGATGAGCGTCAGCGGCGAAATGCCGTCTTGATCTTGCGAACTCATGCGTTCGCGAACCACACGCTCCATACGCGAAAGACCAATGCGTACTTGGTTTTGGATGAGTTCACCGACTGGGCGAACACGACGGTTGGCGAAGTGGTCTTGGTCGTCGAGGCGATAACCAGGCTCTTGCTTCACGAGGTGCAACAAATAGGTGATGGTGGCGAGCACTTCGCTGCGGGCCAACACCGTTTGTGATTCGGTCGGAATGTCGATCTGGCCGAGTTCGTTGCCAACTTGCAAGCCGAAAGTCTCGGCGAGTTTGCGAACTTCGGCACCGATTTTGCGGTTCAACTTATAGCGACCGACACGTGATGTGTCGTAGCGACGTGATTCGAAGAATGCACCTTCGAAGTTGATGCGTGCGGTGTCGACGGTGGCCGGCTCGCTTGGGCGCGTACGGCGCATGATTTCGATCATCGCTTCGTCGCGGGTTGGGGCGACATGCTTTTCACGCAGCCACTGCTCTTCGAGGAAGTCGAAGTACTTCACGAAGCGCTCCAAGAAACCTGGTGCGTTTTGCTCGTCGTAGCCGAGTGCGCGCAGGATGAGGAAGATGCTGAGGCGGCGCTTGCGGGCAATGCGAGCACCAGCGGTTGGGTTCTTGCCGGGCTTGTGCTCGACGTCGAATTCAAGCCATTCACCACGCTGTGGGTGGATCGTGCCTTTCACCAACTGGTGCTTGGCGAGGTTACGCAAACGGTAACGCTCTCCTGCTTCAAAGATCACGCCTGGCGAACGCACAAGCTGAGAAACAATGACCTTTTCGATGCCGTTCACGAGGAACGTGCCACGCTCGGTCATCTTCGGGAACTCACCGATGTAGACGACTTGTTCTTTGATTTCACCCGTATCGCGGTTAGAGAAACGAGCCTTTACGAAGCGCGACACCGCGTAGGTGTGATGCTTGATACGACATTCAGTCTCGGTGAATTTTGGTCCGGGTGTGAGTTCGCGATCGTCGGGATCAAATTCCAACTCGAGCTGCAAACTGCCATCAGTGGTTTTGATTGGCGAGATGTCAGAGAACACATCCTGCAAGCCGTGGCGCATGAACCACTCGAAGCTGTCTTTTTGCACCGCCAAGAGGTCGGGCATTTCCAAAATTTCTTCGAGTGACGCGAACGAATAACGTTCGCGTGCGGCGGCGCGAGACGGCACGAGATAGGACTCCTACTTGCTGGCGGGTGGAATTGCGGGGACTAACAAATTGCGACGTGGTGATGTGGGCTTTTCGCCAATGCACGGTCGCTTGGCCTCTGGAGAGAGGTTTGGCGGGGGCGTTGCACGGCGACTCGTCACGCTACCCGTGCGGGGCCGACTTTCCACCCGACAAACGTGTCGAGCGGGCGAGTTCGGCCCCGCCGCGGTAACGCGAATCCATTGGCAGGGCTGCCGGTAGGCAACCGCTGACCGGTGTGAACCGATCAGGCCAATTCGACTGTGGCGCCTACTTCTTCGAGCTTGGCTTTTGCCTTGTTGGCATCGTCCTTGCTGACTTTTTCCAAGATGGGCTTCGGTGCGGCATCGACCAATTCCTTGGCTTCTTTCAGACCAAGGTTGGTGAGCTCACGAACGACCTTGATGACTTGGATGGGCTGGCCACCCTTGTCCTTCAAGACCACCGAAAACTCGTCTTTGTCGTCAGCGGCGGCTGCTGCTGGAGCGCCTCCACCGGCGGCGGCAACGGCCACTGGGGCGGCTGCAGTGACGCCGAACTTCTCTTCGAACGCGTCGAGCAGGTCTTTCAGTTCGAGCACGGTCAACGCGCCGATCCCGTCGAGGATCTCTTCCTTCGTGAGTGCCATATGTGTTTCCTCTTTCTCTCTTGGTATTGGTTTGGTTACTGGATTCGATCTCGCAGGTGGCTTACGCCGCTTGCTTTTGCTCAACGAGTGCCTTCAAGCCATAGGCGGCTTTACGCGGCAATGCTGAGAGCAGGTAGGCGGTGTTCGACATCGGGGCCTTGAGCAGGCCAGCAAACTTGGCGAGCATCACGTCGCGTGATGGCAAGTCGGCAAGTGCCTTTACGCCCTTGGCGTCAACTGCTTTGCCGTCAACAACAGCACCCATCAACTTGAGGGCGGTGTTTTCTTTGGCGAAGTCGCGCAACGCTTTGGCGACTGCCGAAACCTCGCCATTGACGAAGGCGATTGCCACCGGGCCACCAACCATGCTGTCCACGGCGGCCATGTCGCCATCGCGGGCAGCGATTTTTACGAGGGTGTTCTTGTACACCTTGTATTCAGCGCCAAGTGGTCGCAAAGCGCGACGCAAGTTGGCAAGGGCACCCACGGTCAAACCGCGGTACTCAGTGACAATGACGGAGTTCGAAGCGGCAAACTTTTCGCGAACTTCAGCAACGACTGCAGCTTTTTCAGTACGTGCAACTGACATGTGGATTCCTTCCTCGTGTGGCCAGGTTTCCCTGATTATTCACCCCGGCGGGGTGAACCACATTTCTATGGTTGGTAATGCGTGGGGCACGCTATCGG
>JANQZQ010000055.1:4706-5846 GCA_030728545.1 Ilumatobacteraceae bacterium
TCGACGATGCTCGGGTCGATTCGCACGGCTGGGCTCATGGTTGACGACAAGGTGATGCGCTTCATATAGCGACCCTTGGCGGCTGCTGGCTTCGAGCGCACGAGTTCATCCAACACGGCTTTCACGTTGGCGACCAACGCAGACACTTCGAAACTGGCCTTGCCGACTGGCACGTGCACGTTGCCGTAGCGATCCGTGCGGTATTCCACCTTGCCACCTTTGAATTCGGTGACGGCGCGGGCCACGTCAGTGGTGACGGTTCCTGTCTTGGGGTTGGGCATCAAGCCACGTGGGCCGAGCGCACGACCGAGTTTGCCGACCATCGGCATGAGGTCGGGCGTGGCAATCACGATGTCGAAGTTCATGTTGCCTTTTTCGATGTCGGCGGCCAAGTCATCGGCACCCACCACGTCTGCCCCTGCATCGCGAGCCAACTTGGCGTTATCGCCTTGGGCGAACACTGCTACGCGCACGGTTTTGCCGGTGCCGGACGGCATCGAAATGGTGCCGCGAATGGTTTGCTCGCTCTTTTTGGTGTCCAAACCAAGGCGCACCGCAAGATCGAGTGTTTCGTCAAACTTGGCTTTCGCCATCGACTTCACTTTGGTGACTGCAGCGGTCATGTCGTGCAGTTCGTCGCGATTCAGGCCTGTGGCCGATGCAACATACTTTTTACCGCGGTTATTTTCTGTGGCCATAAGGCCTCCCTCGTTGTTATGGCAGTCGGATGAGGTGATACCGACAAGCCGTTGTTGAAACCCCGACGCTATCGGCGCCGATCTTGTTGCGTGCCTTATGGCGTGACGGTCAGCCCCATGCTGCGGGCGGTGCCGCGCACTTGCTGCTTGGCGGCTTCTAAATCATTGGCGTTCAAGTCGGGCATCTTGCGCTTGGCGATGTCTTCGATGTCTTTTTCATTCACCGAACCGGCCACTTCTTTACCTGGGTTCTTGGCGGCTTTGTCGATGCCGGCCTTTTCACGCAACAACACCGGAGTTGGCGGTGTCTTCAACTTGAACTCAAACGAGCGGTCGTCGAAAATCGTGATTTCTACTGGGATAACGGTGCCTACTTGGCTTTCGGTTGCAGCGTTGTACTGCTTCACGAAGTCCATGATCTGGATGCCGTGTGGTCCGAGTG
>JANQZQ010000056.1 GCA_030728545.1 Ilumatobacteraceae bacterium
GTCATCCACATGCACCACAGGCAAGCCAGCGATATGACTGGCGCGAGTTGGGCAACCGGCGAGGTCAAGATGATGCAAACCCACAGGCAGCGACTCGTCGATGTTCAGCCTTACGTCGCCGAGTAGTCCGCCAACGATGCCGATGTCATGCCACGGTGCAGCGCGACCGCCGACCGTAATTGCTACGACGCGAGTCAAATCAGACGCGCCGAGAAAAGCCGAATAACCGAGCCGGTTAGCGACGACCCATGTTGGGACGCTTGCCGTGGTTTGCTTTGGAGCGGCGCATGCGCGCCTTGCGCTTCTTGGTCTTCTTGGACATGGGCATCAAGGGTAGTGGTCGACCACCGCTTGTCGGCACAGATTTCTTACGTTTGTCGACGCCAGCGTGCGCGATTGCCCGCATACGGGGTGCCACTCATACGCGTTTTTGAGCACACGTATGCGCGCCCGTTGTATACGCCTGTGGCGCCCTCTGGCGCGCAATAAGAGCCGGGCTTCAAACTGGCCACAACCGGCGACCCACCCGGGGCCGCAGAGGTGGAAGTGCTCGCAGACGCAACGGTCGTGGCGCTGGACCGCCCAGTACTCGACCGTGCAGCCGACGGTGCGCCCCCTGCTACATCAGACCAGCCGCGCATCGTGGTGCCCGCACATTGACCGCTGAGCACGTTGTTGAGTCGACCCCATTCGCTTTGATCCATCGACAAACCCCAGCGTGCTTTTACTGCAATCCAGTTGGCGCTGTAAGTGCACCAATATCCGCGTAGCGGCGGCATCCAGTTGGATGGGTCTCGATCACCTTTGGACCTATTGCTTGATGACGATGCAGCAATCAACGACCGTGCATCCGAAGTGTCGTTGGCAAAAGCAGTTCTCTGGGCTTCGTTCCACTGCCATGCGCCAGAATCCCACGCTTCTTTGAGCGCCACCGTGTGGTCGATGTCTACCCGTGTGCGATCCGAGGTGCGCACACCGTCATACGGCGATAGCCAGTCGGCTTCGACTACGAAACATTTGAATGGATCAACTTGCGGCAAACCGATGGCGTCGCGCTTCAACACTTGTTCGCGAGCATCGCAACCATCGCCGTCAATATCCAGCCAGTGCTTAAACAAGCTGCGCTTGTATCCACGCGAGTACTCGTTTTGCACGGTGATGGTCTTCAGCACCTCAATGGCCAAATATGTGTCGTTCGGGCCTTGCACCCGCACATCGACTGTTTGGGTTGCCTGGGCGCCGGCGCTACTCAAGCCGATCGACATTGCCAGCACTGCCCCAGCAGCAGCGATGCGAATGTTCATGCGCTAGTTGTTGCCCCGCCCATGAAAGTGAGACTTTCTTCTTCATCACGAGTGTCGATGAAGATGCATTCGCCCGGGCACACATCGGCAGCAAGCACCACGGCGCCAAGATGTTTGTCGGCAACTTCGGCCAAACTGCCCGCACTGCCCGGGTCGTTTAAGACAACACCGTTTTCCACCACGTAGGCAATGCCATCTTCGAGTTGGGCAAAAACCTCTGGGCAGTGATCAACACACAAGCCGTCACCCGTGCAGAGGTCTTGGTCGATCCACACGCGCACGGCTTTTAGGCTACGAAGCAATCGCGACGAACACCAAAGCCAGCAACAAAATATTGCGCACAATGTCGCGGGCACCAATGGGTCGCTGCGACGCACCACCGAAACAAGCACACGGCGGTCGATTGTCACGCCGCAAATGCACAGCCAGCAAGCCCGTGAACGCCATCAACATCACTGCGGCAGCCCCCAAAAACTCCGTGCGCCACGCATCGCCAAGTACCACGCCCAACCCGATGATCACTTCGCCGAGCATCACGCTCGAGGCAACGATTGGCGGAATACCAAGATTGCGCGCCGACGCTGGCCATTTTCGCCCAGCCAAAATTTTTGCCACACCGGCGTACACGAACACTGCGCCCACGACGCCGGCAGCGAGCGTTGCGATGTTCACAAAATAATGCGGGCGTCGCCGGTCTTGCCTTGCACGAACACCATGGCGGGCACATCGGTCTGCAGCGTGCGCAACGCCGTCACCGACCCGACCACGAGGTCGTGGTCGCCGAAACTGTGCACGGCGTGCACGTCGCAGTCAATGGTTGCCACCACATCGGGCAACACTGGCGAGCCGTTGGCCGACACTCCGACTTCGAGCCCATCGAATCGCGAGCCAACTGAGCCATCTGATCCATCTGTCCCAGCCGTTGCGTCTTTGGCAAAGCGCCAGCACAATTCGGTCTGTGATGCCGCCAGAACGTTGGCACAAAATTTGCCGCGGGCGGCCATGAGCGACCACGAACGCGAGGCGCGACCAATGAAGAATCCGGCTAACGGTGGGTCGAGCGAAATCGAGGCGAATGAACCAATCGTCACACCGACAAGTTCATTGTCGAGACTGCGACCCGTAACCACCACTACCCCAGTCGGCAGATGACCGAAAACTTTCCGAAAGTACTGCGGGTTCGTCGGCGATTCAGCAGCGTCGCTCACGCATTACACGTTACGACGTCGACGGTTTCACCTTCGCGTGCGGCGAAAACCCCGATCTTGCTGGCGCCACCCACCTGATTGGCAAGTTCGGTGAGGGCAGCATCGGTGCGCGACGGGTCATGGTGAAACAACGCCAACTGCTGCGCGTCGCAGGTTTCAGCCACCCACTTGGCATAGGAATAAGTGGAGTGCCCCCAGGTGGATTTTTCGACAAATTCATCGTCGGTGTATTGGGCATCATGAATCAGTAGGTCGGTTCGCTCACACAATTCGCGGGCGCCTTGGGTCAACGTGAACTCGGGGCCAACAGGTTGTTGGTGGTCCGACAAATAGGTGACGCTGACCCCGGCATGAGTCACCCGAAAGCCAAGAGTCGGCCCGATGTGGGGCACGAAGCGGCTGCGAATCTGCATGTCGCCGATCGCAAAATCGTCATCACCGATTTCGTGAAATACCACTCGCGCGGCAAAGTCGTCGAGCGGCACCGGAAACATCGGCGGCTTGATTTTTTCGAGGAACAATTCGCGAACGCTGCGGCCATCGGGCTGCTTGGGTGCATAAATTTCGAACGTGGTGTCGCTGCGCAATAGTGGCTCGAAAAATGGCAAGCCGAGGGTGTGGTCGTAGTGCAGGTGGGTAAGCAAACACACGGCTCGAAACGCACCAGTGTCACCGCATTGCTTACCGAAATAACGCAGACCGGTACCAAGATCAAACACCACCGGCACCTGACCCGGCGCACAAAGCGATACACACGAGGTGTTGCCACCAAAGTGATGGGTGTCGGGCCCGTGACACGGGGTCGAGCCACGCACACCGTGGAAAGAAACGCTGATCATGGACTGTGCTGACGCTAAAGCGGCGACACGCTGGCGACCTTGCGCAATGGCGGTGACGTTGGTCGCAAAGTGTGGCGTTCATCTACTCTGTGAGCCGTGACAACGTCCAACCAGCAGCCACCAGTTACCACCGCCACGATTCACGCCGGCGAACTTGATGTCACTTTTCTTGAATGTGGATCAGGCCCGCTGGCGTTGTGCCTGCATGGCTTTCCTGACTCGCCCTACACCTGGCGACATTTGTTGCCTGTGCTTGCTGCACGCGGTTACCGAGCAGTAGCCCCCTTTATGCGTGGCTACGCCCCGACGAGCGTGCCGGAATCTGGCGTTTACCAAACTGCGGCGCTGGCCCGCGATGCCAATGCCCTGCACGATGCCTTGGGTGGCGACGAACATGCCGTCATCATCGGTCACGACTGGGGTGCGCCAAGCGTGTGCGGTGCCGCCCTCGACGCGCCACAACGCTGGCGCAAAGTGGTGAGCATGTCGGTGCCACCTGGCCCAGCACTCGGTGCAGCATTCCTGAGCAACCTTGCTCAGATTCAGAGCAGTTGGTACATGTTCTTTTTCCAGCATCCACTTTCCAACTATGTGGTGGCCGCCAACGACATGGCGTTCATCGACATGTTGTGGGCCCAGTGGTCACCGGGATACGCAGCAGTTGCCGATCTTGCTCATGTCAAAGATGCACTTCGCAACCCCGACAACTTGCAGGCTGCCCTTGGCTATTACCGCGCCACACTCGGCGATGGAAAACGCGACCCCGATCTCGCCACACTGCAGCAGCGCATCGGCAGTGAAGTGCCCGCGCAACCACTGCTGTACTTGCACGGTGAAAATGACGGTTGCATCGTGCGCGACGTAGTGCTGGCAGCACAGGCCACGATGCCCGCGCATATGCGTGTGGAGTTTGTCGCTGATGCTGGGCACTTCTTGCAGCTCGAGCAACCCCAGCGAGTGAACCAACTCATCGTCGATTTTCTTGCCAGCTAGTTGTTGCTAGCCACTCGCTACGCCAGGCGACACCACTCGCCGTCGACAGCAACCAAACCATCTTGCACGAGCGTTTTGAGAAGTCGTGCAGCGCGCTGATCATCGCTAGACAACCCCATTGCCGATGCGACCTCGTCGCTGTGCACCCCACGTTCGGCGAGCACCTTCATCAATCGCCCGCGGGCTTGGCGATCTGAGCCAGCGAATCGCTTTTGCGGTTTGCTCGTCAGCGCAGTGGTGCGCGCCGGGTCTGGCCCGTCATCCCACTTGCACTCGCGCGCAATCGGGCAGACCACGCAGAGTGGATTTCGCGCCACACACACTTGGGCACCGAAATCCATCATCACTTGGTTCCATTCCCAGGCCTGACCGAGCGGCAGCATTTCGTCGGCCAACTCTTGTGACTGCCGCGCCGACAGCGACGTGTTGGTAACTCGGGCCAACACGCGGGCCACGTTGGTGTCGACTACCGCCACATCGGCGCCGTCAGCAAACGCCATCACTGCCCGAGCGGTGTACGGCCCGATGCCCGGCAACGACTGCAAAGTGTGCACATCGCCTGGCACCTGCGAGTTGTGGTGCGCCACTATGTGCCGAGCAGCGTCGTGCAAGTTCTTACACCGACGCGGATACCCGAGACCACTCCACAATCGCAACAAATCTGCCAAAGGTGCAGCCGCGCAGTCACTCACCGTCGGATACTCACGCATGAACAACTCATATTTGGGCACTACCCGCGAAAGTTGCGTCTGTTGTGCCATTACCTCGCTGACCAACACCGACCAGCGATCACGGGTGTTGCGCCACGGCAAGTCACGCAACCTTGGCAACCCCCACTGCAGAAGTGGTGCAGTGAGCAGGTTTACTTCGCCCAGATGTCGTTACTCCGACCAGACGTCGCGGCCGTCGTAGGGGCGTTCGCGCACCGGTGCCGCATCGCGCTTCCACACCATGACGCGACGACGGAAGTAACACACTTCTTTGCCGTCTTGGTTAAAACCTTTTGTTTCGACCGTGACCACGCCGCGCTCGGGCTTGGACTTGGATTCAACAACTTCGAGCACGCGAGTTTCGGCATGGATGGTGTCGCCGTGAAATGTTGGGTGCTTATGTTGCAACGTCTCGACTTCTAAGTTGGCGATTGCTGCACCGCTCACGTCGGGCACGCTCATGCCGAGCACCAGCGAATACACCAAGTTGCCCACCACCACGTTGCGACCCTGCACGCTGCGTTCGGCAAACCAATCGTTGGTGTGCAGTGGATGATGGTTCATCGTGATCATGCAAAACAAGTGATCGTCAGCTTCGGTGATGGTCTTGCCTGGCCAGTGCTTGTAGATGTCGCCAACGACGAAATCTTCGAGGTGTCGCCCAAAGGGCCGTTCGTGTGTGGTCATGCTGTCAAGAGTAGGCGCACGGAAACGCCAGCCGTAAACAACGCAGTCGCAAACAACATCAGGCTTCGTCGTCAGGCGGTTGTTTGG
>JANQZQ010000057.1 GCA_030728545.1 Ilumatobacteraceae bacterium
GCCGATGCCGCCGCTGCTTCGTCTTTGGCTACGACGCATTCGTGTGGGGTGACGCCGACGGTGCCCCATGCGGCGCCTTTCTCGATCGTCACGCTGCTCCACCTATAGGCATGCTGCTGGCGCTGAGCACCACGCCACGCAATACGCGGTGTACCGCCTCGTCAGCCACGCTGCGAGTTACTTCGTCGGGTGCATGCTGAGCCACTTGACGCAACAAGTCGATGAGCTGTTTCATTGTGCGCACAAAATCGCCCGGGGTGGTGTCGTCGTCAAGTAGATCGGCGAGCTCGCTACCGCCAGCCCACTTGGCAACCGTTTCTACATAACCCGCGTCTGGGGCCCGATGTGGTGTCAGTCCAGCAGCCGCTTCTTCGCGTTGCAAGCGTTTGCTCAAGACTTCAATCTGGCGAAATCGCGAACGCAGTTGGCTGGAGGGAAACCGCGGGTCAGGTGCTGCATCTGGGCTGCGGTACTCGTAGACAAACACCGAACACACTGCGGCCAGCGAAGTGGGGTCGAGCCCATCGAGCAGCTTGGTGGCAATGGTTTCGGCAACCAGCAAATCTGATTCATGAAACACGCGCGATAGCAGCAGGCCACGTGGCGTCAATTGCCAATCCGTCACATACTCCCAGCGCTCAAGCAGGCTGACCACATCGTCAAACCTTCGGCTGACCACCTCTGAGGCTTTATCCGAGCGCGACACCAGCTGCAGCAAATCTCGATCAATGCGGTCTGCTGATTTTGCTGCATTGATTTTGAACTTGAGATCAGGGTCTTTGGCACACGGGTGGGCATTGCGTGCCGAAGTCGATGCCGAGGCTGTGAGTGGCGGTTTGTCGATCTTCACTCGCGACAGTCGATGCGCCACTTCACGCAGTGCCCGCGGGTCGCTTTGGTCAACAATGCCGTCGGTCGACAGTCGGGTCACGGTGCGAATGGATCGCACCAGTTCATCGGCTGTTAAGGCTCGCAACGAGCGATTAGCAAACAACACTTTTACCTTCACACCTTTGCTACGTACCGAAGTGCTGAGCACCACGCCGAGCGCGTCGTCGAAATACGCCACGTCGCCGGCGTTGAGCGCCATCAGGCTCATCTCAATTTCAGTACGGTCGCGCCCACCGGTATCGCGAACGAACAGACGTCGATATTCATCGATGTCGCCAAACTCGCTGTGGGCTTGGGCGCGCAGGCGGTCACGCTCTTTCTGGCGTTTGGCAATTCGCGCTTGCACTTCAACCACACCTTTGTTGGCTTGGTACTGCGCCAGCGACAGGTTCAACAGGTGATGCGTTTCAGCGGGCGAATGGGTACGCACGAGGTTTACGGCCATGTTGTACGTGGTGCGAAATGCTGAGCTCAACCGAAACGTCTTGCTCATGGCCACCGCTGCCACTTGGTCGAACGACACGAACTGATTCCACACGACGATGGCGTGACCGAGGGTGTCGATTCCCCGTCGTCCGGCGCGACCGGTGAGTTGCGTGTAAGACGAAGCCTTCAGCAGTTCATGATGCTCGCCGGTGAACTTCGACATCTTGTCGATGACAACGGCTCGCGCCGGCATGTTGATGCCGACTGCCAGAGTTTCAGTTGCGAACACGACCTTCACCAGCCCGCGCATGAAAAGGGCTTCAACAATCTCTTTGAAGGTTGGCACCATGCCGGCATGGTGGGCCGCTATCCCCGACTCGACCTGAGCACTGAATGTGGTGAAGCCGAGAGCCGCCAGGTCGTCGTCACTTAGGCCAGTAACGCGGGCATCCACGATCTCGCGAATTTCGGCGCGCTCAATTTCGCTCGTAAGCCGAACGCCCGCTTTGTAGCACATGGCTGCTGATTCGTCACACTGGTTGCGACTAAAAATGAAATAGATAGCCGGCAGTAGATCTTTGTCACGCAAGACGTCGAGCATGTCAATGCGCGATGGCGGAAACAGTCGACTGCGTGAACCGCGACCACCTTGGCGTCGACGCTGGCCACCTTGCTCACCCGACTCGATGCGGAGCATCTTGGGATTGGGGGCTGAATCCACCAATGTGTCGACGAGCACAACCTCGTCGGTGGCCTTGTCGCCGTAGGCATACATATTGCGCAACTCAACTGGTCGGCGCCCTTCGATAACCACCCGTGTTGGCCCACGCACGGTGGAGAGCCAGTCGGCGATTTCTTCGGCGTTGGACACCGTGGCCGACAATGCCACGAGGCGTACCTCGGGTTCTAGATGGATGATGACTTCTTCCCAAACCGGACCGCGATATTCATCTTGCAAGAAATGCACTTCGTCGAGCACCACCACACCGAGCGTGTCGAGCGCTTTCGAGCGACCATAGATCATGTTGCGCAGCACTTCGGTGGTCATGACCAACAAAGGTGCATCAACATTGATGGCGTTGTCGCCAGTCAGCAACCCCACTTGCTCGCTGCCATAAAAAGCGCACAGGTCGTGATACTTTTGATTTGATAGAGCCTTGATGGGTGCGGTGTAGAACCCACGCTTACCTTCATCGAGGGCCATGGCCAGCCCGTATTCAGCAATGACAGTTTTCCCCGAGCCAGTGGGCGCAGCAACGAGCACAGATTCTCCAGCGTCAAGGGCATCGAAGGCTTGCACCTGAAACGGATCAGGGGCGAACTCATAACGCGCCAAGCGTCGTTGGCGGGCAGTGCTGGTCACTCGACAGCCGACTTGCGGCGGCGCCACAAGACAAGTGCGCCAATCCCCACGGAGATGAGGTACAACACGGTGAGCGGCACACCGAGTGCCATCAGCGTGATGGGGTCACCACTCGGTGTGATTACAGCGGCGACGATGAAAATCACCATGATGGCGTAGCGCCATTGTGTAATCAGGGTGCGTGGTGAGACCACTTCGACCAGCTGCAAAAAGACCAACAGCACCGGTGACAAAAAGCCGACACCAAAAGACAGCATCATGAGCACGACCAGGTTGACGTATTTGTTGATCTGATAGTTCTGCGTCACGTCGGCGCCCGACCAACCGATCAAGAACTCAAGCGCTCGGTCGAGGGTCCAGTACGCCAGAAACGCACCAACAGCAAAGAGCACCACCGATGAGAAAATGAAGAAGTACGAGTATCGTTTCTCGCGTTTGGTGAGGGCTGGCACGATAAATCGCCAGATGTTCCAGAGCAACACAGGAAGTGCAATTACTACCCCACCCCAGAGTGCAATACGCATACGCGCCGAGAACCCGTCGATGGGGCCAAGTGCATAGAGCGATCCATCGCAATTAAGCGACGAGTTCATCGCACACAGATCGCGGTAGGGCTTGGTCAAAAATCGCAGAACGGGTTCATAGGCCAACAGCAAGCCGATCGCGCCAACGGCGATTGCCAACAGGCTAAACAGCAGCCGCGTGCGCAATTCGGCCAGATGCCCCATGATCGACATGTCGTCGACGCTTCGCCGTGCACCGACCACGTTAAGGACCTACTGGCGGCGGCACATCAGGCTTGGCAGGTGATTCAGGCTCGTCTGGCCCAGGTTTATTCACTGCAGGCTTTGCCGATATCGGCTTGTCACTTACGGTCTTTTTGAATTCTGCAACGGGCTCGTCCACCAACTTGCGCACCTCACGGATGGGTTCTTCCATCACCTTGTTCACTTCGCGTTGCACGTTGCTGGAGATGTTGCGAATCTCGCGATACACCTTTCCGGCGCGCCGCATGGCGGAGGGCAGCTTTTCGGGGCCCAAGACGATGAGGCCGAGCATGGCGATAAAAACCAATTCGGTGCCCGACAGATTGAACACGTAGCAAGCCTACGAGACGGCGTTGTCGGCATCGTAGTGTTGCGCCGTGCAACAGCGATTGCCCTCTCTTGTGCAAACCCCATGGTTGTTTGCTCATCGTGGCGCAAGTGCACACGAGCGAGAAAACACGATGGCGGCATTTCGCTTAGCGGTCAAGTTGGGTGCCACCGGACTCGAATCAGATGTGTGGCTGACCAGAGATGGTGTTGCCGTTTTGGATCACGGAGGCTGGGTTGGCCCGCGTTGGCGGCGCCGGCCGATTGCCGAGACCATGAGCACGTCGTTACCTAAGCACATCCCAACACTCGCCGAACTGGCTGAATTGGCACAGCTTCATCAACTGGCGCTGTCGCTCGATATCAAAGACGCAGCCGCCTACGACGTGGTTGCCCGCACTCTTGCCGATGTTTCTTCTGATCTCGTAGGTCGATCCTTTATTTGCTGTGAAGATTTTGCATTACTACAAACCATCGCTCCGCGTTTGCGCAACTTACAATTGATCGACTCGTCAAGATTGGCCACGATGAAAACTGGGCCGGAGCGTCGCTTGGCGGATTTGAGCAATCTCGGCGTGGTGGGGCTAAACATGCACCACACCGACTGGAATGGCGGTCTCGTCACCCTCGCCCATCGCTTTAACCGCATGGCATTCGCCTGGGATGCACAGTTTGAATACCAACTCACCACCACGTTGCTCATGGGCATTGACGGGCTGTACAGCGACTGGGTAGACCGAATGGTTGATGCCGCTCGCGTGCTGTAGCACGAGCCTGCAGATCGGTAGCAGCGCCGCTTACAAGGTTGACATGCTGCTGGGCGGCCAAATCACCACAACGGCTCGACCAACAATCAAATCGATGTCCACGGGGCCGAACATGCGGCTGTCAAACGACATGGGCCGGTTGTCGCCAATCAGAAACACTTCGTTGTCACCCATGGTGGTGGGGCCCACGTCACCAGAGCCACAACGCAAACCTGGCTCAAGCGTGGAATCGAGTTCTTGATCGCCCAACCACGGTTCATCGAGCACAGTTCCGTTGATTGACACCACGCAATCGGCAATCGTGATGGTTTCGCCAGGCAAGCCAATTACACGCTTGATGAGATCGTCGTGCTGCACGGTGTCGCCATTGAGGGTGATTCGGTCGAACACAATGACATCACCGCGTGATGGAGAACCAAAGCGGTACGACAATTTATTAACCAACACTCGATCATCGCCGAATAGTGTCACTTCCATAGATGGCCCAGCAATATAAAACTGTTGCACCACAAACGTGCGCAGAGCCATCGCAATAAAGACCGCAGCGACTATTACAACGAGCCATTCGCGTACTTGTTTCAGCCAAGCAGCGCGTCGCAGGTCTGGTGCTGCGTCACTCACTGGTGTAACGCTAGTTGCGAAAAGTCGCGGCTCATCTCTGACGGGTGGAGAGGCAAGCGTTTTACAGCGAAGCAATCAATTTGTCTACCCGGTCGTCTTGGCTCTTGAACGGGTCTTTGCACAAGACCGTTCGCTGGGCTTGATCGTTCAACTTGAGATGCACCCAATCCACCGTGAAATCACGTTTGCGCTCTTTTGCCCGGCGGATGAAGTCGCCACGCAGTCGAGCCCGCGTGGTTTGGGGAGCAACGTCTTTGGCCAAGTCGATGGCCTTGTCGTCACATAGGCGCTCGACCATGCCTCGGGATTGCATCTTGAAGAAAATGCCTCGCTCGCGATCAATGTCGTGATACTGCAAATCCAGCATCTGCACCCGTGGGTCATCGAGCCCGACGTTATGGCGTTTGCAGTATTCGTCAATGATTCGATACTTGATGACCCAGTCGATTTCGCGGTCAAGTTTGAGGGGGTCATTCTCTAGCGCAACGATGCAGTGCTCCCACATGTCGAGAGCCCGCTGTTCTTCGGTGGTAAAGCCACGTTGGTCGGCATAGCGCAGTGCGCGATCTAAGAGCTCGCGTTGAATGTCGAGTGCCGAAAGTTCACGCCCACTTGCTAAGCGCACCTTGCGGCGACAGGTGATGTCGTGGCTGATATCGCGGATCGCACGAATGGGGTTCTCGAGGGTCAAATCACGCAAAGAGGCGACCGGGTCTTCGATCATCCGCAGCACGCAGGCCGCAGCCCCCACCTTTAAGAAGTTCGTGTATTCGCTCATGTTGGAGTCGCCGACAATCACATGCAGTCGGCGAAAGCGTTCAGAGTCGGCGTGCGGTTCGTCGCGAGTGTTGATGATGGGCCGACTACGGGTGGTGGCGCTGCTGACGCCTTCCCAGATGTGCTCGGCTCGCTGCGAAATTGAAAACACTGGGCCGCGTGCGGTTTGCAAAATATGTCCAGCACCCGCAAAAATCTGACGCGAAACAAAGAATGGCAACAGCGTGGCGCCGTAATACGACAAATCGTCGGTACGCGTGGTGAGGAAGTTTTCGTGACAGCCATAACTATTGCCCGCCGAGTCGGTGTTGTTTTTAAACAAATAGATGGTGCCGCGAATACCTTCGTCACGCAGTCGTTGCTCGGCGCCAGTTACTAAGCCTTCGAGAATGCGCTCCCCCGCTCGGTCGTGGGTGATGCACTCAAGAATGGAGTCGCACTCCGGCGTTGCATACTCAGGGTGCGAGCCAACGTCCAAGTACAAACGGGCTCCATTTTCTAAAAACACGTTGCTCGAGCGACCCCATGACACCACCTTGCGAAACAGATAGCGCGCTACTTCGTCGGGGCTCAAGCGTCGTTGGCCACGCAGGGTGCAGGTAACGCCGTACTCGGTTTCGATTCCGTAGATCCGCCGCTGAAGTTCGGTGGTGGCCATCAGCGCAGGGCTATTGCCACCGCGTCGTCAGAGACTCTGGTGAAAGCACGACGCTTGCCGTTGCGAGACAGCGTCGCTATTTCCAGATCGCTGGCCGCCAAGGTGCGCTCTGGCCCGGTGAGGGCGGTGACTGCAACGCGGATCGCACCCGCAACATCGAGGTTGTCGTTGAAGTTGGGCTCGAGTCGCTTAAGAATGCCTTCGGCGTCGCCACCCAGCACACAGAAACGCTTTTCTTCGAGCAAGGTTCCGTCGTACAAAATATGAAACATGCGGTCGTTGGCAACAACGTCGGATACCTCGACCACCAATAGCTCTACTTCGAGTGGCTTGGGCCCCATCGTGGAAAACACATCGCCAAGCACTTGGGCATATTGGTTGGCCAAACTGCGCGCGTCTACGTCGTTGCGCGAATACTGATACCCACGCAACTCGGCCGCACGCACACCTGCCACGCGCAATTGGTCGAACTCGTTGTACTTACCGACGCCGGCGAAGGCAATGCGGTCGTAAATCTCGCTCACCTTGCGCAGAGTGGTGGAAGGATTCTCAGCCACAATGACGATGCCATCGGCAATTTGCATCGCCACTAAGGCTCGACCCCGGGCGATGCCTTTGCGCGCGTAATCCGCGCGATCCTTCATCATCTGCTCGGGCGAAACGTAGAACGGCATGCTCATCGGGTGCGCACCTCGCCCATGATTGTCTCGTACATCGCCGCCAGCCTCGTGTCGTCGACACGACTCCAACCCGTCGAGTCAATTGAGGCCACTATTGGGTAGATGCCGCGCAGAACATCGGGGCCGCCAGTGGCTGCGTCGGCGTCCGATGCTTCCCACAGTGCTCGCGCGGCCAAATCAATTGCGGCTTCACAACTCAGGTTCTGTCGCCAGCCCACACGCAGCACGGTGCCAGCCAAACGCGAACCCGAGCCAGTGGCTACGAAATCCCGTTCTTCGTATCGACCACCAGTTGGGTCATAGTCCCACAAGCGACCACGGCCGACGAGCGGGTCGTATCCAGCAAAGATCGGCACAACCATCAGCCCTTGCATGGCAGCAGGCAGATTGGAGCGCACCATCATCGATAACTGGTTGGCTTTGCCCTCCAGCGACAGGGCCTGGCCTTCGACCTTTTCGTAATACTCCAATTGCAGCTGAAACAATTTGATCATCTCCATCGCCGGCCCTGCGGTGCCAGCAATGGCGACGCCACTCAAGTCGTCAGCCTGCACCACTTTGTCCATCGTGCGATGGCTAATGCTCATGCCGGCGGTCGCGCGGCGGTCACCAGCCATGATGACACCACCATCAAACGTCAGCGCCAAACAAGTAGTTGCATGGGGAAACGACTGGGCATCGCTCGCCGACACCAAAGTGGCAGGAAACGGATCAATGCCGACCTTGCGCAACAGTTCGGCGAAGCTGGCGCCGGGGTCATCACCGGTAGAAAATCGTGGCATGGTCATGAAGTGTTTTACTGTCCACCCTTTTGCACGTAACTCTTCACGAAATCTTCGGCATTGGTCTCCAAGACTTCATCTATGTCGTCGAGCAGACCGTCGAGTTCGGCCTTGAGTCGATCTGTTTTTTCGGTATCTGGGACGGTGGCAGATGTTTGCTCGCTGCCGGCCGACTGGTCGGTTTCTCGAGGGTTCGTGACTCGCTGTTTTTTGGTACGTTCAGCCATGTCAAGCACCATAGCAAGACGAACTACCTGCGCCGCCGACGATGCTTCAGGTGGGTTTGGTATCACCCAGTCGGGCAATGAGTTCACCAGCATTGGCACACGACGCAAGCAACTCCCCTGTCAGTGCCTGGGTGCCGCGCAAGGGCTCCATCATCGGAACCCGACGTAACGGTTCGCGCCCCACATCAAACACGATGGAATCCCAGTTGGCTGCCACGATCTCGGGTGCGAATCGTGACAAACACGTGCCACGAAAATAAGCCCGCGTCGTAACCGGCGGGTGTTCGATCGCATGCTGTGCGTCGCTCGGGTCGATGAGGGTGCGTAGCCCGCAGCGGGTGGCCAGCGATCGGTCACGGCGCAGATCGGAATATTGCAGGTCGATGGCCTTGAGTCGCACATCAGTTGGGGCGAGCGAGTGACGCTCGGCGTAGCCGTCGACCAAGCGTTTCTTGGCTACCCAATCCACCACATTGGCCACACTGAGTGGATCAGACTCCAGCCCAGTCAGCACGTTCTCCCACTCGTGCAAAATCATCTTGCCCTCATCCACCGTGACGGAGTCAAGCCCAAAGCGATCTGCCCATGATCGAGCCCGCTCGAGCAGTTGCCATTGCACTTCAAGAGCGGTCATTCGCTTGCCATTTGCCATCGCAATTGTGGCGCGCAGGCTCGGGTCGTTACTCACCTGACGAATAGCAGTAACCGGGTGAGCCAGCATCAAATCATCACCGATTGCATCGTCTTCAATCATCGACAGCACGATTGCTGTCGTACCGACCTTGAGGAAGGTGGCTACCTCGCTCATATTGGCATCGCCCACAATTACATGCAGGCGCCGGTACTTCGCTGGGTCACAATGCGGTTCGTCACGGGTGTTGACAATCGGCCGCTTGAGCGTGGTCTCTAGGCCAACTTCTTCTTCGAAAAAGTCTGCTCGTTGGCTGAGCTGATAGGCAATGTCACCTGGCACCGAGCCCGGAGACTCGCACCCCACCTTGCCGGCCCCGGTGAACACCTGACGAGTTACAAAGTGCGGCGTAATTTGTGAAACGAGGCGGCCAAACGGCACCGCCCGATCAACCAAGAAGTTTTCGTGGCAGCCGTAGCTATTGCCTTTACCGTCACTGTTGTTTTTGTAGACGACGATTTCGCCACCATTGCCGAGCATCGTCTTGGCCCGCTCCATGCTGAGACGCATGATTTCTTCAGCAGCCCGGTCATACAACACGGTCTCGGTTGTGGTGCGACACTCGGGGGTTGAACACTCAGGGTGAGCATGGTCGACGTAATAGCGCGCACCATTGGTGAGCACGGTGTTCACTAGGTGCGTTTCAATTTCGGGAGCAAGAATCTCGTTGAGCAACAAGCCGCGGGCATCATTGCCGGGTTGTTCGTCGAAGAAGTCCCAAGCGGTTTTGGTTTGGGTCCGTCCCAAAAACGAATTGATCAACATCGAGCTCGCCGTAACAGCGTTGAGGTCGGCATCGCGAACCACGATGCCGTACTCGGTTTCGATGCCCGAAACTTTCGGAATCGCCATCGCTAGAGGTACTGCCCGGTGGCTGTGCGTTCAATCGCCTTGCCTCCGGTTGCGCCATCAGTATGGGTGAGGGTGCGAATGAAGATGATTCGCTCACCCTTGCGCCCCGAAACTTTGGCCCAATCGTCGGGGTTGGTCGTGTTCGGGAGGTCTTCGTGCTCGCGGAACTCTTGGCGTATCGACGAGGTCAAATCGCTGAGCTCAATCCCGCGCTCGCCACCGGCCAGCAGTCGCTTAATGGCCAACTTCTTAGCCCGCCGCACGATGTTTTCAATCATGGCCCCTGAGGCGAAATCGCGGAAGTACAGCACTTCCCTGTCGCCGTTTTGATATGTGACTTCCAGAAAGCGGTTGGTCTCGTCGTTGGCGTACATCTCGTCAACTGTGGCTTCGATCATGTTGTGAATCGCCTGCTTTACATCGCCGCACTTAGCGATCTCGCTGGCGGCAATCGGCACCTCGCTCGTGAGGTAGCGACTGAAAATCTGCCGAGCGGCGTGTGCGTCGGGGCGTTCGATGCGAATCTTCACATCAAGTCGGCCTGGGCGCAAAATGGCTGGGTCGATGAGATCTTCACGGTTGGTGGCACCAATCACAATCACGTTGTGGAGACCCTCAACACCATCGATTTCTGCGAGCAGCTGCGGCACGATTGTGGATTCCATGTCCGACGAAATGCCCGTGCCGCGAGTGCGAAACATCGAATCCATCTCGTCAAAGAACACGATGACCGGCCAACCCTCTTCACTCTTCTCGCGAGCGCGTTGAAACACCATGCGAATTTGGCGTTCGGTCTCCCCGACATATTTGTTGAGCAGTTCGGGGCCTTTGATGTTGATGAAGTAACTGCGACCCTTGTCGGCCCCGGTGCGGGCGGCAACCTTCTTAGCCAACGAGTTGGCAACGGCTTTGGCGATCAGCGTCTTGCCGCAGCCCGGTGGGCCGTAGAGCAGGATTCCTTTCGGAGCAGGCAACTGATGCTCGGCAAACAAATCGCCATGCAGGAAGGGAAGCTCCACGGCATCGGCAATGGCCTCAATCTGGGTATCCAACCCGCCGATGTCGTCATACGAAATATCAGGAACCTCTTCGAGCAGCAAGTGTTC
Source organism: Ilumatobacteraceae bacterium (assembly GCA_030728545.1). Taxonomy (GTDB): domain Bacteria; phylum Actinomycetota; class Acidimicrobiia; order Acidimicrobiales; family Ilumatobacteraceae; genus F1-60-MAGs027. The sequence goes on from JANQZQ010000057.1 coordinate 10,936, forward strand.
GACCTCGGGTTGTGCCAAACGCTCGAGCAATAAACCGCTGCGCACATCGAGGCGCAACAAGTCGCCATTGCGCAGATGTGTGCCGCGCAGCGAGTCGGCAAGTTCACACACACGGTCGTCATCACCGCGACCAGTAACTATGGCGCGGATGCCGTCTTCGAGCACTTCTTTGAGCGACACGACTTCGCCGGTGATGTCCGCGTGGCGAGCCATAACCACATTGAGTGACTCATTCAACACGACCTCGCTACCGCGCTCGAGGGTGTGGGCGTCGATCTCGGGATGTAACGAGACCCGCATTTTGCGACCGTTGGTGAGCACATCGACGCTGCCGTCATCATTGGACCCCAACACCACGCCGTATGCCGAGGGTGGTTGAGTAAGTTTTTCTACCTCTTCGCGCAATGAGGCCACATGGTCACGCGCTTCACGCAACGCATATGACAGTTTTTCGTTCTGGGCTTTGGCTGCAGCTATCTGACCCTTGGCCTCAAGGACGCGTTCTTCAAGTGCACGAAGTCGCGCGCCTGTGTCATCGGCCATGCCCTGAACCTAGCGGGCATCCGTGTATCGTGAACAGCCATGAAGGTATGGATCGACCAAGACCTCTGCACGGGTGACGGCTTGTGTGAAGAGATCGCCCCCGAAGTATTCGCACTGCTCGACGACGGTCTGGCTTATGTCAAAGAGGGCGACAAGATTTTCGCAACCGCCAAGGGCAATGCTCAGGGCGCTGAAGGTGTCGCCAACTTCGCTGACAAACATTTGGATGCCGTAATCGAGTCCGCCGAGGAATGCCCCGGCGAATGCATTTTCATCGAACCGTAATCCGGTTCGTTATTGCGCGATCAACAGTCGCGCTGTTGTCAAAAACCCTGTGTGCGCCACCATGCGATGGTCAGGGCGAACCGACTCACCTTCAATGTGCCACGTGCGGTGCAACACTTCGAGCGTGCGCATAGCAACCCACTGCCCGCGATGGCGAGCGAGCACTTCGCGCACCTTCACTGCTTGGGTAATGCTCGGGGTATAGGCCACAACAACGCCACCCCCATGCATCACCCCGGCAAGATGCGGCAGCACTTGCCACGGCTCGGGCAAATCCAACACGGCACGATCAAAACGGCCACCGTTAGGCAGGTCGATGCCGGCATACGAGTCGCGAATCATGACGTGAAATCGAGCAGATGCCTCGTCGCCCAGAAATGAGGCCACATTCTTTTTGGCTCGTTGCGCAAAATCTTCGCGCAGTTCATAACCGATTATGCGCGCCCCAGCTCGCAGCATGGTCATCGACAACGCGCCAGATCCGACGCCAGATTCAAACACCAGATGGCCCGGTGCAATGTCGGCGAGCATTGCGATAGGTGCAAGATCTTTTGGATAGATGACTTGTGCCCCGCGTGGCATTTCGAGTACGAAATCTTCAAGCGTTGGGCGCATCACCACGTAGCGAGCACCTTTGGTCGATTCCACCGTGCAACCTTCGCTTGACCCAATCACTTGTGTGTGGGGTACGAAGCCAGCGTGACTATGAAACTCCCCCGTGGCTTCGAGGGTGACGAGATAGCGACGTTCTTTGGTGTCGATCAAAAGTACGCGATCGCCCTCAACGAATGCAGCAGACATCAGTTGGCGCGCCGACGTTGTACTGAGACAATTTCGCCTTGGCGCAGCTGCACTGTCGTGCGGTCGATTCGACGATTGCGACGACGCCACCAACGCCAAACAACCAGAGTTGCAGCGACGATCGGGTAACGCTTCAGCGTGCGAGTGAACACCGCGATGCCGATCATTGAAGACATTCGTGACGCGGTTGATGACGCAGATCTAGACGACACGGCTTAGCGACGAATCTCGATCACACCGCGACGTCGCTTTCCGCCTCGGCGACCGAACAAATAGGCCACCAGTAGGCCAGCCGCAATTCCGGCGACAGCCAGCACGGTCAAGGACGCCTTTTTGGTCTCGGTAATCTCAGTGACATCGTCTTGCAGCGCCTGAAAGCGCTGCTCGAGATCGTCGCGGGTGATGCGTTGACGGTCGTTCACTTGCGCCCCCGGTTGAGCTCGAACACTCGTACTCGTGACCACGCCAGAATCGACAGTGCACAACCAACCGCCAGCGTTACCACATATGGCAAGAACGACAAACCGTCGGCCTGCTCGGGCCACCAGACATGCAGCATCAAGTCCTGGGTGAAGCGCAGCACCCCGACGAGCAAGATGATGATGCCTACCGACATGAAAAACGCGGCCATCAACCCGAATGCCAGCCACCGCCCAGCACCGCGCAGCGGGCCAAGGGTTTCTTGCTTGGCATAGTCGCGCACCATTTCCAAGGTGTCGACAGGGTCAAATTGCATACCTTCTGTCTATCTGTGTCTCTGCGAGCTGCGTTTTCGTGTGCCGTGGCCCAGGGCCTGTATTTCCAACGATTGTCCGCCGAGGCCCCGTCCTACGGGCGTGGCAGCAGGTCGTCAGTAGTGGGTGTGGCACTGAAGGCTGCAAGTGACTGCATCAATTCGTTCCACAGCGGCTGATATGAAGTTTTATTGGATATCCCAGGCCCATTGAGCACAAACGCAAACGTAATCACACTCTGCCCCGATGCATCCACTACCGGAAAAAAACCGCTGAGAGATTTAGCAAGCCGTAAAGTTCCAGTCTTCGCCCGCACTCGGTTGAGGGCCGGGCCGGTCGTCAATTGTTCGCGCAGTGTGCCTGTTGCCCCTGCCACTGCCAGAGCTTGACCTACTGGGCTGTTAATTCCATATGTATTGAGGAGCGTGACCAACAGCTGACAAGAAACTTGATTGCTGCTGTCCAGGCCTGATCCATCGGCCAACACCAGACCCTCAACCGGAATCGCACGTGCTTCGAGCACTTCGGTGATGGTTTCTAATCCTGCTACGCGTGTTGCTTGCTGTTTGTTCACCAGACCAATTTCTTTCAGCAGCAGTTCAGCAACGTTATTGTCGCTGTTGGTCAAGAGGTCAGCCAGGATGTCAGAAAGCGGTGCACTTGTGAGCTGGCCGAGTGTTGAAGCAGTGGGGGGAACTACCCCACTGCGTGCTGCACCTATCACCGTGACACCGCGTGCTTGCAGCAGTCGAGTGAACGCCGTTGCTGCACCAGTGGCGGGGTTGGCTGGCTTGAACGGCTCACCGACCAACACGCCGTCATCCACCATCAACGCCCCAAGCGGGCCTGCTTCGATGGAACGAATGCCGTCACCCCAGGTGGGCACGTAGCGCTCGGTGTCATAGCGCGATTCATCGCCAACTACTGCGCCGGTTATGAGCGTGACGCCACTCGCCACCAACTCATCGGCGAGATTTTCTAAGTAGGTCGGGTTGATCGCTGGGTAGTTCTGGGTGGGTGGATACGCACGAGTGCTCAGCACCGGATCACCCCCGCCTACCAGCCACAAGTTGCCCAGCACAGTGGCGCCGCTGCGGTTGCCAAACAGCAACGTAGTGAAGCGATAGTCGGCACCCAGCACGTCGAGGGCTGCTGCTGCCACGAGCAACTTCATGTTGCTAGCTGGAATAAGTGCGCGCTGTGCCCGCGTCGTGGCCACAGAGCGTGATTCGGCAAGCACCACCAAGCAGGCACTCTGGGGCAATTTGGCTGACAGCGTCGCAAGTTGGGTACGCACTTTGGCCACGCGTGCCTCGATTGCAGTGGTGCGAGCGATTCGTCGTATCGAAAACACGGGTTCGGTCGGCTGTGGCCCAGTATTCGCTTGAATCGTGAGCGGGGTGGCAGCACCGGCCGAACCCAGCGTTACTTGCCACGCAGAAAACAACGGAACGAACACCACGACAGCAGCAACGATGAGGCTGACTGCAGCACGCTGGCCGTCAGCTGTCAACACATGGCGGTCAAAAGCGCGCAGTCGCTGCAGCAGACGACTCAACACCGACGACGGAGCTCTGCGTTCGCTCATGCCATTAATCGGCCAGGCCACGATGCCGCGCGTACGAGTAGGCATGACCAAGTGCGCGCACCGCACGCGGGCCGCTCGCGTAGCACATGCCACCCAGTTTGCGCACCGTGCGCGGGCCTGCGTTTTGTGGGTCGGCTACCGCAAGCTCGGTCGCAATCAAGATTGGTTTGCCAGTCGATTGCGCCAACTCGTGGGCAGCTGTAGCAAATCGTTCGTCTTGCCGCTCGTGGTATTCCACGATGCGCGCCAAGCCGTGCTCGGGATGAAACTCACCTTCGCGCATCAGTCGTGCCTGGTTGGCCTGAATGCCGATGCCCAAATACACCACTGCATCCACGCTTGAAGAGGATGCCAGCACTTCCAGCACCAGCGGGATGGTGTCACGGGTTTCGCCGCCTGCGCAATCAACGGGGTTATTGCGCGACCACCGAGCAACTAGCAAGTCATCTAGTTGTGCCATCACATCGTCGGGCAATTCCGCTAGTTGCAAGATTCCATCGAGGCTCAGTGCATCTGCGGTCACGACACCCCAGCCACCAGCAGTCGTGAGAATTGCCACCCTGTTGCCTCGTGGCAGCGGTGATGTCGCAAAGAATGCTGCGGCGTCGAAAGCCTCTTCTACCCCCGCAGCACGCACAACGCCCAGCTGGCGACACAGCCCCGAGAACACATCGTCGTTCGATGCCAAGGCGCCCGTGTGGCTTGATGCGGCGCGAGCGCCTTCGGCAGACGCCCCACCCTTGAGCAACACGACGGGCTTGCGAGCTACGGCAAGTTCTAGCGCAGTGCGCAATCGTTGACCATCGGTTACACCTTCGATGTAGCTCAGAACGGTGGCCGTGGCCGCATCACGTGACAACCACTCGATGTAGTCGGCTACGTCGACAGCGGCGGCATTACCCGCTGACACCGCACGGGCCACACCCACCCCAGTAGACCGAGCCAAGTTCATGAAACTCGAAACAAAGTTGCCGCTTTGGCTGGCAATCGAAATCGCGCCGGCGGGTGGATACGGTGCCACGATTTGCGCACACAGCGAACTCGGGGTGCTCACGACACCCTGGCCGTTCGGCCCAGCTAGCAACACGTTGACAGCCTTTGCCGTCTCAACAAGTTGCAGTTCGGCTGCCCGACCACTATCACCGGCTTCGCCGTAACCCGCCGAGGTAATGAAAGCCGCCCCTATGCCACGAGCTGCGCAGTCTTTGAGCAACTGCTCATTCGCACTGGCCGGTGTGCAGAAAAATGCCAAATCAAATTCACCGGCAGGAAGCTCGCTAACCGACTCCACTGTTTGGATGCCGAGCACTGTTTCACGCGCCAAGTTGGTGGCAGCAACCCGACCGCGGTAACCACTGGCCAACAAATTGTGTAAGGAAACAAAACCAAACTTGCCGGGGTGGGTAGAGGCACCCAGCACCACTACCCCACGCGGCTCGAACAGCGCACGAAAGCCTGCGTCGGCATGGCGCGGAAAAACTGGAGTCGCCGTTGGTGCTTCTGAGGCTTGATTGTCAGTGTGTACTTCGATGAGCGCATCAACCGCAATCGGCTCGCCTTGCGGAGTAACGATCACAGGATTGATATCAATTGACGCAATGTCACTGCGCTCAATGGCGGTTTGTGCAACCGCATCGATAGTGCGCCAGAGTGCGTCACGGTCCAACGGTTGTTGGCCACGAAACGCACCTAGTAGCGAAGTTGCAGAGAGCGAGTCGAGCATGTCGTCGAGATCTGCGCGCACCAGCGGCGCTACGCGCATCTGTACATCATTAACTGCTTCGGCACTTACCCCGCCTATGCCCACAACAATGACCACACCAAATAGTGGATCGCGCACCATTCCTACCAACAACTCGCGTGAGCCGCTCACATGTTGAGCAACAAGCAGACCAACTTCGCCGTCATCAGCCCGACGCAGCGCCAAGAGGTCCTGCGCCGCTTGTTGCACCGCACTTGCGTCACCAAGACCGACGCGCACCAGGCCACGTTCGCTCTTGTGTGCCAGGCGTTCACCTACCAACTTGACCACTACAGGAAACCCAAAGCGCTGAGCCGCTGCAACTGCCTGTTGGGCGTCTGGCACGATTGCTTCGCCGGCAAACGACGCACCACGAGTCGCTAGAACTTGCTTGGATTCGTGCTCGCTCAGTGTGCGCAAGTCAACCACGGCTTCCAACGGTAGTGTTCCAGCCTCATGCACATCGTTGCAGCACTTTTCGTCGATGATTTTTCCATGCGTCAAGTGGAGGGCCCCTCAACGAGGCTTGACCTCAAAGGTGTGTATTTCTCTCAAGTGGCACCACAACCGCTGCCGTGCACGTTGTCGCCGCACCTGGTGGTACTGATCTATCGCCCAGCAGAGAGCAAAGGTGACGGCGTGCTGCAGGTGGTGTTTCATCCGCCGGGGGTTGCACCAGACGTGTCATCTGGCTTGTCGTCCGGAGCGACTACAGAAGGCACGCCTCCTATGGCCCAACATGCCAGCCCGTTCACCGTTGAGCCTGGCAAATTCACCTATCGCCTGGTGCGCGCCGAACTGCCCATTACTGAATTCGGTCAGGTAATCGCCCACAGTCGAATCGATAAAGGTCCATGGCTCGCAGTGCCGCTTACGATCTTGCCGCCGGTCGCCACAAGTTGAGCGTGATCAGCCGAAACAAGTAGCAAACAGCGAAGTTCGGCGTAGCCCTCGCTGGGCAACTATCGTCATCAGCCGTGGCGATTCGTTTGACGAGCGAGCAGGATCGCTTGGCCGTCGCCATGATTCGCGGCTTGGCAATGGATGCGCCGCTGGCGGCCAAGAGTGGCCATCAAGGCACGGCGATGGCGTTGGCCCCATTGGCCCACGTGTTGTACAGCCGCATCATGCAGCACGACCCAGCACACCCCGACTGGGCGAGCCGCGATCGATTCATTTTGTCCAACGGTCATGCGTCGATTTTGCAATATGCAATGTTGTATCTCCATGGCTATGGGTTAGAGCTCGACGACCTTCGGGCGTTTCGCCAATGGGGTTCTGCCACGCCTGGTCACCCCGAGGCGGGTCACACAGCAGGAGTCGAAGTCACGACCGGCCCACTTGGTCAGGGGTTTGCCAACGCTGTCGGAATGGCTATCGCCGAGCGGCATCTGCGCGCTCGGTTTGGTGCCGATGCGCATAGTCACCACGTGTTTGTCATCGCTGGCGACGGCTGCTTTATGGAAGGCATCAGCCATGAAGCCGCATCGTTCGCAGGTCATCAGCAACTTGACCGGCTCGTCTGTATTTTTGACGACAACAAAGTCACGATTGACGGTGCAACATCACTTACTTGCAGCGACGATGTGGCGCAACGTTTTACTGCCTATGGCTGGAACGTGGTCGAGGCTGGTGATATCGCCGACGATATGGATGCACTCGAGCGTGTGTTGACCGCCGCCAAGGCGCACACCGGTTCACCCACATTGTTGATACTGCGTAGTCACATCGGCGCACCATCACCAGACTTCACCGATGCGCCCGAGGCCCATGGCAACCCATTCGGTGCAGCGCACGTGACGGCAACCAAACAGGTGATGGGTATTCCCGACGAACCGTTCTGGGTAGATGGGCCAACCGTTGCGGCAATACGAGCAGCGGCTCGTGAGCGTTGTGCGCCCGCACGTGACGCGAACCTCGCCGCCATCGCCAAATTGGACGCTGATCACACCGCACTGTGGAGCCAGATGTGGAGTCGTGTACCCAGCAACGAGTGGAAGTCAGCACCACCGTCGTTCGATGTCACAGCCAGCGTCGCCACACGCGTTGCAGTGCAGAAGTCAATCGATGCTTCGCGCGATGACGTTCCAGGTTTGCTCGTGGGCAGCGCTGACCTCACCGGCAACACCGGGGCCAAATTGTCGAGTGCCACTGCCCTATCCGCCGAGAACCCAAGTGGCCAACAGATTTATTACGGCATTCGCGAACACGCCATGGGCGCTATCGCCGTGGGGATGGCACTGCATGGTGGTGTTGTGCCAGCTGTTGGAACATTCTTCGTATTCGCCGACTACATGCGCCCCGCACTGCGCTTGGCGGCGTTGTCACAGGCTCGCGTGATTTTCATTTTTTCTCACGACTCGGTCGGGGTCGGCGAAGACGGCCCCACTCATCAACCCGTCGAACAGCTGGCGTCGCTGCGGGTGATTCCGGGGTTACGTGTGGTGCGGCCCGCCGACGCAAATGAAACAGCCCAGGCTTGGCGCAATGCCTGCGATCACTCCGGGCCAACTGCCCTCATTTTGTCGCGTCAAAACACAGCGATTGTGACCAACGGAATGGCAGTGGATCGCGGCGGTGCCGTGGTGCGCGATACCGATGCTGCGCCAAAACTTATCTTGATTGCCACTGGCACCGAAGTTGCTCTTGCCGTCGAAGCTGCCGCAGCACTCGCTCAAAATGACATTGCAGTTCGTGTGGTGTCGATGCCCTGCCCAGAGTTGTTTGCCGGGCAAGACCCCACATACCGAGCCCACGTGCTGCCGATCGGTGTGCCAGTGTTGGCAGTTGAAGCAGGCAGCACATTCGGCTGGAGCACGTTTGCTGACGATGCCATCGGTATCGATCGCTTCGGGGCTAGTGCGCCGGGCAACGTCGCGCTAACTCGACTGGGTATTTCGGTAGACAATGTGGTGGCTCGAGCCAAGGATCTGCTCGACGCGTTCGGGGTGTAGCGATGGGCTTATTGCATCGTCTGCACAGTGAAGGCGGCCAGAGCCCGTGGCTTGACAATTTGCGTCGCGGGTGGATCACCAGCGGGCAACTGGCAGCCATGCGTGATCGTGGCGTACGTGGTCTCACCAGCAATCCGACGATTTTTCAAAAGGCAATTCAAGGCTCGGCGGATTACGACACCCAGTTCACCGAACTCGTACGCGACGGCGCCTCGCCTCATGATGCGTATTGGGAACTCGTACTGCGCGACATCGACTCGGCACTCGACGTGTTTGCGCCCGTGTATGCAGATTCAGGCGGCACTGACGGCTTCGTAAGCGTCGAGGTTGATCCGAGCCTGGCCGACGATGCAGCTGGCACACTGCAAGCGGCACGGTCACTGCACGAGCGCATCTCACGGCTCAATGTCATGATCAAGATTCCAGCCACGCCGGCTGGCCTTCCCGCTATTCGCACGATGATTGCAGAAGGTCGCAGTGTGAACGTGACCCTCATATTTAGCCTCGAGCGTTACGGCGCAGTACTCGAGGCCTATGTGGCTGGTCTCGAAGACCGCTTGGCCAGTGGTGTGCAGAACTTGTCGGTTACTGCCAGCGTGGGAAGTTTCTTTATCTCGCGGGTTGACACCGAAGTTGATCGTCGCCTGAGCGAGATCGGCTCGGATGCAGCCCTGGCGTTGTGCGGCCAGGCAGCCGTTGCTCAGGCCCGCCTGGCGTACCAGATGTTTTGCAACACCTTCAGCGGCCCTCGCTGGAACAAGCTGGCCGCTGCGGGTGCACAAATGCAACGTCCGCTGTGGGCTTCAACATCAACCAAAAACCCGGCTTACCGCGACACGTTGTATGTCGATGAACTCATTGGTCCGCACACGGTAAACACGCTTCCCGACGCCACGCTTGAAGCGTTCGACGACCACGGACGCATTGCGCGCACACTCGATGCTGACATCGCACAAGCCAAGCACGTCTGGCAAGCCATTGCCGACATCGGCGTTGACCACGCTGCAGTGGCAGCACAGCTCGAACGCGAAGGGGTGAGCTCGTTTCAAAAGAGCTTCGATGAGTTGTTGGCGGCCTTGGCCACCAAAGCTGCTGCTCTACGCCTCAGTTGACGGCATTCGCTCAAGCAGGTTGATTGCTTTTTCCACTGCTCGCCGTGCCTGGGTCAGTGCCCGCTCGGCATCCGGACGTTTAGTTTCGCCGGCCCGTGAGGCTTCGCTCAACACGCTGAGCGCGCGATCAGCAATATCTTCAGATGCCGAACGTAACCGCTCGATGATGTCGTCTAAGTCCGCCATGGTGCGGGCTCAGCCACCTTTTTTGCCGGCGCGACGCCGATCTTCAATACTCAACCAACGTTTACGAATGCGAATCGACTTGGGGGTTACTTCCACAAGCTCGTCATCGCCAATCCACTCGATGGCTGTTTCCAGCGTGTGAATCACCGGTGCGGCAAGTTTGACACCATCGTCGTGACTGTGGGTACGAATGTTGTTCTTTTCTTTGGCGCGCACCGAGTTGACCACCATCTCTTCGCCACGAGCACACTCACCCACAACCATGCCTTCATACACCTCGTCGCCAGGCTCAACAAAGAGCGTGCCGCGCATCTGCAAGTTGTCGAGCGCATAGGCAGTTACAGGCCCGATGCGGTCGGCGATCATGGCGCCACCAAGACGGTGCGGCACGTCACCCGCCCACGGCTCGAAGCCAGCAAAGCTTTGGTGAATCAAAGCAGTGCCGCGGGTAACCGTTAACAGCAGTGAGCGGAAGCCGATCAGGCCACGCGATGGAGCCGAAAAGTGCATGATGGTGCGACCCGAGTCGCCTGTGCGCATATCGACAATGCGACCACGACGTGGCGCTATCGCTTGTGTGACTGCCCCAACAAACTCATCGGGCACGTCAACGGTGCCTCGCTCGTATGGCTCGTGTGTTTTACCAGCGACTTCTTTGGTGATGACTTGAGGACGGCTCACTTGCATCTCATAGCCCTCACGGCGCATGTTCTCAATCAATACTGCGAGTTGCAATTCGCCACGACCGGCTACTTCAATGACGTCGGGTGAGTCGGTTTCGAATAAACGAATCGATACGTTGCCGAGAATTTCTCGATGTAGACGATCGCGCAAGTGGCGACTGGTCACATACGTGCCTTCGCGGCCCGAGAACGGCGACGAGTTGACCGCAAAGCTCATGCGCAGCACCGGCTCATCGACTTCGAGGCGTGGCAGTGGCACGGGGTTTTCGACGTTGGCGATGGTGTCTCCGACGTTCACATCATCGATGCCAGCCAGGATGAACAAGTCGCCGGCCACAATGGTGTCGACTTCCTTGCGGCTAATGCCGACGAACTGCGACAGATTGGAGATACGACGCTTCAGCACTGGTTGCGTATCGCCATCAGGCTTGCCTAGCAACGCAATGGTTTCACCCTTGCGCAAGGTGCCGGCGTGTACGCGACCGATGCCGAGGCGACCGAGATAGTCGCTGGCGTCCAAGTTGGTCACCAGAGCCTGGAGCGGCGCGGTCGCGTCACCCTGAGGTGCTGGGATCGTGTCGAGAATTGCGTCGAGCAACGGCACCAAGTCGGCATCAGGGCCAGGCATGCCGACGCCTTTCATTGCCCTGCCCTCGCGGGCCACTGCCGAGATCACCGGAAAGTTCAAGTGGTGGTCGGCGTGAGCGAGATCCAAAAACAAGTGTTCAACATCGAGCAACACTTCTTCAGGTCGCGCGTCGCTGCGATCCACCTTGTTGATCACCAGCACTACGGGCAAGTTGGCATTCAGTGCCTTTGACAAAACATAACGTGTTTGTGGCAGCGGGCCTTCGGCGGCATCCACCAAGAGCAGTACCCCGTCAACGAGCGCGAGTGCGCGTTCAACTTCTCCGCCAAAGTCGGCGTGTCCGGGTGTGTCGACCAAATTGATCTTGACGCCGCGCCACTCGATTGAAGCAGCTTTGGCCAAAATGGTGATGCCGCGTTCACGCTCTTGGTCGTTGGAGTCCATGACGCGTTCGACCAAGTTTTGGTGCGCAGCAAATGTTCCGGTCTGGCGCAGCAATTCATCCACCAAGGTGGTCTTGCCATGGTCGACGTGCGCGACGATCGCGACGTTTCTAAAAAGATCGCTCAGGTGGACGACCCTTCATCTTCGGCGATTTCGCCCTCGTCATCAAAGACCACGCCATACCGCTCGGCGATTGCCGCAAACTCGTCGGCCTCATTCTTTTCTGACTTCTGGGCTGCAATACCGAGGTCTTCAGCGGATGGGCCAGACTGCTTCAGACGGCGCGCTTCTTCAAACCGACGATGACGTCCCTTTTTCACTTGGGGGCTCCGTTGTTACTGACGGAGCCACGAGGGACATCCGCCTAGGCGATGGACATTGGCTAATACTTTACTGGCTGTTGGGCTCTTTGGCAGGGATGAGCCTGAGCCTGCCGTCACCGTCAAACGACAGACCGGTTTCGCCCGCCAGCAGCTTTTCGATGTCGCGGCCAACCAAATCGCGTCGCCAACCCTGCGCCAAGCGCGACTCTCCCCCCGCCAGCAACGCCACGATGTCGCGGTTGGTTGCCACCAATGTGGGATCAATTTCGTGGGTGCGAGCGAGTTCTCCGATCCATGCAGTCACCAGGGTGACCGCTGGTCGCAAGCGCTTCTCAAGCGGGTCGTGTGTATTGGCTTCGATCTCCACCACTCGTTCGCGACCATCGCGCACAGCCGCCAACACCTCCCGCGCGATCGAGCCATTGAGATAGCGCTCATCCACCCCACGCGCATGCGACAACTCTTCGGTAGATGCAGGCGCAGCCTGGGCGATACCAACCAACGCCATATCGCTCATCACTCGTCGTAATGGCACGTTGGTGGCCATCGCCCGACGCTCGCGCCAAGCAGCAAGCGCTTGTGCGACACCGCGTGACACACCCTTCAACGCCCGAGCATCTTTGATGCGCAGCCACGCTTCGTCGGGGTTGCTTTCCCCCCAGGGCCGCAGGCGCAGTTCTTCGCAAGCTTGGGCCACCCAATCACTGCGACCAAGTTCGTTGAGCCGAGCGCCGATGCGTTCGTATAGCTGCTCAAGGTATGCCACGTCGCTGCGTGCGTATTCACATTGACTTGTGGTGAGTGGTCGACGCATCCAATCGGTCATGCGATCACCTTTAGACAACATCACCTTCAACTGAGACTGCACGAGTGCTGCCAGTGACGGTGTGGAATAGCCGATGAATCCTGCAGCTAGTTGCGTGTCAAACATTCGACTCGGCACTTCACCGACTGCGTAGCGCATGACTTCGAGATCTTGTTGCGATGCGTGCAGCAAAGCCAGCCCGGGCCCGCGCAACAAATCTCCGAGGCCCCGCGGGTCGACTGCGAGTGGGTCGATGAGCACGTTGTTGTTGCCCCACTGCAATTGCACGAGGGCCAAGCGCGGAAAGTATGTTCGCTCGCGATGAAATTCGGTATCTAGGGAGTAAATCGATGCAGTAAGTGCATCACGTACCACGTCGGCCAGTGCCGCATCATCGGCAACGAAGTGCTCGGCGATGGTCACACCGGCACCGAGTAGTTCACGCTTGGTCGCCAACCGCGAGGGGGTTGCCCAGGGCCGCGAAACCCATCGTGCCACCAGCCACGTTGATCACGTTGGTGACACCCGCATCGTGCAGGAACTCGCACGCCCGCATGCTGCGGCCGCCAGTTTGGCAAACGACGTACACCGAGACTGGTTTGCGAAACAACTCCACTGACTCGGGCACTAGTCCAAGCGGCACCGAGATTGCGCCTGGCACATGCCCTTCGCGATACTCGTCGGGCTCGCGCACATCTATGACGGCGACGCCCCGCTCTAGCAACAACGCCAGGTCCCCTGCAGTAATTTCTCGTATTGACACGAGCGCCGAGCCTATCTAGCACCACGCAAGGCAGCGGCGATGTCGACCAGCGTTATTTGGTCGTTGATATTCACTGCTTCATCCTCGCCAATGCCCAACCGAGTCACACGCACAGTTGCCGCAGCTCGGTGCACAGCACGTTCACCCTGCTCGTAGGCCGCGCGCAGCGGGGCTAAGGCCGAAACATTGGCTGCCATGATCGACCAGTGGGCGTGCTCTGCATTTGACGAAGCAACGGCAATGTCGAATGCTGAAATACTGTCCCGCTCAGCAGCACCGCCACTCAGCGCAGCAACCAACTGCTGCAGCGTCTGAGTCGTCACTAGTGGTACATCACAACCCAAGATGATTACTGATTCACATTCTCTGTCCCGCGCATACGTGAGCGCCGCCAATATGCCAAGTAGCGAACTGCGCTCAGTGGTGTCGACACCGACAATCGCATCATCCACGTAGCCAGCCAACGGGTCGATTGCCAGCCGCCGCTCGCCCCCGACATACGCCAAACAATCCACCGGAACGCTGCGCAAGGTATGTAATTGGTGGTCAAGCAAGCTGACGCCATCCAGTTGTGCGTCAGCCTTGTTTGATCCGAACCGCCTACTTGCCCCGCCAACCAACACCGCGCCGAGGATGGGCAACGCTGTCAGCCTCGCCCGCGCGGGTCAAGCTGCAGCAGAAATTGTTGGCAGCGCACCGCTTCGGCTTCTTCGCCGATGACACCAGCATTCACCGCTAGGCCTTCCAAACATTCCAGAATCCCATGGTTGGAAGGATGCACCCAACGCACATATCCCGACCCACGCCAGCCGTTGGCGCGCAATTGATCTAAACCACGGTGATACCCGACGCGAAACGCCATGTAGGCCTCAATACCCGGCGTGCTATTGCGCCCGAGCGCTGCCCAAGCTTGCAAGCAGGTGGGATACTTCGCAGCAATCGCAGCAACCGCAGCACGACGCTGAGCGGGTTCACTGGCCAAAGCCTGGGCCAACTCGTGTGCGATGTGTGCTTCTAGTGGCGGCATCACAGTTTCGGGTGGGCCGCTGCGCGACATTGAAATCGGCTGGTCACTCATCGGCTTGGTCTCATATGCACACTCTACGAAGGTGGTGCTGGCAGACTTTGCAACGTCATGGATCTGTCATCGTTCAATGCCCAGTCGGCGCGTGATATGTCGCTCATTGCGATGGTGGCGGGTGTCTTTGGGGTGCTATTGGTCTTGAAGTTCGTGTCATCGGTGGTGTCCAAGCTGCTGCTCATCGCGGTCTTTGCCGGTGTTATTTGGTTCGGCTTCACCCAGCGCGACTCGCTATCGGCTTGCATTGCCGAAATTCAGACCCGCGTCGAACAAGGTGACACCAGCGATATCACCTGTAGTTTCTTCGGGCGTGACGTCTCGGTCGAAATCCCGTTCCAGCAGTAAGCCCAAAACTGCCCAGCGAGCCAAGGCAAGTGCCCGCACCAGCGTGTCGGCCCCAACAGTCGACAGCCTCTTAGATTTCTTGCACCGCTCACCCACCGCTCACCACGTGGTGGCAACAGCGGCCCAGCGTTTGCTCGCCGCAGGTTTCACGTGGTTCGACGCCCTGAGCAGCCTGCCTGCAACACAGCAGCCAGTAAAAGGTTTCGTCACTCGCGACGGCGCGCTCGTGGCATTCGCTGTTCCGCACGCGAGCGCGAATCACTTTCGCGTAGTCGGCGCGCACACCGACTCACCGGGATTACATCTCAAGCCCAACCCAGAGGGTGTGGCCGCCAACTTTGGCACTCTCGAAGTGGAGATCTATGGTTCGCCTCTGCTGAACTCGTGGCTGGACCGCGATCTCAACATTGCCGGCTACGTGGTGCATCGCGATGGCACACAGCGATTGTTCACATCGCCATCGCCGGTTGCTCGGCTTGCCCAACTCGCCATTCATCTCGACCGTGGTGTAAATGAAAACGGCGTCGTGCTCGACAAGCACGCCCATCTGCGACCTGTGTGGCACACCGGTGCTGCTGACCTCAGCGTTCGCGAGCTGGCTGCCAAGTGGGCTGGGGTTGCCGAGCGTGATGTGGTTGCGGTGCACGCTCAGTTAGTGGACCATGAGCCTGCGCGGGTGATTGGCGTTGATCAATCGATGGTCGCAGGCGGCCGGCTTGATAATCAACTGTCCTGTTGGGCGGCAATCGAAGCCGTGTGCAGCACCAGCCGAACCACAGCGAGTGATGCGGGCATTGGCGTGGTGGCATTGTTTGACCACGAAGAAGTGGGCAGCGAGAGCACTACGGGTGCTGCTGGGCCACTCTTGGAGCACATGTTGGAACGCATCGCTCATTCGATTGGCCGCAGCCGCAATGACTACTTGGCGATGTTGCCAGGCTCGTCATGTTTGTCATGCGACAATGCCCACGCCGTGCACCCCAACTATCCCGAGCGCCATGATCCCAAGCATGCACCGTTTATCAATCGTGGCGTAGCACTCAAGAGCAATTCCAACCAACGTTATGCGACGTCAGCATCATCAGCGGTCGCATTTCTTTCTGCTTGCGCTGCTGCGAAGGTTAATCATCAACTGTTTGTATCGCGCAACAGCATGCCGTGCGGCTCAACCATTGGCCCCATTACCGCAACACGGCTGGGTATCGACACAGTAGATGTGGGTGTACCTCAGTTGTCGATGCACTCGGCGCGCGAAGTGTGCGGGGTGCGCGATGCACTTGACCTGCCACGTATCGTCGGCGAATTCTTGCGCGGCTAGAAGCTATTTCTTAAGCGTCACCCACACGGCCACGAGCATCGTCGAACGCAGCCTGCAGCGCTTCAGCCAACTCTGCAGTTATCGCTGCCATCCGCTCGCGATCAACTCGGCTGGTGGTGCTGCGCTCAACAATGATTGGCGCACCGATGGTGAGATGGCACTTGCGCGGCCAAATCATCTTTGAACCTTTGCGCATAACTTTTTCTGATCCGCCAATACCCACCGGCACGATGGGAACACCGCGTTTCAAAGCGACGTAGGCGGGCCCTTCGAAAAGTGGCTGCAAGATGCTGCCACTCTGGCGCGTGCCTTCGGGAAACATCACGAGCGGCTCACCGGCATCGAGCACTGCAACGCAGCGCTTGAGGGCTTCGAGATCGGCAGCACCTCGCGTAACAGGAAACCCACCGAGCAGCGTGAACAATTTGCCGATGCTGCGAATCTTCCAGAGCGAGTCTTTGCCCATGAAGCGAGCTCGTCGGCGGGTGATGAACGACGCCAAAGGCGAATCGATGTTCGAGCGGTGCACTGGCGCAATGATGTATGCGCCAGACTTTGGTAAGTGCTCGCGACCGCTAATCGAATACCTAAACCACAGTTTGCAGAGCACCAGCAGCACATCGCGAATCACGAAATACGTGAGGCGGGTTGCTAACGACTGCCCCACCAAGCCTGTTTCGTATTTTGTCATGACGATTTGAGGCGCAGGGTGAGGAGTGTTCGAATATCGGCAACAATTTGGTCAACGCTGCGATTGCTCGTGTCGACCACGACGGCATCGGGTGTTTGGCGCAGCGGGCTGTCAGCGCGGGTGGAATCACGTTCGTCGCGTTCGGCAATGGCGCGCGCGATTTCTGCCACGTCTCCCCCGTGCTGAGCAACCCGCCTTTCCGCCCGCACAAGTGGCGTCGCCACAAGATATACCTTCAATGTGGCATCCGGAAAGACAACAGAGCCGATGTCGCGACCTTCTACAACGCCCCCATTGTGATCAGCAATCCATTGACGTTGTCGTAGTCGCATCTCATCGCGCACGACTGAATTCGCAGCAATGTGGCTCACCGCAGCGTCAATTTCAGGTGTGCGAATCGCCGCAGTGGCATCCACGTTGTCCACTTCCAAAGTGTCAGCTGTTTGAACGAATACCACGCTCTGTGCTACTCGACCAACTGCATCAACATCAGTGGCCGAGAGCCCTTTGCGCAGCACCGCAAAAGTGACGCCGCGATACATCGCACCTGTATCGAGATACGCGATGCCCAGATCACGAGCAAGCGCTTTGGCAATCGTGCTCTTACCGGCCCCAGCTGGGCCATCGATTGCGATTACTACGGGCTGCATTACCAACTGGTATCGATCGGACGACCTTCGTCGTATCCCGACGCACTTTGTATCCCAACGATGGCACGCGAATGCAATTCGGTGACGCTGCGCGCACCCGAATAGGTGCACGACGAACGAACGCCAGCCACGATCTGATCAATGATGTCTTCCACGCCGGGGCGCGCGGTATCGAGATACATCCGCGAGGTGCTGATGCCTTCTTCAAACAATTCTTTGCGGGCACGCTCGACAGCAGTTTCGGTGCGGGTGCGATTGCGCACGGCACGATTCGATGCCATCCCAAAACTTTCTTTGTACAACCGACCGTGGGTATCGCGCACCGTGTCGGCGGCCGATTCGTAGGTACCTGCCAGAAGCGAACCAAACATCACATTGCTGGCACCAGCAGCCAAGCCGAGTGCCACGTCGCGCGGATAGCGCACCCCGCCGTCAGCCCATACGTGTTTGCCCAGATCCTGGGCTGCGCTCGAGCACTCGAGCACAGCAGAAAATTGTGGACGCCCAACACCAGTCATCATGCGGGTGGTGCACATGGCCCCAGGGCCTACGCCAACCTTGACGATGTCGGCACCTGCGCTAATGAGATCGCGTGTGCCTTGGGCAGTCACCACGTTGCCTGCTACCACCGGCGTGGCATCCACGTGACGGCGCACTTCGCTGACTACTTCCAGCATGCGATCTTGGTGCCCGTGTGCTGTGTCGACGACGATGACATCAACACCGAGCGCGGCTAAAGCCTTGGCTCGCGTCGCCGGATCAGCATTGACCCCAACTGCAACAGCGATAAGCAAATTGCCATTGCGATCAACAGCCGGTTGATAAATCGTGCTGCGTAACGCACCTTTTCGAGTCATGCAGCCGCGCAGCTGGCCATGCGCCGACACCACTGGGGCAAAACTCAGGCGGGCGTCCGTCAAACGCTCGAACATTGTCTGAGCATCAAGCCCATCAGGGAGCGTGAACACTTCGCGACTCATCACGTTGTGAATCTGGGTAAAACGATCAAAACCTGTGGCGTCATGTTCGGTGAAAATACCCACTGGCTGTTGGTCATCGTCTACCACCACCAGCGCTCCGTGCGAACGCTTGTGAATGAGGCTGAGGGCCTCGCCAACAGTGTCGTGGCCCGACAAGGTGATGGGTGTTTCATACACCGCATGGCGTGATTTAACGAACGACACGACGGTCGATACCACGTCAAGTGGAATGTCCTGTGGCAATACCACCACTCCCCCACGGCGAGCCACAGTTTCGGCCATGCGACGCCCGGCGATGGCCGTCATGTTCGACACCACAATCGGAATCGTCGTACCAATGGCATCTGGGGTGCGCAGGTCAACGTGCATTCGTGACGACACCGACGACAGACTTGGCACCAAGAACACATCGTTGTAGGTGAGGTCGTAGTTCGGTTGACCATTCAAAAACTGCACGCCACACCTCCTCAACGAGCTTTAACCGACTTGCCAAGGCTACTCTTGCCCGCAATGGACGTTACGGACAAGGCTGTTGCCAATCCAATTGGCAATCCAGCTGATGCGCCATCCCAACATCCGGTGCTGTTGGTGCATGGATGGGCTGGATCATTTGCCCACACCTGGCAACGCTCGGGTCTAGTCGATCTGCTTCGTGAATCAGGTCGCACAGTCGTGGAGTATGACCTCCCCGGGCACGGTCGTGCCACCAAGTCACACGACCCAGCCGACTATGGCGATTTGGCCGAGCATCT
>JANQZQ010000058.1 GCA_030728545.1 Ilumatobacteraceae bacterium
CCTACCCGGTTTGCCCTTGGTCGAAGTTGGCTCGTATTGCGGCAGGTCCACGGGGTGGTTAGGTGCCGTTGCGCGTGAGTGCGGAACGGTGTTGCATGCCGTTGATCATCACGGTGGCTCAGAAGAAAATCAAGCGGGTTGGGAATGGCATGACCCGGAGATCGTTAATACGCAGGGCCGAATCGACACGTTGCCTTTTTTTCGCCAAACAATGCAACGCGCTGGTTTAAGCGATGTGGTGCGCGAATGTGTGGGTGATTCGCACGCAATTGGTGCCGCGTGGAGCGAACCCTTGGCGTTGTGTTTTGTTGATGGTGGCCACGCTCGAGCCGTGGCGCGTGGCGACTATGAAGCCTGGGCTCAGCATGTGGCGGTAGACGGGTTGCTGGCAATCCATGACGTGTTTGAAGTTCCAGCCGACGGTGGTCAGGCGCCGTTTGAAGAGATCTATCTACCGGCGCTGCACTCGGGAAAATTCGTTGAACGCTCGCGCAGTGGTTCGTTGCGTGTGCTGCAGCGCACCAGCAGGTAACCAAACAAAAAGATCTCTAGTGGTGGGTGAAGAGCCTGTGGGCAGGTGACAACTGGAGTTGTGCATCTGCTGCCAAAATCACGGCGGCACCCGTATAGGCGCTGACTTCATCGGCAGGGAATGCGATGCGTTGCGGATACACGATGCCTGTGAGGTATGAACCGTCTGGCATGCGATGCAATGAGGTGAGTTCGAGCAGTTCGCTGGCGGTCTGTTGATCGCCGATGGCGCTGTAGGCAATTGCGCACTCTGCTGTCTCTGACGCCGTCACCCATGGTTCGTCGCTCACGCAACGAATGCCGCAGCCGGGCATGGCGAAGGAGTCCCATTGATCGTGCAGACGAATCTTGGCTTCATCGCCGACGAGTGCGCCACCAAGCACGGGGTAGTACCAGTCCATCGCCCAGCGATCTTTTGGCTCGAACGAATTTGGTGAGTGGTTGATGACCGCGTCGATTGCATCGGCTGCTGCCCGCCACAGTGGTCGCGGTTCGCCGAGTAGTGCTGCCACATTTGCTGCGCAGTGCAACGAATGTCGAATCGAACTTGATCCAGTGAGTAGGGCATACGACCACGGTTCACTATCCACTTCCTTAGCCCACAGGATGGTGCCGTCTTTGCGCCGCATGTTCAACACGAAGGTCATTGCGCGTTCAACCATTGGCCAGAAACGTTCCACTGCGGCCAGGTCGTCTGAGCACTGCCAGTGGTGCCACACGCCGGCTGCGACGTAGGCACACACGTTGGAGTCAATTTTTGATTCCTTTATGGATTCGTCGTTGTTGTAATAGTTGTGCCACGAACCGTCGTCTCGTTGGGTGGCCATCAACCATTCGTACCCGCGGCGCGCTTCGCTGTGAAACCCCATCACATCGAGCGCCATTGCGGTTTCGACATGGTTCCACGGGTCGCAGTGCCCACCAGCAAACCAGGGAATCATTCCGCTGGGGAGTTGCAGCGAAGCAATCCATGCGGCTGTGGCGTGCAGTTCATTACGCGTAGGCACGCCGACGAATGGCTCGGTGCGAATGCGCTGGGCGGTGTGAGAAGAGTAAGTAGAGGAGTTATGACCAGAGTTGACAGCAGAGTTGGTGACGTTGGATGTCGGCTTCGTGGCGTATTGCACGAACGATTTGCCGATTGCCGGGCTGAGCAGCGTGTCAAGTACACGTGTAACGAGAGGTGCTTTCATGATGTCCCACTCGAGCAACTTTTTGTAGGCAGCCACGAGTGGTTGGTCGTCTCGCGCCGGCCCGACTGCGCAACGCAACCACCAGTACGGCGAGTGCAAACCATGCGAGCGGTGGCGGCTTGCGAGTCGCAGGCCACTTTCGGTGAGGCGGTGGCGAAGTTCGCTGGCTTTGTAGATGCGTACGTGACCACCCGGCACGAATGGTGCGTGGTATTCGTCAGAAAGCATCCAGTTGATTTTTTCTGGAAAGTATGACGGCACCGTTGCCGCGAACGTGCCACCGGGTTTAAGTACACGAGCCAGTTCACTGAGAGCGGCACGGTCGTCGTGGATGTGCTCGAGCACTTCACTAGTAACAACACAGTCGAACGCTGCATCAGCAAACGGAAGCCGAGTGGCGTCGCCGCGAATCGTGCCACCAAAGCGTGACGAGTCGATCTCACCCGCCATGGCCATTGCCGCAAAGGTGTTGCGTGTGGCAGTTACTTCGTCGTGGCCATAATCCAGCGCAATTACGGTCGCGCCGCGGCGCGCTGCCTCGTAGGCGTGTCGACCGAAACCAGCGCCAGCATCGAGGAACAGTGTGTGTTTGTTGATCGGCAGGCGATCAAAGCGAATAGTCAGCATGGTGAAACCCCGTTAGCGAGCGGTCTGCTCGAGGCGCCGCTGAACCTTGGCAACATTGTGGGGCATCATGAGTACTTCACGGTATTGATCCACGGTGAGTGACGCACAGTGGCGCCACGACCAACGCTCGACCACTCTGGTGCGACCAGCAGCACCGATCTTGGCCCGTAGTTGTTCGTCATCAAGACCACGCCGCAACGCAGCCGCGAGAGCGTCGGCATCCCCAGGTGGGCATGACAACACGGTGTCGCCGTCGCGACCCGTTACCTCGGGTAGTGCACCACCAGTCGTAGCCACAAGACAGATGCCGGTGCTCATTGCTTCGATCGACGGCAGGCTGAAACCTTCGTAGAGGCTGGGCACAACAGCAAGCGTGCTTTCGGCGTAGAGCTCGACGATGCGTTCATCGCTGACCCCTGACACATAAGTGATGCAGTCGCTTAGCCCAAGTGAAGTAATCAGGTCGGCACTTGCACCGTCCCGAGGCTTGCCAATGATGGTGAGGTGGATGTCGCGTTCGGTGCGCAATTTGGCGACGGCTTCCAACAGATATGCCAGACCTTTCAGGGCAACGTCGGCCGAAGCCGTGGTGATGAGATGATGCGGCTTACGTGCCACAGATGGAATTGGCTTGAATAAATCTGGGTCGACACCGACCGGTACTAGTCGCATACGGTCAAGCGACACTTTCATGTCGGTGTGGATGTCGGCGATGGAGTTTTCACTCACCACCACGATGCGTGGTAGGCGGCTGGCCACTTTGCCCTGCATTTTTACAAACGAGTACCAGCGTGAGATGCCACGACGCTTCCAGTAATTCTTGGTGTGCTGCATTTCGAGTTTGCGATCTTTGGTTATTGGGTGGTGCAGTGTGACGATGGTTGGAATGAGCTTTTCGATCGACAAAATATGTTTGCCCAGACATTGGTTGTCGTGCACCAGATCAAAGTCGTTGACGCGGTCTTGCAAAGCGCGGTAGGCGCGCAGGCTAAAAGTCAGCGGCTCGGCAAAAGTTCCTTTCAGAAAATAGAGCGCTTCAAGCGCATTCGGCCAGTTGTTTAATTCCCAATAGGCCGGAAATCGCCCCGGGTACTGATCGTTGAAAATGTCGAGACTCGGCAACCGGTGCAACTCAACGCGGGGGTCAAGCACGGGGTAGGGCTGCCCGCCATAGACCTCGACATGGTGGCCAAGATCGGCGAGTGCTTTGGTGAGATGACGGGTGTAAACACCTTGGCCACCCACGTGGGGTTTGCCCCGATAAGTAAGGTAAGCGAGCCGTAATGGCCCCTCGCGCAGGCGATCAAGTTCGCGTTGCACATCGCCGCCGAGCATGCGACTTGACGCTATCGCAGAGAATTTATCGGGCGATTAATTTCATTGTGCGTTGCAGCGGAGATTGCGGTGTAATCACGTGTGGCGCCAGCGTGAAACCGTCGGGTGGCCCAGACTGCGGCTCGAGACACAGTGCGTGAGTTGGCATGTCGTAGACCACCCAGTGGTCGCAATCACTCTCAACATTGAGCCGCACGCCATCTCCAAAAATTATTGCAGGGGTCTTTTGCGCTCCGATGAAACAGTCATCCCACGGGCCTTGTGGCGGGGCCACTTGACGACCATCCGGGATGTATTGCGCATCGCGCGCGTACATTTCGCTGAATTGCACGTCGAGAGTTGCCGGACGAATGAACCACGGATGCCAACCAACTTGTGCCGGTGTCGATGGTGAAGTAGTGGTAACCGTGAGAGTGCACGTGATGCTGCGTTCGTCGGCGTCGACAGAAATTGCGTGAGTGACATTGCCGCTGAACGGCCAACGCGGCCCAAGTGGTGCAACGAGCACTGCATGCGATGGTGAGTAATCAACCGTCGACCAAGCAACATCAAAAACGGTTCCATGCATTGCATGTACATCGGCATTGAGTGGCAACTGATGAGTGACCCCATCATGGGTGAATCTGCCATCGCGCACACGGCCGGCGAATGGCACCATCGGATACGCACCCCACGCAGTGGCCTGCAGATTGGTGCGGTAGGTGACTAGTCGTTCGCGAGAGTGGATACGGAGTGATGACAAGCGCGCGCCACGCAATGCATCGACCGAACACCCGAAGGCGCTGCTGCCAAGCCGAAGTTCGTTACTCAGCAGAACCCACCTGGTGTGGTGGATGGTTTGTGTGCAGCCCGGTTTTGCGTGATCGCCAGGCCGTACCAGCGATGAATGCAATGAGCACGATGACCAGCGGGAGATCACCAAACTGTGAAGACCCAAATCGTGAGTACAGGGTTTGCCCAGATCGCAGTGGCACGTCAGCAAAAATGACTGCTTGTTGGCCGATGGGGATGCGTTGCAACACTCGGCCGTCAGCGTCGACGATCAGGCTGTAGCCAGTGGTGGCTGCTTGCACCACGAATCGCCCCGACTCAAGTGCTCGCAACTGCGAGGTGGCGACCTGTTGCTGCTGCAATATTTCCCCCGTATAACTCGAGCCATTAGTGGGGTTCAATACCACTTGACCACCTGCCGACACGCCGTCGTTGACTCGCCCCGAAAAAAAGATCTCCCATGAAATGGCAACAGCAAGTGAAACATTTGAGTTGCCGTGGGGCACCATCAGCACAGCGGGGGTGGTGCCAGCCACAGCATCACGCGGGATGCGATCAACGGGTGCGCCAAGGCCAGCGAGCAATCCACGCAGCGGAATGTATTCGCCGTAGGGCACACGCCGAACTTTGTCGTAGCGGCTTTGCTCGATGCCATCGCGATCAATGAGTATCTGAGCATTGGTGAATGCCGCACCTGCATCTTCGGTGACACCGACGGCGAATGGTGCGCCGATGCGCTGCACTTCAGTGACAATCTCATCACGTACTTTGCTCGTGGTGAAGTCACGCACATCGATTGCGTTCTCGGGCCACACCACCAAATCCAGTCGGTCACTTGGGTTGAGCAATGCTGTTGCAGCAAGATGACGGTCGATTACATCGCGGGGGTTACTGTTCACAGCGAGCACGCCTTGCGGCCCGCCACCTTGCACCACGGCAATTCGCAACGTTTCACCAGTGTCGCGGCCGCGCGGGGCGAGCTGAGCGACGCCTTGCAACACCACCAAGGCCGCCAGCACCATTAGCACGGGACGTCGTGATCGCCAACCAATTTCCCGGCGGCGCACCCACAGTTCTGCCCAGAC
>JANQZQ010000059.1 GCA_030728545.1 Ilumatobacteraceae bacterium
GGTTGGGGGTTGGATTCTTGCGGTGGGGGCGAACAGGTGTTCTCCCCTCGGCTTCCACCATAGCGAACGGGTGTTCGTAGTACAACCTCCCCAGAAACCCAAGCCCAGCAACGGTTTCAGGGATTTCCGGCAAATATACGAACATGTGTTTGACCTTGGGGGCGAACAGGCGTACGCTTTCTGACATGACCAGTGACAACACCAACCCCATCGCTCGCCTCGGCGATCGCCAGCGAAAAATCCTCGTCTACATCGAAGAGTGCATGCGCGAGCGTGGCTATCCCCCATCGGTGCGCGAAATTGGCGAAGCCGTCGGGCTCTCGTCGTCGGCCACGGTGCACAACCACCTCGCCACACTGCAAGAACTTGGCTACCTGCGTCGCGACCCCACCAAGCCGCGCGCCATCGAAATGCGTTTCGATTCCGCTTCAGGCGTCACGATGGATCGCCGCCCAACAAAATACATTCCGCTCGTTGGCGAAGTGGCCGCTGGTGTCAATGTGTTGGCCCAAGAAAATGTCGAAGAACTGGTCCCGCTCCCGATGGACTTCACCGGTGACGGCGAGCTATTCATGTTGAAGGTGCGCGGCGAGTCGATGATTGATGCCGGCATTCTTGACGGCGACTTCGTGGTGTGTCGTCAACAAAATGTGGCGCGCAATGGCGACATTGTCGTAGCCGGCATTCCGGGTGACGAAGCCACGGTGAAGACCTTCAAGCGCGACGGCAACAAAGTGGTGCTGGTGCCGTCTAACTCGGCAATGTCACCGATGATCTTTGACCCCTCCGACATCAACATCTTTGGCAAAGTGGTGACCGTCCTGCGAAGGCTGTAAGCCGAAGCAGCACCGTCAAGACGGTTGCGTAGGCTGTAAGCCGAAGCAGCAATAATTCCGCAGCGCTATTTCAAGCGTTGGGCAAGCAGTTCAATGCGATCATCTGGTTGCACCACGGCCACCCGCACATTGTTGGCGCCGCCCGCACCATAAAAATCTCCCGGGCTTACCAGTGCTCCACCGTCGCGGGCGAGTCGCTCGGCGAACTCCCAACCGTCGCGAGCATCAAACCATAAATAAAACCCACCAGCCGGCTGGGCGATATTGATGCCCGACCACCGTGACAACACGTCAGCAGTGCGCGCCAGCCGACGCGCATACACCTCGCGCTGGGCCGCCACATGTGCATCGTCATTGAGCGCCACCACACCGGCTGCTTGCGCTGGCCCGGGCACCATCATGCCCACGTGCTTGCGAACTTCTTTCAGATAGTTGACGATGTCGGCGTCGCCGGCGTAAAACGCCACCCGCACACCAGCCAAGTTGGATCGCTTCGACAGCGAGTGCAACGCCACCACGCCGTCAAGGCCGTGTTGCACGACGCTTTCACCGGCTTGGTGCCAGGTGAATTCCACATAGCACTCGTCGCTGAACACCGGCACGCCATGGGTGCGCCCCCAGCGGGCAGCAGCACCGAGATCATCGAGGGCCCCGGTGGGGTTGCTCGGCGAGTTGACCCACAACATGAGTGCACGAGCCACATCATCGGCTGAAATTGCCGACAGATCCAACCCACCAGCAGCAGTCATCGGCACGGCGACCGCGCGGCAGCCAGCCAAGATTGCACCCATTTCATAGGTCGGATACGCAACAGCCGGAAACAACACGGTGTCGCGGTCTGGTCGGCGCAGCTTCATGTAGTGCGGTGTGGAGGCGACGAATTCTTTCGAACCCACACACACCGCAATTTGGGCGCTGGGCACATCGACATCAAAGCGACGACGCATCCAGTTGCGCGCTGCACCACGCAGCGGTTCAGATCCGATGCTGGCTGGGTATCCGCGCTCGGCATTAGATGTTGCAAGTGCTGCAATCACCGCGGCGGTTGGCGCATCACACGGCGTGCCAATCGACAAATCAATCACACCGCCATCGTGCGTGGCCGCCAATTTGGCAAGCGAGTCGAGTCGGTCGTAGGGGTATGGCGGCGGAACAAAGGGTTGAGCAGTCATTGAGGAACCACGACAAATTCTGTCAGGCGGCCCCGTGATGCGTCAGCCAAGCGTGCCTGCACGCGGATTCCCCCATCTTCATGCGATGTCGACACAACTTCGCCTTCGCGATGCAGCGATGCCATCACGTCCCCGCGTTCGTAGGGCACCAACAGCTCCACCACTGCTGTGAGCGAACGCACCCGATCGGCAATTGTGCGCAGCAGGTCGTCGATGCCCTCGCCGGTTGCCGCCGAAATCGCCACCGAGCCCGGGTTGTCATACACCAAGCGTTTGGCTGCATC
Source organism: Ilumatobacteraceae bacterium (assembly GCA_030728545.1). Classification (GTDB taxonomy): domain Bacteria; phylum Actinomycetota; class Acidimicrobiia; order Acidimicrobiales; family Ilumatobacteraceae; genus F1-60-MAGs027. The sequence goes on from JANQZQ010000059.1 coordinate 2,293, forward strand.
GTGGTCGGCGTCGGCTTTGTTGAATACCAACAGCTCAGGCACTCGATCGGCGGCAATTTCACCAAGCACCTCGCGCACTGCTTCGATCTGGCCGAGTGGGTCGACTGCGCTCGAATCCACAACGTGCAGCAACAAGTCGCTGCGGGTGGCAACTTCAAGCGTGCTCTTGAACGCCTCAATCAACGTGTGCGGCAGTCGACGAATGAAGCCCACCGTGTCGGTGAGCAACACAGGTTCGCCACCTGGCAACGCAAGCCGACGCGTGGTCGGATCCAGCGTGGCAAACAGTCGGTTTTCTACCAGCACCCCAGCCGCGGTCAACCGATTGAGCAAGGTCGACTTGCCTGCGTTGGTGTAACCCACGATGGTCACGTTGGCCAACCCGCTGCGGGCCCGACCTTTGCGCTGCTCGTCGCGGGTGCGTTGCAGCTCGCGCAGTTCGCGATCCAATTTGGCAATTCGGTCGTTGATGCGACGGCGATCGGTTTCTAATTTGGTTTCACCGGGGCCGCGCGTGCCGATACCGCCACCTTGCTGGGTGAGCCCAGCACTGGCACCGCGACGAATTCGCGGCAGTCGGTAGCGCATGAGGGCTAACTCGACTTGAGCTTTGCCCTCCAACGTGTGGCTGTTTTGGGCGAAAATGTCCAAAATCACTGCCGTGCGGTCGATGGCCGTGCGACCCAGAGTTTTTTCTAAATTAAATTGTTGCGCGGGCGCCAACTCGTTGTCGAACACCACCGTGTCGGCATCAACAGCCAAACAGGTGGCTTTGAGTTCGTCGACTTTTCCTTTGCCGATGAACGACGCCGGGTCGGGTTTGTCGCGCCGCTGCGTGAGCCGCGCCACTACGTCGGCCCCGGCAGTGTCGACTAGTCGCTCGAGTTCGTCCAAACTGTCGTTGGTTTCGGCATCGGTGCGGCCATCGAGGGTCACGGCCACCAGCACAATTTTTTCGCGAATCGTGCGCTCGATGAGCGTGCGGCCAAGCGCCTCTGAGTACGGCGATGTCATGTGTTGTGTGGCGCCGTCACCGAATACGGTGCTTCGAGTGACGCGTCATAGCTGTCGACATATTGCGCCGGGCCAGCAAGAGCAACGCGGCCGGCTTCTGGCGCATTCAAAGTGACCACCGCATCGCCACCCAGCATGTGCACGGTCACCTCAACACGTTCTGTCGTTGACGACACAAGACCCCATCGCAATGCCGCCCACGCACTTGCGCACGCCCCGGTGCCACAGGCTTGGGTGATGCCTGCGCCGCGCTCGTGCACGCGCATGGTGATGGCATTTCGTCCGGGGCCCGGCGCAATGATTTCTAGATTCACTTGCGGCACCTGTCGACCAAGCTGGCCGATATCCACCGAATCCACATCGTCGACACCCACCACCGTGTGGGGGTTACCCACCGACACGTGCACTACGGGGCGATCTGGGTGCGTACCGATGGCAGCCCAATTGGCGGGTGCATCAATAGTGCTGACCTCGCCCATGTCGACGGTTGCGACGACCGAAGTGCTGTCTTGCTCGCCAACGGTTACTTCTCGCACGCCGGCATCGGTATGCAAGCGATACACCCGTTCGCCACGCGCTGCGTCGCTGCGAAACAATGCGTGGGCAAAGCAGCGCGCGCCGTTACCGCTCATCTCGGCAGTGGAGCCGTCGCTGTTGTGCAACCGCATGCGCGCGTTGACATCGTCGATGCGCTCGAGCAACAACAAGCCGTCGGCACCAACACCTGACGCGCGGTTGCACCAAGCGCGAGAAACTTCTGGCCAGGCGACAGCAACTTCGTCAACGCCAGCACTGCGCAATTGGGCCACATCCAGCACCAAGAAGTCGTTGCCCCAGGCGTCGAATTTGCTGACTCTCATCATGGTTGGTTCCCTTATGCCTATCGCAAGAGTGCCAACACTTGGGGCGTGACCTCGGCAACGGGGTCGCTGTCGACGGCCACCCAGGTGATGCGTGGGTCGCGGCGAAACCAACGTTCTTGGCGCACGGCAAATTGACGGGTGTGCAGCACCATCTGGGCAACGGCTTCGTCAAGGCTCAACTCGCCAGCCAGGTGGGCCAGCAATTCGCGATAGCCGAGGGCTTGTTTGGCCTCACGCGACAGCGTGCAACGTTCGGCCAGGCCACGTACTTCGGCCAAAAACCCGGCCGCCATCATGGTGTGCACGCGATGCTCGATGCGCTGCGACAGTGTTTTGCGCGGCCAGGTAATGCCAATTTGTTGCACGTCGCTCGGCGGATACGCACCAGTGCCCGGGCCGAATGATGAAAACGGCTGACCGCTGCCGATGCACACTTCGAGTGCACGTTCAATGCGTCGACGATTGCTTTTGTCTGAGCGTGAAGCCGCCAACGGGTCGAGTGCTTCTAGGCGCGCGAACAACACCCCCACGTCGGGCTCGGCTTGCAATTCAGCGCGCACCGCCGGCCATTCACCAGGCAGTTGCAAGTCGTCAATCACCGCGGTGAGATACAGCCCCGTGCCAGCCACAAACACTGCGTGCGCACCAGCGGCGTCGATTGCACTACGCGCTAAGGCTGCGTGCTGTTTGTATTCAGCCACGCTGAATCGCTCGTCGGGGTTGACCAGATCAATGCAGTGGTGCGGCACACTCGCACGGTCGGCGGCAGTCGGCTTGGCAGTGCCAATGTCCATGCCGCGATACACCTGCATGGCGTCGACCGCCACAATGTGGGCGCCGGTTGCACGGGCCACTGCCATGGCAACATCGCTCTTGCCGCTTGCCGTTGGTGCGACGATGGCAATTTGCTGCATGAGTAAAGCGAACCTAAGCCGACGTCACGCCGAAGCAACGGCAAGTCGGGTGCGATGCGTTGGCAACGCCGTGATCTCGAGGAGTCGCCCCGTTAGATGAAATCGTGCTGCGTCAATAATCTCGACACGCGCATAGGTGCCGAGGCGCAACTTTTCGGTTACCGGAAAATGCACCAACTTGTTTTGGCGGGTGCGACCCGTGAGATGGTCGGGGTTCTTGCGGCTCGTTCCTTCGACCACGATTTCTTCGATACGTCCGATGCGGGCGCGATGCTGTTGCACTGCCGTGCGGTCAAGCACCACTTTCAGACGGTTGTAGCGCTCGCTGACTTCGGCTGGGTCACAAAACTTGTCCACCATTGCAGCTGCGGTGGTGCCTTCGCGCGGTGAAAAGATAAACAAATATGCCGCATCAAATTGCGCGGCTGCGGCAACTTCCATGGTTTGCAC
>JANQZQ010000060.1 GCA_030728545.1 Ilumatobacteraceae bacterium
AACTCGGCATTGACGCCAAGCACCTTTGTGAAATGTCGGGGGATCAGGTAGCCAATCGGGCATCTGCCACAGCCAAACTCGTCGACTGGTTTCTGGCAGAAGTGGCCGCGTAGTAGTTTTTTCCTGATGTCTGGCGTGTCAGAGTTTCTCCGGTCGTACCTGACCGTCGTCTGGTTTGGTCTGGCGGCAGTCCTGCTGGCGGGGCTGTTGTTGTGGGTGTCGTCGCTGGTTCGCCCGTCTCGCCCAACCCGCGAGAAGCTTCTCACTTATGAAAGTGGTGTCGACCCCGTTGGCGAAGGATGGTCACAAAGCCAGGTGCGCTACTACATATTTGCGTTGCTCTTTGTGGTGTTCGATGTCGAAGCAGTCTTTATCTTTCCATGGGCAACACAACTTGAGCGCTACGGCACTTTCGGGTTGGTCGAGATGGGTGTGTTCGTCTCCGTCTTGCTGCTGGGTCTCGTCTATGCGTGGCGCAAAGGAGTCTTGCGATGGGTCTAGTAGAGCGCGATCGGATGCCGCGTGCATTGTCCACGTTGTTCAACATGGGTCGCTCGTACAGCATGTGGGTGTACCAGTGGGGCTTGGCGTGTTGCGCCATTGAAATGGGTGCAGCGTTTGGTTCACCGCGTTACGACGTGATGCGACTCGGTGTAATTCCTCTGCCGGCCAGCCCTCGTCAAGCTGACCTTGTGGTCATCTCGGGAACTGTCACCGACAAAATGGCGCCCGCGATCAAACGTTTGTACGAACAGATGCCCGAACCGAAGTACGTGATCAGCATGGGCAGCTGCGCAAATTGTGGTGGCCCATATTGGGATTCATACTCGGTGACCAAAGGCGTCGATCAAATCATTCCAGTCGATGTGTATGTGCCTGGTTGCCCGCCGCGCCCCGAGGCATTGCTGGAAGGCATCGTGCTATTGCAGGAACGCATCAAGAACGAAGACATGGGTGCGCGTTGGCGCGGCGAAGGCACGCGCTCGCTTGATGCCAGTGCAGCCGCTGAACGAAAAGGAAAACCTGTTGTCGTCGGCGCCTGAGCAATCTGCAACAAGCACGCAGCCGCGCATCACGTCGGCTGCCGAGGTGATTGCCGCCCTGGGTGACCGTCTCGTTGACTCGTTCCACAAAGATGACCTGTGGCTACGTGTTCGTACGGATGCATGGAAGTCATCGAGGCGCACACTGCGCGACACGCTTGGGTTTCACTATTTCTGTTTCTTGTCAGCAATCGACTGGATGCCATCACCATTTGGTCGCGGTGAAGACGACCCAACCGAGCCCACGCCGGTGCGCGACACCACAATACGTTCGGGCTACGCCGGTGGCGACACTCGAATGCAAGTTTTCGCGCGCGTTATGAACCCGGTGACGCATGTGGGTGTCATCGTGAAGGTGGATGTTGACGACACACATCCATCACTCGAGTCGCTCCACGATGTGTATGCCGGCGCCAATTGGCATGAGCGTGAAACCCACGAAATGTTTGGCATCACCTTTGATGGCCACCCCGACTTGCGCAACATGTATCTGCCGATGGACTTCGAGGGTCATCCGTTGCGCAAAGACTTCCCGCTCTTGGCGCGCATGATCAAACCTTGGCCAGGCATCGTGGATGTCGAACCGTTACCTGGTGGTGGGGCTGAAGAAAGTGCAGACGAGTCATGAGCCTCACTGATCGCCTATTGGGAGACCGTCAACGTCTGGCGTATATCGCCAGTCAAGCTGCCGACTCACGCCTCAATGTTGAACTTGAAACCGAGGGCATGACGCTCAACATCGGGCCGCAGCACCCCGCCACGCACGGCACCTTGCGCATCATCGCCCGTCTCGACGGCGAGCAAGTGGTGTGGGCCGAGCCATCGTGTGGCTACATGCACCGCGGATACGAAAAGCTCGCCGAGGTTCGCACCTATCCGCAGGTGACCTCGCTGGTCAACCGCATCGACTGGTTGGGCAGTTTCGCCAACGAGGTGCCATTCATTCTGGCCGCCGAAAAGTTGATGGGCGTCGAGGCCCCAGCCCGTTCACAACACATTCGCACCATCTTGTTCGAGTTGTCACGCATCGCCAACGTGTCGCTGTTTCTCGGCGACCTCGGTGTGCAGATGGGCGCCATCACTCCGGTGTTTTTTGCCTTCCGCGATCGCGAATACGTGCTCAACCTCATCGAGGGTGCCACCGGTGGGCGGTTCCATCCCAACTTCGATCGCATCGGCGGACTGAAAGACGACCTGCCCAAGGGTTGGATTGCTGAAACCAAGGCAGTGATGAAAAAGCTGCGCACGTTCTGCGACCAGATCGACGACTTGTTGTTTGGCAACGAAATCTTTCAGGCTCGCATGCGCGGCATCGGTGTGATTCCGCGTGATGTCGCCTTGCAGTACGGCCTCTCGGGGGCCAACCTGCGAGCCAGTGGCGTGGATTGGGACTTGCGTCGTGATCAGAGTTTGCCGATGGCTTGGGATAAAGCCGATTGGAAAGTGTGGACACACCCCGATGGTGACAGCTTCGCGCGCTGTTGGGTGCGCCTGCAGGAAACGCGCGAGTCGACCAAGATTGTCGACCAGTTGCTTGACACCATCCCCAGTGGCCCAATCATGGCCAAGGTCCCCAAGATCATCAAAGTGCCCGAAGGCGAGGCATGGGTATCAACCGAAAACCCACTCGGCGAGATGGGTTACTACGTCGTGTCACGCGGTGAGCTTGGCCCATTCCGGGTGAAGATTCGTTCGGCAAGTTTCAACAACATGTCGGTTGCGCCGTGGGCGCTGCGCGGCGTGTACGTGCCAGACATCGTCACGATTCTCGCCTCGCTCTATTTCATTCTCGGAGACATCGACCGATGATGAGTGTGTTGGCACTTGAAGTGCCGTATTGGGGTCAGTCGCTGTTGCGCGTGCTCGGCGGCATCGTTGCAGTGTTGCTGCCGGCAGGAACGATTGTCTATGTGTTTTTGTTCAAGATGATGTCGTTCATGCAGAGTCGGCTCGGCCCAATGGAGGCAGGCCCATACGGCTCGCTGCAATTGGTGGCCGAAGTCGGCAAGTGGTTGCAGAAAGAAGACATCATCCCCGAGCGTGCCGACCCGCGAATTTTCAAAATGGCACCCATCGTGGTTTTGGCCAGCACGTTTTTGTTGGTGGCAGTGGTGCCGTTCGGGCCCGACGCCTGGTTCACCAACTTTGAAGTCGGTATTTTTTATGCACTCGCAGTGTCGTCACTGTCGGTGCTCGGCATTTTGATGGCGGGTTGGGCGAGCGCAAACAAGTATTCGCTGCTCGGTGGTTTGCGCGCTGCTGGGCAATTGATTGCCTACGAGCTGCCAATGGTGCTGGCGGTTATCGGTGTGGTGATTCAGGCCGAAACAATGAACTTGCAGAAGATCGTGGTTGCCCAAAACTCGGGTGAGATTTTTGGTTTCAGCGGCTTGGGCAACCCCTACGTACTCACCCAGTTCGTCGGCTTCCTCATTTTCATGATCGCCATTCAGGCTGAACTCACCCAGGCCCCGTTCGATATGCCGATTGCTGAAAGTGAATTGGTGTCGGGGTACATGACCGAATATTCCGGGTTTCGCTTCCTCATGTTCTTCATCGGTGAGTTCGCCACCGCCGGTGTGTTTGCGATGATCACGTCGGTGTTGTTTTTGGGTGGTTGGGGAGTGCCGTTTGTCTGGTTCGGCTGGTCAGACATCGACTCGGTTGCCAATTGGATGAACTTCGTCGGGCCACTCATCATGTTCACCAAGATGATGCTGATTGTGTTCATCATCATGTGGGTGCGTTTTAGTTCGCCGCGTTTTCGCGAGGATCAGTTGCAGCGCTTTGCATGGAAGGTGCTTATTCCCGTGTCGCTCGGCAATATCGCAATCACGTCAATCTTTAAGGTGGTGATGTAAATGCCCAAGGTTCCAGGTTTAGTCAAAGGTCTCGGTGTCACGCTCGGCACGCTGTTTGAAACCGTCACCAAAGGCGCCAACACGGTGCAGTATCCGCACGAAAAAGAAGCACCACCAACACGAGCCCGCGGGGTCATTGCGCTGCACGAAGACAACTGCACCTCATGCATGTTGTGTGCCCGGTCGTGCCCTGACTGGTGCATCTATATAGAAGGACACAAAGAACTCGCCCCGCCACGTCGCGAAGGCGGCAAAGAACGCCAAGTCAACATGCTGGACCGCTTTGACATCGATTACGCCTTATGCATGTATTGCGGCATCTGCGTGGATGTCTGCCCGTTTGATGCCCTCTTTTGGAGCCCAGAATACGAATATTGCGAGCCGCGCATTGCTGATTTGCTGCACGACAAAGCAAAACTTGGGGAGTGGATGGAGACCGTTCCCGAAGCACCAGAACTCGAAGCCGGCGCCGAGAAAAAGAAGTAATGCAGTGATTGCCGTGGAGTTGCTCGCCGCCCAAAACATCGGGTTTGCCGTCATTTCGCTGCTGATGATCGTGGCTGCCCTACGCGTGGTGACCACCAGCAATGTGGTGCACGCAGCGCTGTGGCTTGTGGTGGTGCTGAGCGGCGCCGCCGCGCAGTATGTGCTGCTTGCCGCCGAGTTTGTTGCCGTCACTCAGGTGCTGGTGTACATCGGTGCAGTCATGGTGTTGTTTTTGTTCGGCACCATGCTCACGCGTGCCCGTATCGGCACCGAACGCGACCTCAATAATTCCTATCGCCTACTCGGAATCCCGGTGGCGGGCTTGCTGTTCGCCGCGATGGCGATTGCAATCGTGTCGTCGTTTGGTGACGAAGAGTTGCCGAGCGAACCCCGACTCATCGGTGTGCCCGAGATATCAGATCAAATCTTCGGGCCATATTTGTTGCCCTTTTGGGCGTTGTCGTTTGTCTTACTCGCAGCAATCATCGGGGCCATCGTGCTGGCCCGCAAGGACTAGACGATGGGAACCAGCGCATGTTGATCAGCCAGTTCTTGCTGCTCGGGGCAATCCTGTTTTGCATCGGCGTCTACGGCGTCATTGCTCGCAAGAATGCAGTGCTGGTGCTTATGTCAATTGAACTTATTCTCAATTCGGTGAACATCAACCTGCTGGCGTTTGCGTTGCGTAATGGCTCTGCAGATGGTCACACCTTCGCGTTGTACATCATCGCAGTTGCCGCTGCCGAAGTTGGCGTTGGTCTGGCGATGGTGCTCCTTATTTATCGCAATCGCCGCAGTATCGGTTTGGATGAACTCAGCGAGATGCGGGGCTGATGATGTTTGCTGCGTCTGAAGTGCTGGCCCCATTGCGTGGCGGGTGGTTCCTCGAGAACGCCTGGCTCGCGCCGGTGGTGCCCACCATTGGGTTTGCACTCATCGTGTTGATCGGCAAGCGGCTGCCGAAAAAGGGCAGCGAAATTGGTGTGTTGTCGATGCTTGTCAGCCTGGTGTTGGCAAGCGGTGCGGCTTGGCAGTGGATTCAGCGAGTTGGCGCAGCCAATGAAGAGCAGTTTGTCGCCCCAGTGGTGCGTACCTGGACAT
>JANQZQ010000061.1:0-16675 GCA_030728545.1 Ilumatobacteraceae bacterium
AACACGCTGATGCTGCTGAGATCACCATCGCATTGCGCGAGCCAACCTTGGCGTAGCCCGAAAAGCCCTGCACTACGGGCACAGTTACTGCCACGATGACCTCGTCGGGTTGCTTGAGGTTCTTTTTCACACCCACCATGAAGTCGTGTATCGACACGTCACGCTCGGTGGTGGCACTGCGCAAATGGACGACGGCGTCCAACGCGCTCAACACGGGTAAGCCATCACCAGCGGGCGAGCACGTGCCGAGGTTGCCGCCCAGCGAACCAGCAGCGCGAATCTGGGGCGAACCCACCGTGCGGGCTGCTTGGGCGAGCGCCGGCGCTTGTAGCGACAACGGGGCCCGTTCCATTTCGGCGAATGGCACACCCGCACCGATACGCAACAAAGCAGTATCGGGGTCAAGGTGCCAGCGTCGCAGTTCGGCCACGCGACGCAGCGAGATGACGTCGTTGACGCGCGCGCGATTGAGGTTAACTTCGACCATCATGTCGGTGCCGCCTTGAATCAAGCGTGCATCCGGATAGTCGCGCAGGGCATTCACCACTTCCAGCACCGACGTTGCGTTGATTACGGTCACAGTGTCGGGCTCCATCCGGCGAATGCATCAATCATGGCCTTGACGTCACCGAGTGGATACAAGATGGGGCACGTGGCGCCGTTGCGCATGTAGTGGGTCACTTGTTCGCGAGCGTCAGCTGGTGTGCCGCTGGCAGTAAGCATCTGCACGATCTCGTCGGGCACGTGTTTTGATGCTGCCACCACTTGCTCGTGGGTTGCGGGCCAGGTGAGCACACTGCCAACTTTGTCGAGGATTGACTGCGGCACACCTGAGGCTTTCATGATGTGCGGTTGCTGGCCCAGGTATTGCGTGACCATCTCGCGGGCCATGTTTAAGGCAATGGCACGATCCTCGTGCACGCTGCAGACCACCAACTGCGGGCGATCGATGTCGTCAAGGCTGCGCCCGGCTTTGTCGGCGCCGCGACTGAGAGCCTCCATTGCCTGGGAGTTGTACTCAGGCGAGACCAGATAGTTGAGCACCACTCCGTCGGCGATCTCGCCGGTGAGCTCCATCATTTGCATGCCGGTGGCACCGATGTAGATCGGTACGTCTTTGGCACGACGCTCTTGGTACACATAGTCGAGCTCGACGCCATCCAGCTGTACGAATTCACCTTTCATGGTGACGGTTTCGTTGTTCAGCAGTGCGCGCACCGCTGTGACGATCTCGCGCATGGCCCGCAGTGGCTTGGCGCGAGTGATGCCGACTTTTTGCGCCAGTGGATCCCACCAAGCACCGATGCCGAGGATGACCCGACCGGGTGCCAGGTCATCAAGGGTGCTGAAGGTTGCAGCCAAACGCGCTGGGTTGCGGCTCCAGCAGTCCACGACTCCCGATCCCACTTTGAGCGTGGTGGTGACTGATGCGAAAGCTGCCATCGGCACGGTGGCTTCGCGCACCAAGCGGCTCTCGGCTTGCCAGACGGCCTCAAAGCCCTGCGCCTCGGCGTATTGCGCAAATTCCATTCCTTGACGAATCCGGTGGGCATCTTGCAGATACAGCGCGACTCGTGACATGGCTAGAGGTTCTCCATTCGTTGGTGCAGGCGCTGGGCTGCTGCCTGAGCTTTGTGGCGCACTTCAGCTTCGTCAACTCGCGTGGTGGTGCCAGCTTGAACCACCATCTGGTTGTTGACTTTTACTGATTCGACTCGCATCGCCGTGGTGAAAGCAGCATGCCAGGCATTATCGGCAGCGGGGTAGCGCCAGGTGACTTCGTCGGTTTCAGCTGCGGGAAACAAGCGACGCGCGTTGTGCATCCACCGCGCAACGGTGTCGGGGGTTTGCGAGGTGTCGAACTCGCGCAACCGCACATAGGCCAGCCGTGATTCTTCGGCCATGTCGGCGCCGATGCCGTCAGAGCCCAGCACTACGGGGTTGGGACGGGTGGTGGGCTTGGCGTAGCCGACACCGTTATTCATATTGGAACGCGGGTTATGGGCAAGCCAACCAGCCAACTCGCGATCAAGATGCACGCCGTGCACGAGCAGCCAGTTGTCTTTTGCTAAATGGGCGAGTCGCGCGCCTGCTTGCAGATCGTCAGTTGCTTCGGCCACGTGAATGTGCACACCAACCCCTAGACGCTGCGCAAGTTCGCTGGCAGCTTCGAGCGTTTCATTCGAGCAACTAAAGGCCGCATGCACGCCGACCATGCCATCGCCACCTGCTTTTATGTGGCGCTCGCATTCTTCTAAGCCGCGCTGAGCAGCCTTGGTCATGGTGGAAAGCGGTGACACCTTTTGGTGCAGCGCACCATCATCACCCCAGCGATCCGTAACGCCATAACACGCTCGCACTCGCACGCCAACTTCGTCACAGGCGCGCGTGATCGCTTCGAGCGAGCCTTCGATGGCGTTGGGTGACTCGTGGTGATCGATGATGCAAGTGGTGCCCGCAAGGGCAGCTTCGAGAGCGCCAAGTTTGGCCGACCAATAGATGCTGTCTATGTCGTGAGCCGCGTCGAGACGCCACCACACCAGTTCGAGCATGTGGGCAAACGACGTGGCCGTGGCGCGTGGTGCCGGCATGCCGCGGGCAAGAGCCGAGTACAAATGGTGATGGGCATTGACCAGACCTGGGGTAGTGCTCGTCATCGAGTTTGAAGCGTTACTCATCGTCATCTCCGCCGCGGCGCATCGGCAACGAGTTGCGCCACACTCCGTCGAGATCGTGGAGCGCTGCTGCAACGGCGCCGGCTGTTGGCACCAAACCGATTTCGCCGACGCCTTTAATGCCGTACGGCGAGTTTGGTTGGGGTCGTTCGACCAAGATCACGTCCATCGGCGGCACATCTTTGGCACGCAAAATGCCGAGACTGCGCAGCGTCATGTTGGTGGGGAACCCGGTGGCGGGGTCACTCGGGAAGTCTTCGGTGAGCGCGTAGCCAAGACCCATGTGGATGCTGCCTTCGATTTGCCCCTCGCACAGGGTGGGGTTCATGGCTCTCCCCACATCGTGGGCGGCAACCACCCGTTCGACTTTGCCGGTATCGCGATCCATGATCACGAGTTGTGATGCATAGCCAAAAGTGGAATGGATGATGGGGTTGACCACATTTGGGTCGCCGAGTTTGGTGGTCCAATCCACGCGGTATTCACCGACATGGTCGACACCGCGGGTTAAACCGTTGGCGAGTGCCGTAGCGCATGCGGCCTGCACTGCGCCGGCGCCCATCAACGTGCCGCGTGAACCTGTGGTCTGCCCCAAGCCGAGCTCGTGAGTGGTGTCGACCACAACGTGCATTCTTTGTGGATCAATCTCGAGGTGAGCGCCGAGTTCTTCGATTACCACTTGCATCGCAATGGTGTGAATGCCTTGGCCCATCTCTGTCCATCCGTGGCGCACTTCAATGCTGCCGTCATCTTCGATACGCACGACGGCTTTGGTGATTTCTTTAAAGCCGTTGCCGAGACCACTATTTTTTAAACCCAAGCCCAACCCGATTGGCTTGCCCGCGGCACGCGCAGCGTCGTAATGCGGCTTGATGGCATCCAAACAGGCCAGGGCACCATCGCAGCCATCGTCCATGATTTGTCCAGGGCCCCAGACCATGCCCGGGCGAATCACATTGCGACGTCGAATTTCCCAACCGCTGATGCCCACTTGCTCGGCCAGTCGGTCGAGCATGCCCTCCATGGCGAATTGGGCTTGGTTGGCGCCAAAGCCACGAAAGGCACCGCCGACTGGGTTGTTGGTGCGCACGGCGATGGCCTCAACATCGATCGTTGGCACGTGATAGGGGCCGCTGGCATGGCCGGCCATGCGCTCGAGCACTTTCATGCCAACACTCGCATAGGCCCCAGAATCACCGACAGCGCGCACGCGCAAGCCGGTCAACACACCAGTGTCGTCACACCCGAGCGAATACTGCATGCGAATCGGATGGCGCTTGGCGTGCATCAGCAGACTTTCTTCGCGCGACAACACGCACTTAACGGGTGCGTCAATCAGCCAAGCGGCCAACGCAGCATGCGCCTGGTTAGACATGTCTTCTTTGCCACCAAAAGCGCCGCCGTTAGACACCAGCGTGACGGTGATGGCTTCGTTTGGCACGCCGAGCACTCGGGCGATGTCGTTGCGATCGTCCCAGATACCTTGTCCGCCTGAATACACCTGAAGATGGCGTTCGTTGGAAACCTTGGATGGCACGGCCACGGTGGCTTCGGGTTCCAAAAATGCATGTTCGATGCGTTGGGTCTGAAATGTTTCGGCAAGTACGTGGGCACTAGTGGCCAACGCTGCGTCAACGTCGCCGCGCGAATAGGTGCTGGTGCTCAGCACATTGTTTTTGGTCTGCCACACAGCAACTTCATCGGTGTGCAGCGCAACATCGATATCGGTAATAGGGGTGTGCACTTCGTAATCCACCGTGATGAGCGCGGCTGCTGCGCGAGATGCTTGGCGGGAGTCGGCGACCACAATGGCCAACACATCACCGGCATACGACGTGATGCCCCCGACCGGAATCATCACTGGCCAGTCTTTGTAGATGATGCCAACCATGAGTTCACCCGGAATGTCTGCAGCGGTATACACCGCATGCACACCATCCGCTGCGCGAGCAGCTTCAGTGTGAATATGTTTGACAGTTGCTCGGGTATGGCTCGTAAAGTGCAGCGAGGCATGCAGCATCCCAGGCAGACGAATATCGTCGATATAGCCACGGTCGCCTAATGCCAGCGCGTCGGCTTCGTATTTGGGCGTGCGCGTACCAACGCCAGCTACTGGTGGCATCTCCGGAATGTTGCCGAGCGCTACATGCTCGATGGCTTCAAGAATTTTGGCGTACCCCGTGCAACGGCACAGGTGAGCACCCAAGTGTCGAGCCATGTCGCCACGTTTCAGTGCTGCACCCTTCTTGTCGATCTGGGCTTTGGCTCGCACCACGATGCCGGGAATACAAAAACCACACTGCAACCCGCCGCAAGCGGCAAAGGCTTGGGCAAACATGCGCCGTTCGGTTTCGTCGACGCCTTCGAGAGTGGTGATGGTCTTGCCTGCGGCTTTTTCCATGCTGGTCTGGCACGACACCACTGCTTTGCCGTCAACCAATACGGTGCAGCAACCGCATTGACCAGAGGGTGAGCAACCATCCTTGGGCGATGTGATGTCGAGCTCCTCACGAAGCGCCGCCAGGAGGTGGGGGTGGGTGCCACGCACCATCACAGGGGTGCCGTTGACGATGAGGTCAGTCACCTTTACAGTTTGTCAAGCAGTGGGCGTATCTGCCATGGATACTGCCGAAAAGATGGCTATTTCACCAGCTGGAAGGCCAAAGAGCTGGGAGCACCCCGCTGAGCCTGGCTTAGAGCAACGGCGAGCCGTCGGCCCTGGTGTGAGGGCCCCGCTGGGTGACATGGCGCTGGTAGGACTCCGGACGGCGGTAGTAATCGAGATCAAACAGCGTGTTTTGGTAATTTTTGCACCATTCCAAGTCGCAATCGGCCACAACGACTTCGTCGCCGTTGCCCACAGTTTTGGCTAGCACTTCGCCTGACGGGGCGATAATCAGCGATTCGGCCAGCGAATCGACTCCCTCTTCGCAGCCACCCTTGGCTACACCCACTACAAATGTGCCGTTTTGGTAAGCACCTGCCTGCATCACGAGTGCATGGTGGAAACCAGCAAGACGATCCTGGCTGGGGTCGGGAATGTAGTTCAGCGGAGTGTTGTAGCCACAAACGATGAGTTCCACGCCTTGCAATCCCATCTCGCGATATGTTTCGGGCCAGCGGCGATCGTTGCAAATCATCATCCCTACGCGGCCGCCGAACGCCGGCCAAACACCGAAGCCTTCATCGCTTGGTGAAAAGTAATAGCGCTCGGCGTGCTGAAAAGCGCGACCTGGCTCGTTTGTGGCATGTCCGGGGATGTGCACCTTGCGGTACTTGGCAACAACGTTGGCTGTTTGGTCAACCAAAACTTGCGTGTTGAATCGTCGGCCGTCGTCGGTGAGCTCGGCATAGCCGAGGCTGAATCCGATATTGCGCTCTCGCGCTGCGGAAAACAGTGGTGCTGTAGCGGGGGACGGCATGGAACGCTCGTAGTAGTGATCAACCGTTGAAATGTCATCGACGAACCATCGGGGAAAAAACGTAGTAAGAGCCAACTCAGGAAACACCACAAGAGTTGCGCCCTGATCTGCGGCGCGATGCAGCAATGCACAAAGTCGCTGCACACATGATTCGCGACTATCGCTGGCTTGGATCGGGCCCATTTGGGCGGCGGCAACCCTTACGATTCGCGGTGCACCCCGCAACTGACCTTTCATGCAGCGAACGTCTCTGCGCTCAGCTGCAACATGACGTCCAACAGAATATTTGCGCCAGCAACAAGGTCGGCTTCATCGGTGTGTTCGTTCACATTGTGACTAAGGCCCTTGTGGCTGGGTACGAAAATCATTCCACTTGGGCACATCCTGGCCAACATTTGGGCATCGTGCCCAGCGCCCGACGGCATTCGCTGCACCGAATCGCCGCGGGTGCGGGCTGCCGACTCGACCATGTCAATGACGCGGTCGTGAAAAATCACCGGTTCAAAACGCACTAATACGCGACGAGTGATAGTCACCTGCTCGCGCTCAGCCAACGCCGTACAGAACACAGCAATTTCGGCTTCGGCTTTTTGCAGAATAGTTTCGTCGGTGTTGCGCACGTCGAGGGTGAGCGTGGCACGACTGGCCACCACATTGGTGAGATTCGGGTGAAGGTCAATCTTGCCAACCGTGCACACCTGATCACCGCCGTAGCGGCTGGCTAGTTGACGAACAAATACAGTGAGTTCTGCCGCGGCGTAGGCCGGATCTTTGCGCAAATGCATTGGCGTAGTGCCGGCGTGGTTGCTTTGGCCGTCAATCACGACCTCTTGCCACGAGATACCTTGCACCCCAGTAACTGCACCAATGCGAACTTCATTGACTTCGAGTAGTGGTCCTTGTTCAATGTGCAGTTCAACAAAAGCATGTGGGGTGGCACCCGGGCATGGCACAGATCCGAGATAGCCGATGCGCGCTAACTCGTCACCAAATCGAGCGCCGTCAATGCCGATCACATCATGGGCTTGCTCGGTGGTCATGCCACCGGCATACACCAGCGAACCGAGCATGTCGGGCGCAAAGCGAGCACCTTCTTCGTCAGTGAAAATGCCAACTGCCAATGGACGCTGCGGCACGATGCCTGCCTGCTGACATGTTTCGATGACTTCTAGACCCGCCAGCACGCCGTAGTTGCCGTCATATTTTCCGCCGGTGCGCACCGTATCGATGTGCGACCCCGTCATCACGGCTTGACCCTCGCCAACGGCCCACGTACCGATGATGTTGCCAACGGCATCTACCACCACGTCGAGCCCGAGGTCTTGCATCCACGCCACCACCACGTCGCGCCCGTCACGATCAGCATCGGTGAGCGCCAAGCGGTTGCAACCGCCCCCGGCAATGGCCCCCACTTCGGCGAGCGCCATGATGCGCTTCATGAGGCGCTCACCATTGATGCTCAGTGGTTTGTCGGCTGGGCGCACCTTGTCATCCTACGAATGGCAGACTTGCCACTCATGACAGGTATCGATCGCTCGCGCCTTGATGCACTGATGCTCAGCGAGACAGAGCGGTTCGTGCGTACGCACCCAAAATCGGGGGCACACGCCACGACGACCTCCACATTGTTGGCAGGGGTACCGATGCCGTGGATGCGCCGCTGGCCGGGGCCGTTTCCGGTGGTGCTTGATGCGGCCAGTGGTGCGCGCTTTACCGATATCGATGGCAATGAATATGTTGATTTGTGCCTCGGTGATACCGGGGCAATGACTGGGCATGCGCATCGCGAAATCAATGCCGCCATTACGGCTCAGCTCGCCCGTGGCAGCACTGCGATGCTGCCAACGCCAGATGCAGCGTGGGTGGCCGACGAGTTGACGCGCAGGTTCGGTTTGCCTAAATGGCAGTTTGCAATTAGCGCCACCGATGCCAATCGTTTCTTGCTGCGCTTCGCTCGGGCTATCACTGGCAAACCCAAAGTGTTGGTGCACGACTGGTGCTATCACGGCACGGTTGATGAGACGCTGGTTATCGCCATGGGGGATCGCACTATCAGTCGAGGTGGTGCGATTGGGCCACAGATAAACCCTTCGCTCACCACCCGAGTCGTGCCGTTCAATGATCTCGCAGCATTGGAACGTGCTGCGAGTTGTGGCGATGTTGCTTGCATGCTCATCGAGCCAGCGCTCACCAATATTGGAATCGTGTTGCCTGAGCCTGGTTATCTGGAAGGCGTACGCGAGATAACACGGCGGCACGGCATTTTGCTGATTATCGATGAGACGCACACCATTTGTGCCGGCGCCGGCGGCTGCACGGAGGCGTGGAATCTGGAACCCGACATGCTGGTGATTGGCAAAACTATCGGCGGCGGTTTACCAGTTGGCGCTTACGGCATGTCGAGTGATGTTGCGACGCTGGTTGAGGCGTTGCAGCTCAATGAAGGAATTGACGTATCAGGAGTCGGTGGCACATTGGCAGGCAACGCGCTGGCAATGGCTGCGGTGCGCGCAACACTGACCCATGCACTGCTGCCCGAGCAGTTCATTCAAACAACAGCCCTGGCCAGCGCTTGGACCGCAGGCGTGCAGCAATCGTATGAACGACGTGGGCTGCCCTGGAGTGTGCAACAACTGGGATCGCGTGCCGAGTATTGGTTTTGTCCGCCACCGCGTACTGGTGCTGATGCTGCGGCAGCAGTGGATCATGAGTTGGATGCGTTCATGCATCTATGGGCAATTAACCGCGGTGTGCTACTGACACCGTTTCACAACATGGCGTTGTTTTCCCCGTTTCATACCATGAGCGATGTCGAGCAACATACTGCTCAGTTCGACGAGGCTCTCACAGCACTGACCGACAGTTAGCTGTGCTTGGCGACAAATGAGCACAGCTGCAATTGTTTGGTGTCTGGGCGTCATGATGCTGGCCGCTCTCGTGCAGTCGGTCGGCGGATTCGGTTTTGCGCTGTTGGCTGTGCCGCTCGCAGCGATCGTTATTGATTTGACGACGGCCGTCATTGCAGTGAGCATCGCTTCGGTGTTTAATGTTGCGACACTCGTGTTGCGCGTATACAAAGACATCGATCGTGCAACCGCCGTGCGATTCAATGTGCCGGCACTATTAGGAATGCCGTTCGGGCTGGTCATTCTGGCTATGGTCAACCAGGAGCTGCTCAAAATTGTGCTCGGAGCCCTCATCGTTGTAGCGACGATCGCGTTGATGCGAGGTGCGGGAAATCTGCGCCATCACCACTGGGTCGATGTGCTTGCAGGTTGGTTGTCGGGCGTCTTGTCCACCTCAACTGGCACCAATGGTCCACCGTTAGTGCTGGCTGCTCAGATGGCGAAGCTGTCGCCCCCCGCCTTTCGAGCAACTTTGACATTCACCTTTCTCGTGTCGGGCCCGGTCAGCTTGGTGTTCTTTGGATTCGCTGGGTATTTCAGTCGAGCGGCGTTGCTGCTGGCTGGTGGCTCGATTCCACTCATCATCATCGGGCAATACTTCGGCTTGCGATTACGCAAGCACGTCAATGGCAAACGATTCGAACGGCTGGTGTATTTGCTGCTGCTGTTGAGCGGTTTTTCGGTCGGAATCTCGGGCGCGCTCAGCTAGCAAACCAGCCGAGCCACGCTTCTTTGGTTTTGGGTTTGAAGATGGCATTCGACGCACGCACCTGTGACATTGCGGCGTGTGCCGCGGGCGAGTACTGATGCCCAGGGAAAATCACGGTGTCGTCAGGCAGTGAGGCCAGGCGTTGCAAACTGTCGTACATGTCGCTTGGGTTGCTACCAGGCAGGTCGGTGCGACCGCAGCCGTCAAGAAACAGCGTGTCGCCTGAAACGAGTCGTCCATCCACCAAAAAGCACTGGCTGCCTGGAGTGTGGCCCGGTGTGTGCACCAGTGTGATTTCGATGTCACCGACTTTCACTATGTCGCCAGGCTCGTGTGAGGTGAGATGGGTTCGCTCAACGCCGGTCACCTTGGTAACCCATTCGACTTCGGCTTGCTGCACATGAATCGGCACACTGCATCGCTCAAGTAGAGATGCGATGCCGTCAATGCGCATACCCATCATCGAGCCTCCAACGTGGTCGGGGTGATAATGCGTGGCGAGCACACCAGTAAGGCGTAGACCGTCGGCTTCGACTGCATCGATGAGACCGTTCACGTCGTACGCAGGATCGATGAGCACACAATCACCCGTCTGACGGTCACCGATCGCATACACAAAATTCACCATTTGACGAGCCATGTCGTCGTTATGGGCAAAGTCACGGCCCGACAACAACTGGCGAAAATAGAAGCGGTCGTCAAGCACGACACCGAAACTATCTCGTGTGCTGTCGAGATGTTGGCACGTGTCAGCACTTATCTGCAGTTATCAGCACTGTCTTGGCCCTACTCTTAAGCCGTGGCTGCTGGCTCGTCTACCGCATTGCGCTATGCCATCGTTGGCACCGGCATGATGGGGGTCGAGCACATTCAGGCATTGCAGACCTTGCCAGACACCCACATCGTGGCGCTGTGCGACCCCCATGCTCCGAGTCTTGCTGCCGCTCGCCACGCCCTTGGTGCCGATCGTGATACGGCTCGGGTGTACACCGATGTGGAGACCATGGTGGCTGCTGGTGAGTTTGATGTGGTGGTACTTGCTAGCCCGAACCACACTCATCGCGCGCTGGCAGAACCGCTTTTGCGCAGTGGTGCGCACTTGTTGATTGAAAAGCCGCTATGTACTACTGCCCAAGATTGCAAAGAATTGCTCGCACTTGAGCACCAAACGCAGCAACGCGGGCGCGTGGTGTGGGTCGGTCTGGAATATCGATTCATGGCGCCAACGATGCAACTGCTTGAACATGCGCGCAGCGGCGTGCTGGGCAATCTTCGCATGCTGGCGATTCGTGAGCATCGATTTCCATTTTTAGTAAAGGTGCACGACTGGAACCGATTCAATGTCAATACTGGCGGCACACTCGTGGAGAAGTGTTGTCACTTTTTTGACTTGATGCGCTTGGTATTGCAAGCCGAACCAACTTCGGTGTTTGCTTCGGGGGCTCAAGACGTCAACCATCTCGACGAGACGTACGGCGGGCGCACACCCGACATTTTGGATAACGCGTTTGTTGTGGTCGATTTCGATAATGGCGCGCGAGCATCGTTGGACTTGTGCATGTTCGCCGAAGCCACCAAAAACGAGCAAGAGATTTCGTTGGTCGGCGATCTCGGTAAGGCCGAAGCACTCGTGACGCAGGGCATCGTGCGGCTTGGGTTGCGGGCTGATGGTTGGTTTCAAACCAACGAGCAATCAGTCAACCAAGCTGAGTCGCCCTTGGCCCTAGAGCACCAAGGAGCACATCACGGCTCTTCGTGGCGTGAGCATGTGGCGATGCAGCAAGCAATTCGGAACAACACTCCAGCCGAGGTAACACTGTATGACGGGCTCATATCGGTAGCCATGGGTGAAGCCGCACACCGCAGCATCGCCGCCCACCGACCCATCGCAATGTCGGAGATTCTGCCTTAAAGCAACGCCTCAAAAATCTTCGTACGCAACTTCGGAACTTTGTGGTGGCTAGTTTCATAATTATCAATCGACTCTGATAACGCAATCAGCGAGTTGACCCCTAAAAATCGCAAGGGTTCCAGTTCCCAACGGGGCGAGCGGTGGTTGACGAAGGGTAGATGGGTCAACGAAGTGTCACGTTCGAGAATCAAATCAACCAATGCGCGAGAAAATAAATTGGTAGCGGCTACACCGTCACCCACATACCCACCAAGTCGCGCGTATTTCTGTGCGCGATCGAGCATGACGGTGGGTGTCCAGTCGCGGGGCACTGCCAACGGCCCGCCCCAGCGGTGAGTAATGCGCGCCTGGGCGGCAGCGGGGAAGTGTTGGGCGATGGCTGACACGATTCGGCGGTGTGTCTGGTCGTCAAGATCGAAGCGTTCACGCACCCGCGACGCAAAGTGATATGGCGCCCCGCGCCCACCAAAAGCAATGCGGCCGTCGGGTGTGAGCTGAGCGTAAATCACCATTTGTCCGCCGTCGTTAAATGTGGCCCGGTTGTGCCAGCCAATTGCCTGAAGCGTCGCTTGATTGAGCGGCTCGGTAGCCACCATCAGTGAATACAGCGGCACGATGCGTCGTTTGGTCTGGGCAATCGAATGTGAATAACCCTCGGTGGCTTGCACCACTTGCTTGGCAACCACACGTCCATGACTGTGGGTGACGACACCGTTATCGATCGCTTGCACAGCAGTGTTTTGCCAAATGGTGACACCACGTTGATCGAGCACCCGCGCCAAGCCATTGACTAGTTGAAAAGGGTTGAGTGTCGCGCAATGCCGGCTGTAAATCGCCCCGTGGGTTTCGGCGACTGATATGTGCTCGCTTACTCGGCTGCTTGGTAGCCATTCCGCGTCACCGGCACCGAGCCCATTGGCATGTTGTTGCTTTAACAGACTTTGCAGACGCTCTGCTTGCAGCGCTGTGCTGGCCGACTGCACCGTGCCGCCTTGATGCCATCCGCACTCAATACCTTCACGACGAAGCACTTGTTCAACTTCGGGCAAAGTGGCGAAACTTTCTTGATACGCAAGCAGCGCCGCGTCGCGGCCGTAGACAGAAGCAAGCTCACTGACGGTAAGAGGAAAGTATCCACTGCACCAACCGCCGTTGCGGCCGCTTGCACCAAAGCCGACATGTCGCGCCTCGAGAATCGCGATTCGCAGAGACGGTTCAGCCGAACTGAGATAGTAAGCAGTCCACAAACCGCTTAAGCCCGCACCAACAATGGCGACGTCAACCTCGGCGTGTGCAGGTGCAGTTCCAAACGCGGTTTGCTGAATTGCACTGTCATGCCACACGGGATACGTCAAAGCATCCATGATGTCGCTCACGACAAAAGAGTTAACGCTTTACCCGACCACAAATCGTAGATCTCTCGTTCTGGATCGACCCATGTTTCGTTGTGCTCGTCAGTCCGCAGCGTGGTGCGTCTACCCTCGGTCGGTTGCCAGCCAACCCGACCGGTCGTGGCGAATTCCACCAACGATCCAGCAAGCGTGTCGGCAAGATGTCGGTGCGCAGTGCCATATTCATGGGTCGGCCCTAAGAGAAATTCAGCACCTGGCAGATCGGTGTTGTCGAAAATAAAGGGGATATCGAGTGCATGACTAGCACCGAGGATTCCGCCGAGCACGGGTGATGGCCAAGTAAAAAAGGTGGACCACGTCGCCGAGCCTGCTCGATCTCGAGCATCAATGATGCGCCATGCGGGCACTCGAAAACCCTCATCCGTAACGACGGCCATCACCAGTTGACCTGGTGTGAAACCGGGACGCAGAGAAGAATAGAGGTTCCACGCCAGATCTTCGTCATTGCCAAAAATCGTGGCAAAGTATTTCCGAGCATCCGCTTCAGAAAGCGTTAGATAATTAGGGTCATTAATGAACCACATTGCCATTTCGTCGCGAGTGGTGCCAATCACGAGCGGGCGAGGGTCCAGTGCTATACGTTGCTCAGCATCAGCGGCGACGACTGCGCCACCGATTGTTGGACTGAAAAAGGTGATAGCTGTGCGATCTCGGTTGGAGGGGTCGGCATCCGGAACTCTGATATCTGCTTCTGTCCAGATTCCAGTCGTAGCAGCAACGATCTCAGCTGCAGGACGTAGTGACAGGGCGTCAAGCGACGACGCGCCAACCTTGTCCAGAAAGACTGCTAAAGCTTCATTTGCTCGATCAACTGACCGCAATTGGCCGACGGAGGCGCTTATTGCCCAACCGCGTGCGAATAGGGTTTCGGCGGCCGGTGCTGCGTATAAAGCCACAACGCTTGCTCCACCAGCAGACTCGCCGAAAATGGTGACATTGGTGGCATCCCCGCCGAAGCGCTGGATGTTCTCTTGTACCCACTGAAGCGCGACAATCTGATCCTGAAGTCCAAGATCAGCTGTACCAGCAAAGCCAAGCACCCCGAGTCGATAATTGGCGACGACCACAACACATCCGCGAGCGGCCAGATTGCTGCCGTCGTACCACGTGGAGTTGCCAGTGCCATTGACAAATCCTCCGCCGTGAAGCCACACCACGACTGGAAGATTCTCCGCATCGGTAGGTGCGAATACGTTAAGCGTGAGACAGTCTTCCTGTGAGCTGGTGCCTTCGAGCGAGATTCGGTCACCGATCCATGGGAGTTGCGGGCATTGCACGGGCGCAGTGAGCTGAATGTGTTCTTTGGCGAGAATCGGGGAAGCAAAGCGAGCGGCGTGACCGTAGACGATGTTCATCTGTCTTGTCACGGCGGATGGCACCTGCTTATGGTACTCGCCTTCCTGCGACGGGTACGGTGGGGAGGTGCTGCGTAGGCGTGTGGATAGTCTCATCGCTGGTTGGGTGACGAGTCGGTGGGAAGACTGGCAGTTCACTGCGTCTATCACCAACAGCACGGCTCGTGGCAAGAAATTCAAACAGTTTGGCGATGGTTCGCTGATTGCGTTTCCATGGGTCACGATTTATAACGAGCACTACATCGAGATAGGCACCGACACGATGCTTGGTCCGTACTGTGCGTTATCTGCTGGCATGATGCCCGGCCAAGAATGCGTTACCTCGCCCGTAGTACGTATCGGTGACCGATGTTTGATCGGTCGAGGTAGTGGCATTGTGGGTCATTTGGCAATTGAGATTGGTAACGACGTGTGGACTGGCCACCATGTGTACATCACCGATCAGAATCATGGCTATCAAGACGTGACACGACCGATCTCGCAGCAGACACAACCCGAGGAGCCTGTGCGAATCGGTGATGGTTCATGGTTGGGAACCGGAACCGTCGTGCTTCCAGGCGCGCAAGTTGGTCGCCACGTGGCCGTGGGCGCCAACTCGGTGGTTACTGGCAAGTTGCCCGATTACTGCGTTGCTGTCGGGGCACCAGCTCGGGTGATTCGGCAGTACTCAGCCGACTCAGGCTGGACGCCGGCCCAGGAGTTTGCGAGTCAGCCCAACACCTAGAGTGCGCTACACCGACAAGTCGATCGGCGGCGAACAACTCGGCATGCGGTTGTCGCCGGCAAAGGTTGCTATGCGCTCAGCCAAGGGCAAGCCCTCGTAGGTGCTTTCGGAAAAAGGTGCGTTACTTTGGGCGCGCAGTTGCGCGCTGTAGGCACGGCGGTCG
This sequence comes from Ilumatobacteraceae bacterium, assembly GCA_030728545.1. Taxonomy (GTDB): domain Bacteria; phylum Actinomycetota; class Acidimicrobiia; order Acidimicrobiales; family Ilumatobacteraceae; genus F1-60-MAGs027. Next base: position 15,279 of record JANQZQ010000061.1, read on the forward strand.
CTGATGTAGATGTTGTAGTCGGCGATCCAGAGCGGTATGAGCGCGCGGCCCTTTTCGTCGGACGGCATATCAGCTTGAAGGTCTGCCAGCATCTCTACCAAAGTGTCGGTGGCGCGATCTACCAAGTTGGCGCGCTCGGATAGCCCACCCGTGCCTGGTTCTGTAATCAGGCGATAGTCGGCGAGCTCGATGCGCTGTAGCTCGGCTTGTTTACAGCGAACCTCGGCACGCTGCGTCCATTCGATGTCGCCGATTTTGTTCACCGCTTCTTTGGAGGCAAAGCCGAGCGCATAGACCCACATAACCGCGATAGCCGCACAGATGAGTGACAGAATGGAACGTGTCGCAATCCGCATTTGCCGAAACGCTACCTGTGATTTCACCACCGAATCGCTTCATTCAAGCCAAGAACCTGATTCTTGCGCTGGTTAGTTTTCACACTGGCTATTTCGTTATTGCGGTGAGCGGCGCAGCGGTGTTTGCCATTGCCACAGTTGCATCGTCATATGGCGTGAAGTTGATGATCGATGACGTGATCTTGCCGGCCTTTGAGCCCGGTGCAGGTGGGTCGGTGGGTTTCGGCACATGGTTTTCTGCTTCGCTGATTGTTGTAGCGATAGGCGTTGTGCGTGCAGCAGGCGTGGTGGTGCGTCGGTCGTTTGCAGGCATATTGGAGTGGACTACGGCCAGAACTATCGCCGACAAAGTGTTGCGCCACATGATGACCCAACCGCCAGCATGGCATCGGGCTCGTATGACTGGCGACGTGGCAGCCCGTGCCGGCACTGACACCGATGCTGCGATTGCGCTGTTGGCACCGTTGCCATTTTCGACATCAATTCTTGTTTTACTCGTTGCCGCTGGTGCCTGGCTCATCAACACCGATCTGTGGCTCGGGCTATTTGCTTTCTTGGTGTTGCCTGCGATGTTGGCTACAAATGTGCTGTACCAACGCAAAGTAGATCGCTTTTATCGAGTTGCCCAAGATGAACTTGGTGAACTCTCGCAGGCAGCCCACGAGAGTTTTGATGGAGTGCTCGTGGTAAAAGCCTTCGGCGCAGAGGACCGCGAAACCGAGCGTCTCGCTGTAATCTCGCGTCGCCTACAGGTGGCTCGCACCAAAGCGGTGAGTCTGCGCTCGACTTTTGAATCACTCATTGATGCCACACCGTCATTGGTAAACATCGCACTTATTGCTTTTGGTGCTATGCGCATTCGCAGTGGCTCAATGACCATTGGTGATCTGTCGGCGTTTGTGTATCTCTTCACTCTCGTGGCGTTTCCGCTGCGCATCGTGAGCTATTTGTTCAGTGAGCTGCCGCACTCCATAAGCGGTTGGGATCGCGTTCAGCAAATTTTGCGTGAGCCGCTGTTGGCAAACCCGCGGGATGCGATTG
>JANQZQ010000061.1:16775-28488 GCA_030728545.1 Ilumatobacteraceae bacterium
CCGAAACGGGCGACATGGTGCAGTTGGTGAACGTGAGCGTGTCGCACGCAGCAGGCACAGATGCTTTACGAGGCGTAAATCTGACGGTGCGCAAGGGACGAACGGTGGCCGTAGTCGGGGCAACGGGTGCGGGCAAAACCACGTTGTTGCATCTCATCGCCGGGCTGATTTCGCCACACGTGGGTCAGGTGCGGCTGGGCACCAAGAATGTTGGCTTGGTGTTTCAAGAAGCATTTCTGTTCGCTGAATCACTGCGCTACAACTTGGCGCTGGGTTCGCCAGTGGGCGAGCGTGAGTTGCGCGAGGCCCTACAAATAGCCGGAGCCAGCGATTTCGTTGATGAATTGGGCCTGGGTATGGACACCGAGCTTGGCGAACGTGGGGTGAGCCTGAGCGGTGGGCAACGCCAGCGTCTGGCCTTGGCAAGAGCGTTGGCGATGGGCAGTGAGCTTCTGTTATTGGATGACACAACGTCAGCACTTGACCCTGCAACTGAAGCCACGGTGCTCAAGAACTTGCAGGCGCTCGGTGGAATGATCACCACCTTGATTGTCGCGTCACGGCCGTCGACGATTGCGTTGGCTGACGAGGTGGTCTTCATGGTGAATGGAGCAGTTGTGGCGATGGGCAGCCACGCAGACTTAGTGAAGTCAAATTCGCAATATCATCAGCTCATCAGTGCCTTCGAGCATGATCGCGGTGCACCAGGCGAAACATCACTCCCATGACAATGATCGATGACATCACACAAGGCGTGCAGCGCCGCGGAGCAGTCGACACCATACGACAGGGCATAGTTGAAGCACCTGCCCTCGGCAAAGGGCTATTACTCACGTTCTTTCTGGCGTTGGTGGGTGCCACTGGGCGCGTCGCAGTTCCGGTCGTTATGCAGCAATCCATCGACAAAGGGTTTGTTGGCGGAGTAGTACGACTCGAGTTGATCGTGCAGCTATGTATTGGTGCTGCTGTTGTCGTAATGGTCGCGGCTTTCAGCCAGCGCACGGCTGTGCATCGCCTCGGCACATCAGCTGAGCGAGGCCTCTATGGGCTACGCGTCAGGCTGTTTGAACACATCCACCGATTGAGTTTGGCGGACCACAACGAAGAACGTCGCGGGGCACTCGTCGGGCGAGTAACGAGTGATATTGAAACTCTCACCCAGTTTTTCTCCTGGGGTGGGCTGTCATGGATGCTGAATCTGTCGTTGATGTTTGTGGTTGCTTGCGCGATGTTGGCTTACGACTGGGTGCTGGCATTGGTCGCTTTTGCCGTCGTGGCACCGCTTATCATCGTGTTGCGTTTGGTGCAACGTCGGTTGGTGCGGGCATATGACCGAGTTCGCTCAGGTAACGGCTCGATGCTTTCGGCAATGAGTGAAACTGTGGCGGGTGTTGAAACATTGCAGGCCTACAACGCAGTCGAGCCAGCGCTCGAGCGAGTCGAACACGCCACCAAGCAGCGCTCGAAAGTGTCGATTAAGGCCGGAATCATCGGTGCTTTTTTGTTTCCCTCGGGTGAAGTGTTCAGTGTGCTCACCGTCGTTGCCGTTGTGGGCATCGGTGTGTGGCGGGGCGAAGCCGCTGGTCTCACCGCTGGCTCGCTGGTGGGTTTCATGTTCCTGACCTATCGATTCTTGGAACCGATCGCCGAGTTCACCGAAGTGATCGACCAAACCCAAACTGCCGTGGCAGGTTTGCGGCGCGTGCTGGGAATTCTCGACACGCCGATCGGGCCACCACCAGCAACCAATCCTGTGGCGTTGCCCGCAGGCCGACTGGGCGTGTCACTGCATGAGGTCACGTTTGCCTATGCACCTCGCGAAGAAGAAGTTGCGCCGACCAACGTGCTACTGCAACTGAGTCTTGCCATTGCACCTGGCCAGCATGTGGCGTTAGTGGGGGAATCGGGCTCAGGCAAAACGACGATTGCCCGGCTCATTGCTCGGCTTGCTGACCCCACTGCTGGTCGTGTGACCATTGGGGCAGTCAATGTGCGGCACGTGGCCAACGATGATTTGCGCAATCGTTTAACCGTGGTGCCACAAGAGCCTTTCTTGTTTTCTGACACCATCAGCTACAACCTGCGCTTTGCCCAGCCAGCAGCCACCGATGCCCAACTTCGAGCTGCGGTCACGCGGCTCGAGCTAGATGACTGGGTTGCCAATCTGCCGCTGGGGTTAGAAACTCTTGTTGGCCAGCGGGGTCAATCTCTGTCGGCAGGCGAGCGGCAAATGGTGGCCTTATTGCGAGCGTCTCTGGTGAACCCCGACATTTTGATCTTGGACGAAGCTACGTCGTCGGTAGATGCCCTCACCGAAGTGCGGTTGGCACGGGCTTTGCGCAAACTTGCCCAGGGTCGCACCACAATTTCCATAGCCCATCGATTATCCACTGCCGCGCGTGCTGATCGCGTTGTGGTGCTTGCTCACGGCCAAGTCGTGGATGATGGCTCGCACGACGAGCTCATGCAACAACGTGGCGAGTATCACCGTATGTACGAATCGTGGCTGATCGCGACCGGAACAACAGGTGCAGCACCTAATACGACATCTGGTATTCCGTGAGCCGTTTCGTTCATCGATTCACCGCTGTAGCGGCTGCTGCGTTGCTTGTTGTGTCACTGGCTGGGTGTGGAGACGAGTCCCCAGCTGCGGCATGTTCGCAAGGCACATTATTTGCTGCGGCGCGACAGCGGGTCGAGAGGGCAGTCAGCGAATTAGATACCACCACATCGCTTGAGCTACAAGAGTCGGTTGTTGCGATATCTGATTTAGTCGCGGTGATGCGCGAAGTATCACCGCGTTCACTGCGCGAACCGCTCGGAGTGCTGCTGGCTGCGTACGGACAGCTCGTAGTGAGCCTGGATGCTGTTGACTATGACCCGCCAGCAGCTGCGACGAGCTCCCGCGTGGCCAATGCGCGCGTGGCATTTACCGACGAGTCAATAGCAACAGCGCTCACTGCTGTCGAAGAGTTTTTAGTAAGTCAATGCGAGTTGGCCCGCAGCGCGAGCAATCCAGGCTTTGCCGTGACCGGCACAACATTGCCACTCCCCGAGATCGTGGAAGAGCCCAGCCGTGACGTCGTTGAAGATGGCTCGGATACCGCACTTGAGTTGCAAACACTTGGCTTTGCTTACGGCGAAACCTACGACATCGCGTTGGAGGCGTCGCAAGCGCAATGCATAGGGCAACAGATGTTTGCGCTGTTCGGTTCTTCAGGCAATCTTGATGATGTCGATGTCGATGATGAAGAATATTTAGGCATTGTTCGGCAAACTTTTGTTGACTGTGGAGTCACATCGCTCGTCACTACAACCACATCGCAGTAGTCTGCGGGCATGTTCATCACTCTGATTCGCCATGCTGAGCCCGAGTGGGTGCGCGATGGATTTAGCCAAGACAATCCTCCGCTAACGGCGCGTGGCCATCGTCAGGCTCGCCGCTTAGCTGATCGGCTCGAGGCTGAGCATTTTGACCATGTGTATGTGTCGCCACTGCTGCGGACGCGGCAAACCGCGGCCCCAATATTGAATGCTCAGCGTCGCGGTGAAGTGATTGAGCCTTGGCTCGAAGAAATCCGCAGCCCAATCTGGCAGGGGAATCCGGCAGAGAAGGCGGAGGCTGCCTATCGCGAAGAGAAGCGTCGGCCAGCCGCCGAACGTTGGGGCGGCTTAGAAGGTGGCGAGGCCGTCAGTGATTTCACCAAACGCATCCACAAGGGAGCCAATGATTTTTTCGCACAGCGGGGCATTTACCGTACTGATCATGAGCTTCCGGTTTGGCATATTGAAGAACCAGGCGATCGCGTGGCCTTCGTGGCCCACGCTGGCACCAACAGTGTGTTGATTTGTCACTTGCTCGGTTTGGCGCCCACCCCTTGGGAGTGGGAACGCTTTGTGATTGGCCACGCCACGATCAGTCGCCTTGAGGCGTTGCAGCTGGGAGATGGGTTCACCTTCAGCCTGACTCGGCTGGCAGATAACTCGCATTTGGAAAGTTCGGACTACACCTACTAACCCGCCACCGCGGAGCGACGTGGTTCTCACATCGCGCCACCCCGCGGTGGGTACTCAAGTGTTCGTCGCGACGAGACACCGAGATCTTGAGTGCTTATGGTTGTGGGCGGGCATCCGTGATGTGGCAGGCATTCACAGCTGCGACGATGGGCGTTGGGTCAATTGCTGCACCGCCACGCGGGTGTACTTCGAAGTGCAAGTGAGGTGTGCTGGTGTTACCGGTTGCGCCATTGGTGCCCAGAATCTGACCAGCCTTTACCGTTGCGCCAACTGCGATGTTCGGTGCAATGGTGTCAAGGTGGGCATAGAAGAAGTAGGTGCCGTCCGCCTGGGTGAGTCGCACGCCGTTGCCAGTCAGGCTGGCGTTGTTGTACACGCGAGTGATGGTGCCGTCAACAACTGCATAGATCAGGTTGCCAATCGGGGCAATGATGTCGACACCTTCGTGCAGGCGGGTGCCGCGCGACTGTTGCCAGGTGTTGGTGAATGAGCAGCGACCCTGCACCGGGAACACCTGAATGGTGGGGATACCGAGCGACTCGAGCGAAGGAATCAAACCCAGGGCTTGAGCAGTGGGGAAGTCAAGCATTTGCGAAGTATGCAAACCGCGGCTGGCTTGAAAATTGCCCAGCGCAATAGCTGTTGCAACACCAAAGACGCCGTCTGCGCCACCTTTGACTTCAATGCCATTATTGAGGAGCGTCTGCTGCACTAAGCGAACAGCGTCACCGCTTTGGCCGCGTGAAGGCAACCCGTTGACACTCAGTTGTGTTGCACCGCTTGCAACTACAGGGGCGGCTGCGGCAGGAGCAGCAACTGCTACTGGCTGCGCTGCAACTGGTCGAGTCACTGGTGCCGCAACCGGAGCTGGGGCGGTATCGACGAGCCCAAGAGCGAATGCCGTGGCATGTGTAAGCGTTTTAGTGACGGGCAACTTATTGCGGCTCTGGTAGGTAGCAATTGCCATCGTGGTGGCAACACCGAAATGTGCATCGGCACCACCTTTGACTGTTATGCCATTGTTGATCAGCGCTTGCTGAACTGACCACACGGCATCACCAGTGTCACCAGGCTTCGGCAAAGTCTCTGGTGTCAAGCGAGCAACAGTGATCAGACCCAAGAAGCGAGCAGTGCGCTCGTCAACAACGCCAGTAGCGCGAAGACCGACTGCTTTTTGCAGGTTGCGCAAGGTGGCCCGTGTGCGTGCCGAAAATTCACCGTCGACCCCACCTTTCAGCGTGAACCCGCGCACGACCATTGCTTGCTGCAGGCGCACAACATCGCTGTTGCTTTCGCCAAACTGGGGATAGCGGTTCTGGGTGACGCTGCCGGTGGCAGAGGCTGAAGCCTTTGACGTCGTGGAGTTCGAAGCGCCCTGAGCAGCGCTGCCGACGCCTTGGGCGGCCAGGCTGATAAGAACTGTGGTGGCGAGTGCGGTGAGAACCATGAGTATTGCTCCTTTTGTGAGATCCGCATAAGGGATCGGCTCACAGGGCAACAACTTGAGGATTTTCTCACGCAAACAGGTAGTGTGACCACTGAGAGTGGTTTACGCCCGCAGATGGTGGGTTTGCGGTCACATTGGGTGGTGCCCCTTACGCCGTGTGGCGAGGCTCTAGGTGGCAGGGTCTATGGGATTGCTAGTCGAGCACCTCATAGCGACGGGCTGTAACGAGCCAGCCCGCCGGGCCTCGTTCATAGCGATCGTGCAAGGTGGCGATCCGAGCTCCAACGGCACCGTTGCGGCGCTGAAAACGCTCGGTCACGGTGATCCGTCCGCTGGCCGTACCGCCTGCTTCATCGACGACAAACAACACAATCTCGGGGCTCTGGAGCGTCCAGCGATCTGCGGCATAGTGCTTGGCAAACACATCTGCGAGCTGGTCTACGCCCTTGGCTGTGCTGGCATCATGCATCTGAATCTCTCCAGCAGCAGTCCATGAGGCGACCCACGTGCTGACGTCCCCGCGCAGTTGTGCATCGGCAATGGTGGCCACCAGATGTCGCAGCGCGGCATCCGTTAACGCAGTCGGCGCGGTGCCAACTGGGGCCACAGCAGGTGCGGTTACTCGTGTCGACGTTGGACGGCTGCTGCGTTTGCCATCTCGAATATCGTCAGGGGACAAGCCCGTTTCGAATGCGGCTAGTGCCCGCAGTGTGCGCATAAGTTCTTTGCGTTTGACTACACCTTCATGAGCCGCGAACTGCACCGCGAGCCCGTCAATAAGTGCAGTGATTCGCATGGCTGAGATTCGCGGCTGGTCACAGCGAAACTCACCAGTTTCATTGCCACGTCGTAGCACCCGTTCGAGAAATCCGATTGATTGCTCGTCAAGCTGCTGGCTAATGCTTTTCATCAAGGGGTTACGCAGCGCCTCACCCCAGGCGTCAATCCACAGCATCCATTCCACGTCATCGCTACCTTCGGGAACATAACTTTCAATCAAGCGCCACAGTTGCGCCGTGGCGGACTGACCGAGTTCAATATCGCGCTCCATTTCAGACAAATCTTTGCGGGCGTAATATTCGAAGGCGGCAGCCAGCAAAGCTTCTTTACTGTCGAAGTGATAGTGAATCAGGCTGTTTGAGACATTGAGCCGCTTGGCAACATCGGCGATGCGGGTGCCGGCGAAACCTCGCTCGATTACCACCTCGCATGTGGCTTCCAGAATCTCCACTCGGCGGGTCTCCACGGCGTATTTCTTCACGTGGTGACAATACTCACGAAGAGCTCTTACTTAGCAATGTGCAGACATAACAACGATTGCGTAGCGTCTCAGGTGATGTCGCTTGAAACACCTGAGATCAAGACCGGTTGGCTTACTTTGCGACGGTACCGCGTGATCGCTTGGGTGGCGTTTGCCTCGTTGTATGTGATCATCATTACGGGCTCGCTGGTGCGACTCACGGGCTCGGGCCTGGGCTGTATTGATTGGCCGGCCTGCAATGAAGAGCGATTCGTCGATGTCTCCAGCCCACATGCTGCGATCGAGCAGGTCAACCGTTTGTTCACTGGGGTAGTAGCCGCCAGTGTTATTGCCGCGATGGCGGCTGCTTTTGCCGTACGCCCCCGCAGTGCGCGGTTGGTTCGGCTGGCTGGGTTGATGGTGCTTGGGGTGGTGGGACAGGTGGTGCTCGGAGGCATCGTGGTGCTTACTGGTTTGCATCCGCTGTCCAACTTGGGCCATTTTTTGTTATCAATCGTGTTAATGACCTGGGCATTTTGGTTGGTGCGCGGCATTCCTGCTGCCAGCAACAGTGCTCAGGAAGTCAGCGACTGGTGGCTCAAGCTCACTTCACGACATAGTTGGTCGCTGAGCAAAGAGACACGTGTTGCGGCACTTGCCCGATATGTATTGACTCTCACCAGCATTGCAATAGTGACGGGAACGGTGGTGACTGGTTCTGGCCCTCATGCGGGCGACGAACTGGCGCGTCGATTTGACGTGGCTCTCACCGTTGCGGCTCGAATCCACAGTGTGTCGGTGATTGCGACCGTGAGCGCAGCAGTCTGGTTGGGAGTAGCCCTGTGGCGCGAGGCTCGAGTGCATCGCCATATCACCGCTGCCTGGGAGATTTTTTTACTATTTGCAATTCTGCAAGGTGGGGTCGGCTACTGGCAGTATTTCACCGGCGTGCCGATTGTGCTCGTTGCGATTCACATTGCTGGCAGTGTGGCTGTGTGGTTGGCAGCGCTGAATCTGGTCGCCCAAGCGCAGGTCAAAGCCGTGGCGCAATAATTCATAGGCCTTCATTCGCAGCGATCTCCTTAGGCTCCCGGCTGGAAGTTGTGGCACACTATGAGGATGCCAAAAAGCCGTTGGACTGTGCGCTTGGCCTTGGGCTTGGCGCTCGGGGCAGGCTTCGGGCTGGTCGGCGGGGCTGGCCAAAGTGCAGCGTTGGTGGAAGCGGTACAAGAAGACCTAGGCGTCATAGGCACGCTGCAATACACCGATGCCACGGGCGCAAAGGTGTTTATCGAAGGAGTCGAGCTCTCCATTGACGATGTTGGGGGAGACACCACCGACAAGGACGGCAATTTCCGTATTCCCGTCTCTAGCCCGGGCGAATACTCCATCACGCTGAATACGGCTACGTTGCCCGATGGGGTAACACTCAAAGATCCGTCGCGCGCCAATTTGGTGGTCAAGGTGAGTGAAAACGCCGACCAACGGATTATTTTTCCGTTGGTTACCGGTGACACCGTGGCCGCAACATCCGAGAGCAAGTTCTCGGTGCGTCGCGTGAGCCAGCTCACGCTTGAAGGCTTAAAGCTGGGCTTGTATCTGGCAATGGCCTCGATTGGGTTGTCGCTCATCTTTGGCACTACGGGCCTGGTGAACTTCGCCCACGCTGAACTCATCACCTGGGGCACCCTGATGGCATATTTTTTCAATATTTACGGCCTAGTCGGCACGTTCGGATTTCTTGCTGGCTGGCCAGCACCATTCGGTGCCGGCGTCAATTTCATCATTGCTACTGCTTTGGCAGCGGTAATGGGAGGCGTATTGGGTTACGGGCTCAACCGAGTGGTGTTTCGCCCATCCCGTAACGCTGGCGTGTCGCTACTCGCTCAGATGGTTATGACCATCGGCTTAGCGATCTTTTTGCGATATGTCTTCGTCTACTTCTTTGGTAGTCGGTATCGCGTCTACAAAGATTATGCAGCCCAACGAGCCAACTCGTTCTTGGGTATGGAACTCACCAGTCGTGATGCCACAGCGATGGTGGTATCGATCATCATTCTGATTGCAGTGGGCATCGGTCTCGGCCGCACTCGCACTGGTCGTGCCATGCGGGCGGTTTCCGACAACCGCGACTTGGCCGAATCGTCGGGCATCAATGTTGAGCGAGTGATCGCCCAAGTGTGGATATTCGGCGGGGCCTTGGCCGCACTATCAGGCACATTCTTCGGGTTCGACACCGTCAAGTGGGATATTGGTGCTCGCATCTTGTTGCTCATTTTTGCCGCAGTAACCCTCGGAGGGCTCGGCACGTCGTACGGCGCACTCGTGGGGGCGTTGATGGTGGGTATCGCCATCAACTGGTCGACGCTCATCATCGATACCGAACTCAAGAACATGACCGCACTCGTCATGCTGATCTTGGCTTTGCTCCTTCGACCGCAAGGCATCCTCGGCCAGAAACAACGGATTGGCTGACATGGACTGGGGCTTTATTTTCGAGCGGTCGTTTTCGGCCATGATTGGCCCCGAAGTAGTGGTCTATGCCTTGGCCGCAGTGGGGCTCAACGTGCATTTTGGTTACACGGGGCTCATGAATTTCGGCCAGGTGGGCTTTATGGCCGCTGGCGCCTACGGCGTGGGCGTGTCGGTGTTTTGGCTGGGATGGAACTTCTGGGTAGGCATCATTTTTGCGTTCGTCTATGCCGGTGTACTCGCGTTGCTCTTGGGACTGCCCACCCTGCGGTTGCGGGCTGATTATCTAGCGCTGGTCACCATCGCTGCGTCGGAGACCATTCGCTTGCTCGCCCGCTCACGGGTGATGCGGCCAATCACTGGTGGGGTGGAGGGCGTCAATCAATTTGCTGGGCCGTTCTATGACTTGAGCCCGTTTGAGTTGGGTGAGTTCTACTCGTTTGGGCCGTTTAAGTACTTGGGGCGTGACGTTTGGGTATTGATGGTCGGCTGGACACTTCTGATTTTGATCACCTTGATGGTGCGCCAACTGATGCGCTCACCGTGGGGCCGAACCCTGCGCGCAATTCGCGAAGACGAAGACGCAGCACGTGCGCTGGGCAAGAACTCGTACTTTTACAAAATGCAATCGCTGATGCTCGGTGGCATGATTGGAGCGGTCGCCGGAGTAATACAGGTGATTCAAAAGGCGTCGGTGCAAGCCGACACATTCAATCCGGTCATTACGTTCACCATTTGGACGATTCTCATTATTGGTGGGCCTGGCCGGGTCTGGTCGCCAATCATTGGTTCATCTATTTATTGGACGCTCATTGTGTTCATCGAAAATACTCTGCGGCAACTACCGCCCGATCTGCGCTCCACATTGGAAGACACCGTGCAGCTCTCGGATTTCAATATCGCCATGTTGCGTTTCATCTTGGTTGGATTGGGGCTCATGCTCCTGGCCCGCTTCCGACCGCAGGGAATCTTTGGCTCACGTGAGGAGATGGCCCTTGACAGTCGCTGACGAACCAATCCTTGTCGCCACCGGAGTGGTCAAGACATTCGGGGGTCTGCGGGCAGTTGATGTCGACCAACTCGAAATCCGCCGCAACAAGATCACAGCGCTGATCGGGCCCAATGGGGCGGGCAAGACCACGTTTTTTAATCTGCTGACCGGGTTTGATCAAGTTGACGAAGGCGAAATTCAGTTCGACGGCAAGGTCATCACTGGCACGCCGCCGCATCGCCTTGCCGCCGAGGGGATGGTGCGTACATTTCAATTGACTAAAGCACTTGCCAAGTTATCGACAATTGAAAATATGAAACTCGGCGCCCTGAATCAGCGGGGAGAAAAATTCTGGGCCGCTCTTATTCCGGGCTATTGGACTAAACAGGAACAAGACATTGAGCAGCGTGCCGATGCAATCTTGCAGCGATTTAACCTCACCCACATGCGAGATGAGTATGCGGGAACCATGTCGGGTGGTCAGCGCAAATTATTGGAAATGGCCCGTGCCCTTATGACCGACCCGCGCTTGGTGATGCTTGATGAACCGATGGCGGGTGTCAACCCGGCTCTGGCTCAGAGTTTGCTCGAGCTCATCAAGGCTTTGCCAGGTGAAGGTCGCACCGTGATATTTGTCGAACACAATATGGATGTAGTGCAAGAGATCGCCGACTGGGTAGTGGTCATGGCCGAGGGTCGCATAATCGCCCAAGGCACCCCAGCGGAGATTAAAACCAACAAGGCTGTTGTGGACGCTTATCTTGGTGCCCACCATGGCGAAGATCTCTCGCAGGTAGAACTGACATGACCACCGACCCCACCACAGCTGAAGTCTTGCTCGAAGCCAAGGGGGTTACAGCGGGCTATACACCTGGGGTAAATATTCTCAATGACTGTTCGTTGTCGTTGCATCGCGGCGAGATAGTAGGCATCATCGGCCCGAACGGGGCTGGCAAGAGCACCTTGCTCAAAGCATTGTTCGGCTTGTTGAGCGTGCAGTCGGGTGTGATTACGCATCGCGGTGAGTCAATCGTGGGTTTACACGCCCACGAGCTTGTGGAGCGCGGCATTGGCTATGTGCCGCAGCGCGACAACGTGTTTCCCTCGCTCACCATCTTGGAGAACTTGGAGATGGGTATCTACCTAAAGCCCAAGCAGTTTCGCGAACGAGCAGATTTCGTCCAGAGCATGTTTCCGCGTCTGGCCGAGCGTGGCTCGCAACGCGCCGGTTCGTTATCTGGCGGCGAGCGCCAAATGCTGGCGATGGGTCGCGCACTCATGATGAACCCAGAGATCATTTTGCTCGACGAACCATCTGCCGGATTGTCGCCAGTGTTGCAAGATCAGGTCTTTGTGCGCACCCGCGAGATTAACAAGGCGGGCGTATCGGTCGTGATGGTGGAGCAGAACGCGCGTCGTTGTCTGCAGATCTGTCATCGCGGGTATGTGCTTGATCAAGGCACCAATGCCTACACGGATACAGGCGACAAGTTATTGCACGACCCCAAGGTCATCGAGCTATACCTCGGCACCCTCGCGACATAAC